>JBBQWB010000138.1:0-6447 GCA_038210985.1 Bacteroidales bacterium
CAAAATGCGATGAACAAATAAATATTGTGATTAATAAAATTGGTCAATCTGATGGGGAAAATCAATCGAAACTTTCACGAAAACCAATTAGACATCATAAACCTGAAGTTGACAACTTAGGTTCAAATTTATTAACCATATGGCGGATGCATGACAATTTGCAGATGCTTACGCTTCACTACGTTTCTCCGACTACTGGCGTATGCATGACAATCATACATCCGCTCTGAAACACTGTGTAATATTTTCTTAGCTAAATCTACGATTGATTAGCCGTAATTGCCACTAAGTTTACAATATCTTCAACCGAGCAACCTCTGGATAAGTCATTAATTGGAGCTGCCATTCCTTGCATAACTGGACCAATTGCTTCGGCACCAGCCATTCGTTGAACAAGTTTATAGGCAATGTTTCCAGTTTCCAAAGTTGGAAAAACTAAAACATTTGCTTTGCCAGCTATTTTGCTGTCTGGAGCTTTGCTTTTTCCTACCGATGGAACAATTGCAGCATCGGCTTGAAGTTCGCCGTCGATAAGAAGTTCGGGAGCCATTTCCTGGGCAATTCGAGTAGCTTCCACAACCTTATCAACCATTTCGTGTTTTGCACTGCCTTTAGTTGAAAAACTTAGCATAGCAACTCTTGGTTCTAAGCCAGCAATGTTTTTAGCAGTAGCAGCAGTAACAACAGCTATTTCGGCTAACTCACGAGCAGTAGGATTTGGATGAGCGGCACAATCGGCAAACACCATAACTCCATCATCGCCCCATTGTTTATCTTTCATAACCATTATAAATGCTCCCGAAACAACACTTACCCCAGGCAATGTTTTAACAATTTGAAAAGCAGGACGCAATACATCGCCAGTTGAATTTTGTGCTCCAGCAACTTCGCCATCCACTTCTTTGTTTTTTATCATCAAAACGGCTAGATATAATGGGTTTTCAACTAGTTTTTCTGCGGCTTCCATTGACATGCCTTTGGTCTTTCTCAAATCGTATAACATTTCGGTGTAAAACAGCTTTTTATCATTTGTAACTGGATCCACTATACGAGCTTTTGAAATGTGCGTTAAATTCCATGCAGCACTCTTTTCAAGAATTTCTTTTTCATTGCCAATTAAAACAATTCTTGCTAATTTTTCTTTTAAAATAATATCAGCAGCTTTTAAAGTGCGTTCCTCAGTTCCTTCGGGAAGGACGATACAACGGTTTTTTTCACGGGCAGATTCCCGTATTTTATTCATTAATTCCATAGGTTTGAATTTTTCTTCAAACGTATATAAAATATTTAATTCATACAAGAAAAATGAATTATATTTTTACCAGATTAAGAAATAAAGCTGCATTTAAAAAAACAGTAAAAGTCAATTCAATAATTTTCACGAACGTTTATGTGAGAGGATTTGGAGGTGAAATTATCTTTGCTTAATCGATTCAATTAATACTCAATAGAATTAGTAGTGCTTGTCAAAGATTCCATTTTTACAATTTGACCTTGTAAGTTGTAAATTTTTGATTACTTAATTAATTTCATATTTATTCTATTCTCACCAGAAACGATGGTCATAAAATAGATGCCATTGGCCTGATTAGAAAGGTCGATACAAATATTTGCAGGAAGCATTTCTGGATGGATAGTGGATTGAAACACCTTTATGCCAATTGCATTATAAATTTCAATGCTTGCATTTTTAATTTGAATTGGATTATTGTCAAATATTTGCAAATTAAACATTCCCGAAGTAGATGGATTTGGGAACACATTTGCCTCAATTGACTTTGAAAAATCTATAGAAAAAACGCCCATTGGTAGCAATATTGGGCATAATGAGGTAGATTGAACTATGGTATTTCGTTGCAACAAAGTGCCATCGCCCAATTGTCCACTAGCATTTCTTCCACAGCCCCAAAAAGTACCATCATCTTTCAAAAGTACCGAAAAATTTGTACCTGCAGCCATTGCTTTAGCATTGGTAATATATAGCGTTTGAACTGGCGACGAACGATGGGTAACGGATTCATCTCCAAGATTTCCGTAACTATTACGTCCCCATGCCCAAACTGTCCCATCTGTTTTCACAACCAAGCAGTGAAAAGCTCCTGTTGCCACAACAGCTGGTAATTCTGCGGTTAAACCTGAAACTTGAACGGGCACAGAACTATTAACAGTATTGCCGTTTCCTAGTTGACCATACAAGTTTTCACCCCATGTCCATACCGTTCCATCGTTTTTTATTGCCAACGAAAAAAATCGACCAGCTGAAATGTGAACCACATTTGTAAGTCCAACAACTTGAACAGGCGTAGTTCTGTCGGTAGTGGAGCCATCACCAATTTGTCCGCTGATATTATCTCCCCAAGCCCAAACCGTGCCGTCGCTTTTTAGTGCAAGCATATGATATGTTCCTGCCGAAATTTTAATAATATCGCTCAAGCCGTTAACTTGAGCCGGAATAATTTTGTCCACAAAAGTTCCATCTCCTAATTGTCCATCTGTATTCCAACCCCAAGTCCAAACGGTTCCATCGTTTTTTAATGCAGACGAATGCCAGCCACCAGCAGAAGCTTGAATAATTCCATTTATAAGTAAAACTTGTCCTGGAACATTTGTGTTTGTAGTGGTTCCATTTCCAAGAGCTCCATAAATATTGCTACCCCAAGCCCAAACCGTTCCATCGTTTTTTAGTGCTAAGGAGTGGGCTTCCAATTGGTCGCCACCGCCCGAAACACTAATTATTTTGGATAAACCTATTGCTAAAATAGGAATACTTCGATCGATATTTGAAGCATCGCCAAGCTGACCCGACGCATTCTCTCCAAAAGCCTTAACGGTACTGTCGTTGCATATTGCCAACGAATGCCATCCTCCTGCAGCTATCGTTTGAGCATTGGTAATTAAGCTCAAACCGAAAAAGGTGAGCAATGTTAAAAAAATTGATTTGATATAATTCATTTTCATGATGTTTAATTTAAAAATTATCGATTTAATTAAAATTTAGTTCGTAATGATATAATTACATTTCGTCCAGGAGCATTGATACCAGATGAATATGGACGATAAAGTCGGTCAGTAATGTTTTCAATACCAACCGCTAATGTTACATATTGGTTAAAGTTACATGCTGTTTTAAAATTCAGCGTGTACCAACTTGCAACATAAGCAAGTCCATTTTCATCTCGTGCGTACGATGCATTTAAACGTTCGGTTAATGCTAGATTTTCATAATCCATTTTTGCATTATAAACAGCATAAAAATCGAGTTTAAATTTTCGATATTCGTAGGTAAAATGAGTGCTACCAAAAGTTGGAGCAGCGTGTCTTAAGGGATAGTAAACTAAACTATCAGGGCTTTGTTCTCGACCGTTTTGGTACGAAATATTGCTTTTTAAGCCTATTCCCTTATAGTAAATTTCAATACCAGCCTGTAAACCATATATTTGCATTTTTGTAATATTTTGAACCGCTTGTATTTTGCTCTTATTTCCCAAGTATCGGATAGTTGAATCGCCATTTAGTAAAAAGTTTTCGCGAACCATTCCATCTTTTAGCAGGGTGTAGTATCCAGCAAAATCAATTTTCATGAAATTTCCAAATGTTTTCACAAAACCAATTTCGGCATTGTAAACTTTTTCGGGTTTAAGATTCGGATTTGGCACCACCAAATAACCTGGTGTCGATTCAAATACTTTTCCCATATCATCAATGTTTGGTGCTCGATATCCAGTTGCTCCATTTATATAAATTTGCAGCGATTGATTTGCTGTAAAAATCAAACCTAAACTGCCGTTTATCGCATCGTTACTCATAACAGTGCTGGTAAATGGGAAAGGAAAATAAGCAGTATCAAAATCTGCATTAATTTTATAGAAACTGTATCTTAAACCTCCATTAAGAAGTAGTTTGTTTGTTAAACTGTACTTTATGTTGGTATACGCACCATGCGATTGCCAAGTGGAACCGTCGGGATAACGAGTAACGCTCGAATCCACATCTTTTGTTACAACATGCGTAAGAGATGCCTCTGAATGAACAATGTCATATACTGCTTCAAGTCCATAGTTTAAGGATAGTTTTTTAGATATTTTTTTATCTAAATCTAAGTTTATCGAAAATGCATTTACCTGCTCTTTTTGCATTCGCAATTCTCTAAACATAAACTGCCTATCGTATCTGCTTTCTTCAAAAAACTGATACGCAGCAACTAAACTCAAATTATCATAGGCAATATTGCTCTTACTATGCGTAATTCCGATTCGATTCATGTTCCATTTTTGAGGACCATAGTACCATTCTGCCCATCTTAATTTATTTTTATACGGACCATCTGTTTGAATAACATACAATCTGTCGTAGCGGTTAAAAGTGGAAGTTTCGGAAAAATGGAAACCATAATCGAAATCCCAGTTTTTATTTGGTTTAAATCGAATTTTTTGCATTAAATTAGTTTGGGAGTATTTTGAACCAACTTGTAGGGTAGAATCGCTATTTTCAACCATATAGTCCTTATTTTCGATAGTTTGAACATAATTAGGTCTGTAAAAATAGTTATCCCCACCAACGGAACCCGATCTTAAATCGCCATATTCCGACCTTGTAACGCTTGTTACAAATGCCCATTTTTTTATGCCGATATTAAAATCTAGGTGAGCTGTTTTTTCCGAATTTGCAGTGGATGTCCGCATAAATGCATTTCCACTAGCAATCATTTTTTTATTCGTAGAATCCGATAATTTTGGCTCTATAGTTCGAAAACTCATAACGCCTCCAATAGCATCACTGCCATACAGAACCGATACTGGACCAAATATAATTTCGGTGCTTCCTATTGCATTTGCATCTAACGAGATTACATTTTGAGTGTTTCCGGCTCGAAAAATTGCCGTATTCATCCGAACACCATCTACCACTAATAAAACTCGGTTTGTTGCAAAACCACGCAACATTGGCGAACCTCCGCCCAGCTGACTTTTTTGAATAAAAGCATATCCACTTACTCCAAGCAAATCCGCTGTTGTTTGAGGGTTTTGAAATGCAACCTCCTTCATTTTAATTGTTTCAATTCTATTTGGTGTTTCAATAATGTTCTCAGCCCAGCGATTGGAAGTAATGATTACTTCGTTTAACAAAATCTTTTTACCAGTCATCTCAACTTGAAAATTTGCAGTTTCAAGTTGCTTATAACTAACTACAAGTTCTTTGTAATTAATATGACGAATAAATATACTGTCGGCATTTTTAAATGCCGAAATATTTGTTTGTCCTTGGGCGTTCGTTGATGCAAAAGCATTAGGCTTGTTGCTCATTAAAGTTGCCATGTCAATTGGCTCTCCCGTTTTATGATTTTTTATGGTTATGGTTTGAGATTGTAAATACCATGATAAACTCATAAAAAACCACACTATGAAAAATTTCTTCATTGTGCTAATTTAATAGATGTTCAAAATAAATGCAATTAGCCTCTATGTATTAGAAGCTTAAATAGTTTTATACAAAATTATTAGTAAAAACCATTTTAGGTGGGGGGTCTAAGGGAGAGTATGATACAAATTGAATGAATTTTTGTGTATAAACACATTTACAATTTATTTCCAAAACGGATATAGCTATTTTTTCTTTTGATTCTGAATAAAATAGAGAATTGAAAAAATTATTTAATCGTTTTTGATTTTCTTTATTTTTAGGATTATTCCCTAATGCTCGGGAAACCAATTCGCTAAGTTGTTTATTTAGCTTTGTTTCTTCATCGTCTAACCAACACCAATAAATAGTTGTATCTCCTTTAATTTCGTTATCAACAACATCGTACATATTGCCATTGAACTCAAATTCCTTGGAGTGTTCCCATTTTAACTTTTCTTGCTTTTCTTGTTCTGTGAATTTTAATAAAACCAACTCTTCTTTAGCAATACCAGCAATAATTTTTCTTTTTATCTCCTTTTTGATTATCTTTTTTTGATTTCGAAGAATAAAATAAGTTGTTGCTACAGGAGCAATAAAGCTGAAAATCATTAATATGGCAAATATTTTACTTTTCAAACAGAATGTTTTTATGGTTGCAAAAATAGTAAAAAAACAGTTTAAATTGTTCTATTTTAAAGTTTATGCCGATAAAGATTATACCGTAAGCTAATATGTTTTAATCCAATTAAAATAAATTGAATTTAATAATTTATATTAAGTATTGAGCATAAATAGCGATTTGCGAGGACATGCCATACTAAATTTCAAATTATCCGTTGGACTAATTTGAAATAAGTAATGGTATTAGATGATTTAATGCTTTATGAGAGCAATTTTGGTAAATAAAATCAGATATCCAAATTGAAAATTTCCCTTTGTTTTTTTTTTATATTTATTATTCCCAGTTGTGCGAAGTCTCAGAGTTGTGCGAAGTCTCAGAGTTGTGCGAAGTCTCAGAGTTGTGCGAAGTCTCAGACTTGTGCGAAG
>JBBQWB010000139.1:0-6255 GCA_038210985.1 Bacteroidales bacterium
GCCTATCGGCAGACAGGTTAAAAAGGTGAAAATTTTAGGTTGTTTTTTAAAATAAACCATTGATATTTTTCTCATTAAACACATCTTCGACTCCTTGATTAATTAATTCTAGTGCAAAATTATTTTTTTCTTTGGAAAAATATCACTTTTTTTTGGAATTAATAAATTTAGTACTATCTTTGTCGCTCAAAACCGAGGCGTCGTAGCTCAGTTGGTAGAGCAGAGGACTGAAAATCCTTGTGTCACTGGTTCAATTCCAGTCGATGCCACGATAGGGGAAATCCCCTTTCATTTTGTGTGTTTTGGTTAAAAAACAGGCTGTTTCCCCAATAGCCTGTTTTTGTTTTATTAAAATGAGCATTTTAATAATGACAAACAAAAATGAAATTTTGGATTTTTCAAATTGTTCAAAAAAAAAAATTCTTTATTATTGCTTTGTCAAAAAATTTTATATATTTGCATTTATTACTAATTAACAAAATCATTATGAAAAAATTACACTTATTATTTATCGTTGCTTTGGCAATTTTTGGCTCTAGTTGTACTGCTTATCATCATTCAATGAAAGAACCTAATGCTCGTGTTGAATTTAAAAAAGAGGACTTTTCTTTTTCAAACCAAGTAAGTGCTGAAGCAAAAACAACTACCATTATTGGCATTGATTTTTCAAGATTATTTACACAAAAAACTGGAACTATTGACGGTGGTGTTATGAATATAAGCATTGCAAGTCTTCCTGTTGTTGGTAATTTTATTGCAGACAAATCGGCAAATTATGCATTGTACGAATTAATGACAGCTAACCCAGGTTATGATGTTATTTTTTATCCTCAGTATGAAACTAAGGTTGTAAAACCAATTTTAGGAATTGGATTTTTAACCAAAATAACTACAGTAAAAGTTACTGCTAAATTAGCTAAGTTAAAATAACTGTAAATTAAATATCTTAAATGCTTGTTTTAAAAAACATTATTTAATATATTTGCATCTAAAAAAAACTTTATATGAAAAAACTATTTGTATTGATTTTTGCCTTAATTGCTGTAAGCATCAATGTTTCAGCAAATTCGTACTCAATTAACGACAATGCCGTTGACCAAATGTTTGCTCAAGCGGAACAAGTTTCGGTTAATCAAATTGCTGATTTTACCATTTTACCTTCTACACAAGCTCAACTAAGTTCAAAAAATCCTTGGGTTGCATGGGCGTTAACTTTCACTGCTTCTTTAGGAGTTTGTGGTATTCACCGCTTATACTTAGGTTCAAGTACTGGTATTTTTATTCTTTATTTTTGTACAGCCGGTGGTTGTGGTATTATCCAAACTGTTGACTGGGTTGTTCTTTTAATTGGAGCACTAAACGATGATATTGGCAAATACGAAAATAATCAAAAAGTGTTTATGTGGTAAAACGCATGTTTTGATAAAAAAAAAGCGACTGAGTTTTTTAGTCGCTTTTTTTATTTTGGCAAAATAAGTTGTTTGTTTTTATTGTAAAAATCTAACTTAATCTTCTCGTTTCGTTTATGTGCTAAAAACTCACTTCGTCTGCTTCCTCCAAAATAAAATTTCATAAACATCGATACGCCTCCAAAATAAGCAGTTAAATAATACGCTTTATAAACAGCATATCCCGTTATGGCAGCTAAACCCACATGGGTAAGAAAACTAGCAAATCCTTCGAGATAATATCCCGAGTAACACTGCCCTAAACCAGGAATAATGGCAGATAACAACTCCGCTTTTTCTGGTTTTTTAAAGAGTGGAAGGTTTTTATGTGAAAATAAAATGTTTATTGAATGCTTTAAACTGTCCCTTTTTTCAGCATCAATAGTGGAATTATTAAGTGATGAGATAGAATATTTGAAAGCATCCTCATAGTTTCCAATCTCGTTGTTAGATAACGCTAAAACAATATAAACATTTTCCATTGGATAATCTTTATCCTTGTGATAATAAGAAATAATGTTGCAAAAGCCAATGGCTTCATTAAATCTGCCATCTAAAAAAGCATTAATTGCCAACTCGTAATAGACAATAAAGTTTAGTGAGTCGGATAATAATTGCACATTAATTCGCTCAAGAGTTGTGATAGCCTTTTCGTATTGTTGACTTGCCTTGTAGGCAAATGATTTTTTTATCAAAAAACCAGAAACACTATCTTCGTTTGTCGAAGAAAAAACACTTCTTTCGTATGATACAATTGCTTTATCGTATTCTTTTATATCAAATAACGAATCGGCGATTGAGCTTTGCGAAAACAGATTACTCGAAAATAATCCGCAAAGGGACACGAAGATTAAACAAAATTTGTTCATTTATTTCTTGATTAAATTCATCCTTAACAAGTTTTACACTTAATACACTGCCCCAAATATTTCCGATATAAAACACCGAAAAAAGAGAGCTAAATAATATTGTTTTTGGGTCCTTCCATCCGTCTTTTCGATAATTTTCAAAAGCTACTAAACCCATTGTTGTGGTAATTAAAAAAGCCGAAACACCTTCGCCTAAACGATTTGCATAAACTTTTCCTAAGCCAGGAATTACGGAAGAAAGTACTCCGGCAATTATTGGCGATTTGTTTTTAAAAGTCGCAATATCGTTGTAAAGTAAGTTCATTTTTTCTTGCTGTTCTGCCACGGGATACCAAGTTTTAGTGAATTTTTGGATGTTTTCATTTCCCTTTTTAATATCTCTTTTTAATAGTGAAATTCCTGATTGATTTAAATAAAGCATTTGCAAAAGATTTGTATCTGTTTCTTTAATCTTGGATATGGCTTTTTCGGCATTATCATAATCAGCCAGATATGAATATGACAATGAAGTGTATAAAACTGCAGGTTTAAAAAAAGAAGCATTTTGGGAAACATAATTAAAGTAAACAATGCTTGAATCGAAATTTTTGAGATAAAACATTGAACGTGCAATTAAAAAATAAATGGAATCAAGCAAATCTTTTTCAATCGTATCCGAAATTAACAACTTAAGATTTTCAATTGCATTATCATAATCTTTTAATTGTATTAAATGATTTGAAAATGCAATTTCGTAATCAATCTTATTAATTGTTGAATAATTGATAGAATCACTCGACTCCTGCCCTTTAATTGTGAATGAACATCCTAAATAAATTAGAAAAAACAAAAAAAGAGAAATTTGCCGGTTAATCATGATTGTGTTTTTGTTTTAAGCGAAACATTTCGGCATTCTCATGTATTTTACTATCGTCTTTATTTATTCGGATTTCATGCACTCCTGTGGCTGCCATCCGATTGCAACGAGTGAGCCTATCGGCAGATAAAAAAACCCCCTTAATTATTCCAAACTCACTAATATACAATTTACTCATATTAGAGCATGATGGACTAAAAAGACATCCAGCAGAAAACTGTTTTGAAAAATATCCTTGATAAACAAACATCAAAGAACCGAAAAACAGAGAAACTGGATTATATTTAACTGCCAAAAATTTCGAATTGGGCAAAAGGAACTTCGGTTTATAATCATGAAAAGCAGTATTAGTAAATTCTGTATTTACAATTGTGTTCAAATCTTGTTCCAACGATTGTGCAAAAAGCGAACGAATAGTAAAAATTAGAAACACAAATAAAATAAGGCTAATTTTGCTTAACAATTTTAGCATTGAATGGGATTTTAAAATCAAAATTCGGGTTATTTGCTTGCTGTCCGTATTTAATATTTGTGAAGACCATTTGGGTTATCAGCGAGTCGCCATCTTCGAGATAATTAAATTCTACTACTTTTTGCGGAAATCTAACTGGCAGTTGTTTCTCATCCGTATAGTTATAATAGTATATTTTTCGAGAAATTTTATTTTTAGGCGAATAGTAAGCCATGAAAATTGGTAGATTTTTTTGGTGAACCAATTCTACTGATTTTATGGTATTTTCCATTTCTTTTGGTGGAGCCCAATGAGTAATAATAATATCTGAACGAGGTTCGGTTTTGGCAATTGTAAAACCTAAATCACGCAATCCAAAATCAGCCAAACGATTTGCAAAAAAATAGTAAAAAATTGTATGTTCGGTAATTTTTGATGGGTCTCGTGAAATATATACTTCGTTTTTTTGAGGGTAGTACATTTTTATTTCGCCTTTTGCATCCGTAATCATATAATATTCAAAAGGTTCGTAGTAATGAGCTATCATTATCCCTTTGTCGAAATGATAAAAAATATCTGTATTGTATTCTATTTTTTTACCACTTTTCAAAAGTCGGGAAGTCATGGTTAAACTCATTTTTTTTTCTACAATTTGATAGGTAAAAGCAAAGCAAAAAAAAGACAATATTAAAATTAAGGAAAACGGCTTTTTAGCAATCATTATAATCAATTAGTTAAAAGGCTTCCCAATTAGAAGCCTTGAAAAAGAAATACAACTTTATAATTACTTTACGGTACTCATGTGTGAAATCAAATCCAACACTTTGTTTGAATAGCCCCACTCGTTATCGTACCATGAAACCAGTTTTACAAAGTTTGGATTAAGCATAATTCCAGCTTCGGCATCAAAAATGGAAGTTCGTGGATCGGTAATAAAATCGGAAGAAACAACTGCTTCTTCAGTATATCCCAGAATGCCTTTCATTTCGTTTTCGGATGCTTTTTTTATTACTGCTTTTATTTCGTCGTAAGTAGCAGCTTTTTCGATTCGGCAAGTTAAATCAACCACCGAAACATTTAATGTGGGAACTCGGAACGACATTCCCGTTAGTTTGCCTTTTAAAGACGGAATTACTTTAGTTACAGCTTTTGCTGCACCAGTTGAAGAAGGTATAATGTTTCCAGATGCTGCTCGACCACCACGCCAATCTTTAGCCGATGGTCCATCTACTGTTTTTTGAGTGGCAGTAGTTGCATGAACGGTTGTCATTAAGCCTTCGACTAGTGTGAAGTTGTCATTAATTACTTTTACAAGTGGCGCCAAACAATTTGTAGTACATGATGCATTAGAAACGATGGATTCGCCTTTGTATTCATAATTATTTACACCCATTACAAACATTGGTGTATCATCTTTTGATGGAGCCGACAATACAACACGTTTTGCTCCTGCTTTTAGGTGAGCTTCGGCAGTTTCTTTGGTTAAAAACAAACCTGTTGATTCAACTACATATTCAACTTCAGCTTCGTTCCATTTTAAATTTTCGGGGATTCGTTCAGCAGTAACTCTAATTGATTTTCCATTAACCACGAGCTTTCCATCTTTAACTTCAACTGTTCCATCAAAACGACCGTGAACAGTATCATATTTCAGCATATAAGCCATGTAATTTACATCAATTAAGTCGTTAATTGCAACTACTTCAAGGTTTTTGTGTTGTAACGAAGCTCTGAAAACTAAACGACCAATACGTCCAAATCCATTAATTCCAATTTTAATTGTGCTCATAATATATTGTTTTTGTTTTTTTACAAAGGTAGAAAAAAATGAGACAATGTGGCTAATATTAAAATCTATTGCAAAACAAAAACGGCGACCAAATGGACGCCGTTTTTTAGAATAAGGATTACATTTTAGTTGTTGATGACAACAATTTTATGATTAAATGCACCTTCGGTAGAAGTTAACTCGAAATAATAAACTCCTGGTTCGAAGTTGTTTACATCGACTGTTATTTTTTGACTGCCGTCTGCAATTTTTTCGCTCGAAACAACTTGTCCGATTGCATTGTAAACTTTTACTTGAGCATCTTTTGAAGGATTTACAAGTTCGATAAATACTTTATCGCTAGCAGGGTTAGGATAGATTAAATTTACGTTTGCAACAGCATCTTCAATAGAGCTAACGCTAACATAATATTCGTACGATTCGGCATTTCCACATGTTGTAGTTAACTTCACGTGATAATAACCTGTTTGAGTAGCTTCGTAGGTTACGCCTGTTGCACCAGTTATCATAACCATGCCTTTATACCATTGGTAACTTGCACCAGTTATTGGGTTTATTACGCCCAAAACAACATGTCCGTCTTGAATTGTACCTACTGCAGTAACTACTGCAGTAATTACAGGAGTATTTATTTGATTAGCAATTACAATTTGCAATGTATCAGAATATACATAACAACCATCATCGTTTGTAGTTTCTACATAGTGTCTGCAAGAAAACGCCAACTTCTTTCCGCCAAAGGTCGGACAAGCTGTTATACTTACAACGAATTTAGGTCATTCCGACCAAGATTTTGTTGGTTTTCATTTCTTTTTTTGCCCCAGCCCTCAAGGGTGAAAGCA
>JBBQWB010000140.1:0-6122 GCA_038210985.1 Bacteroidales bacterium
TATAATGAATCTTGGACAGTAAATTATTACCATAATACAAAACCACTTAGAACTGCAAGGTGGGTTCCTGTAAACTATTCAACTACATCAATTACTCTCTTTAATACAAGTGTTGCTTATAATAAAACGGCACAGTGTCCAGTCACAGGTGGAGGCATCAATAAAAACTTGAATAATTCTTATTCAAACATAAATAACTATTCTTCTGAAATTAGTGTAATCGAAAATCAGCTTAATAATTTGGTAGATGGTGGCAATACGATGTTAGTAATTGATGAAATTACTAATTCACCATCTTGGGATGCATTGAATTTAAGAAACAGCTTATTGACCAAATCTCCTTTTTTATCTGATACAGTTTTAGTTTCAGCAATCGAGAATGAATCTGTTTTGCCTCCTGTAATGTTAACTCAGGTTTTAACTGCTAATCCACAAGGTATTAAATCGGAAGAAATAAAAAAGAGTATTGAAAACAGACAAAATGTAATACCTGATTATTTGATGACTGAAATTGAAAATAGTCGCAATTATGTATCTGCAAAAGAGCATTTTGAATCACGATTGTTAATGTTACGAAATAAAAGAGCAGTTGAAATAAGTAATTTGATTACTGAACTAAAACAAGATTCTTTAAATGCATTTGCTTCTGACAGTATTTGTAGTTTAATGAGTATTGAAAAAACAAAAAATACCACTTTTAATCAATATTTACGAATGTTACAGGTAAATAAACATGAAAATGCTGCTCAATATTATAATTTAATACTTGAAAGCAATGATGATGATTTAGTTTTTTTAGCTACCTTAGTTAGTGATTTAAAATCAAATTATAAAGTTTTAGACAGCTTATCATCCGAAGATTATCTCGCATTAATTCAAATTGCTAATAATGAAGAATCATCAGTTAAAGGAATTGCACGTAATTTAATGTTGCGATTAAATTTGATGGAATATTCCGAACCAATTTATGAAATTAATACTAGCGAGGAAAAATTAAAAACAACTAAAGAAACAAAAAACATTTTCGACAGTAATGTGTTAAAAATATATCCTAATCCTGCTAAGGATTATCTAATTGTATATTATAAAGTGGAAATTGAAAATTTTACAATTGATATTTGTGATATGTTTGGCAGAAATCTTTATTCAAAAAAAGTTAATCAAAAAGAAGGGGAGCTTTTAATTGAAACAAACACTTTTATTTCCGGAAATTATTTTATTAAAATACAATCAGAGGGCAAAACACTTAAACTTGAAAAAGTTAGCATTAACAATTAAAACGATATAGTATGAAAAAAATAATGATTTTGATTTTGTGCGTAATAGCTATAAAAGCATCAAATTCACAAAACTACATTCCAATTCCTATGGATAGTGCTTTATGGTCGGTAAATAGTGCAAAATACTTTGTACATGGTGATACCGTTATTAATAGTAAAACATATTCAAAAGTATATTGGCAGTCGGATTCAGTGGATTTTAATTTTGACATGAATAAAGCAGTTTATTATGCTGCAATAAGGAATGATACTGCAAACAAAAAGGTATATGGAGTATATCATAAAACCGATAGTGTAATGGGTTTTAATAGTTGGATGTGGATTTCTGACACGCCATTATTTATAAATTGTGATACCTGTGAACTCATTCTTTATGACTTTGACTATGAAAACTGGGGCGATACCATTACTGTATACGCATTCCCTTTTCAGAGATATGAAAGGGTGCAGGATTTTACATTGTTAAATAGCTATAATAATATTTTACAATTAAAAATAATTTACAAAAATGTAACTGAAGAATCATATTATGATATTATTAGAAAAAAAACCCGTATTCATTATCAAAACGTAGGAGGTAATCATTTTTGGATTGAAGGAATAGGAAGTAATGCAGGTCCTTTCTTTGTTAATTATGCTACCTTGTATCAAGGCGAATCTGAATTATTATGTTTTGAGGAAAAAAAATCACTATTATATAAATTAGATTCTATATGTTTTAGATTTGTTAATAAAGACATTGGTGGCGTATTTGAATCAGATTTTAAGGAAGATATTTCATTATTTCCGAATCCATGTAGTGATTTCGTCAGTTTAGTCAATACTGAAAATGTTTCGCACTTAATAATCAGTGATATATTAGGACGGCAGATTCAATCGCACACTTATTCATCACGGAGCGAAAGCATTACAGTCAATACTACTAAACTAACTAAAGGTCTATATTTTATAGGCTTGTATAACCAAGACTTTAGTTCTAAAAAAGTTTTAAAGGTAATTATTGAGTAGTTTTATAAAATTTTGAGGTATAAAGTATTAAATTCTTTATACCTCAAAATACTATTAAAAGCTGTTTTGATTTTTTTTCATTCCAACACCGCCGTTCCTGATGGTGCAGTATTACAATTGCATGATATGCTAGGTCGTGTTATTGGCGAATATAAACTTGAGGGTTCGGGAAATACAGCCAGTCTCCAAATCGAAGTTGCTCAAGCTATTTATTGAGCCACAGTTATAATTCCAAATGTTTTCAAAAAAAGTGTAAAAATTGTAGTAGTCAATTAAGAAATAAAAAAAATAAATTGTTCTTCTGCATATTTAAATGAACTATCTATACTCAACCTCCATGGATTTTTGTAATATAAACCGTATCTTTTGCATCTACTCTTCTTCATTTCGACATGCTCAATGCATCGTAAAATTTATTTCCATAGCTATTGCTATGCAAAGAAATTTTGCATCGATTAGTTACAAAATATACTATTTTCTAAATACAAAATTCCAAAGAGGATGAGTATAATTTTCGAGAATGAACTTTATTAAACTTCCTTAAATCCGCAAGGTGATTCGTTATGTAAAGTCAAAATGTGGTTCAGTTCATGTATAGCACAAAAAAAAGCATTGCAGGCGTACCCTTTGGTACGGTGAAACGGTTTTTTTGAGCATTGCCTGAAATGAAGGGCAGTTTGGCTTTGTAATAGAATTTCCTTGCGGATTTAAGGAACTTCTAAAAAACTGATAAAAAATCCTTTTCCATTTGCATAGTTTAACCTCAATTTAATATTACGAAAGAAGATTTTTATTAACTTTGTGGTTCAATAAGTAAAAATATTATAATTAATTAATAATCAACACGTAAGATAAAATGAGTATGAAGTATGTTTATTTCTTTGGCAACAAAACAGCCGATGGAAAAGCCGAAATGAAAAATTTATTAGGTGGAAAAGGTGCAAATTTAGCCGAAATGTGCTTATTAGAACTTCCAGTTCCAGCAGGTTTCACAATTACAACCGAATGTTGTACTGCCTATTACGAAAACAATTGCAAACTTCCCGAAAGCTTAACAGCGGAAGTGTGGAGTTCAATGAAAAAAGTTGAAGATGCAATGGGTATGAAATATGGTGATACCGAAAATCCTCTTCTTTTATCTTGTCGATCTGGTGCACGTAGTTCCATGCCAGGTATGATGGACACCGTTTTAAATATCGGTTTAAGTTCAAAAACAATTCCTGCATTATTAAAAAAAACCAATAATCCTCGCTTTGTATGGGATTCATATCGTCGTTTAATTATGATGTATGCCGATGTGGTTATGGAAAAAGCAGAAGGTATGGAACCAACTGGTGGAAAAGGTATTCGTAAATTGTTAGACGAAATGTTGGATGCATTTAAACACGAAAAAGGCTACGCTTCAGATACCGATTTAACAGCTGAAGATTTACAATTATTAGCAGAAGAGTTTAAAAAAGCTGTAAAAAAATCGTTAGGACAGGAATTTCCAGATGACGCCGAAGCTCAATTATTTGGTGGAATAAAAGCGGTTTTTAAAAGTTGGAATGGTAAAAAAGCAATTTCTTATCGCCGTATCGAAGGTATTCCCGATGAATGGGGCACCGCAGTAAACGTTCAAGCGATGGTTTTTGGTAATATGGGCGATACTTCGGCAACGGGTGTTGCATTTACACGTAATCCAGCAACTGGCGATAATTTATTTTATGGCGAATGGTTAATCAATGCACAAGGTGAAGACGTGGTGGCTGGTATTCGCACTCCTAGTCCACTTAACGACGATACTAAAAACGAACAGAACAAACATTTGCACAGCATGCAAGAAGCTTGGGCTGATTCTTACAACGAACTTTTCGAAATTCGCAATCGCTTAGAAGATGCATTCAAAGACATGCTTGATATTGAATTCACCATTCAAGAAGGTACATTATACATGTTGCAATGCCGTGTAGGTAAACGTACCGGTACAGCTGCTTTAAATATGTCAATGGATATGTTAAAAGAAGGTCGAATTGACGAAAAAACAGCCGTTTTACGTCTCGATCCAGCTCAATTAGACGAGCTTTTGCACCCAATTATTAACCCAGCTCTGTTAAAAGGAGCTGAACCTTTTGTTAAAGGTTTACCTGCTGGACCTGGTGCTGCGGTTGGTAAAGTGGTTTTTACTGCCGAAGATGCTGTTGAATGGCAACGTAGAGGCGAAAAAGTATTATTGGTTCGTGAAGAAACAAATCCCGAAGATGTTGAAGGTATGCGTGCTGCAGAAGGTATATTAACTGCTCGCGGTGGTATGACTTCTCACGCTGCATTGGTCGCACGTGGTTGGGGAAAATGCTGTATCGTTGGTGCAGGTGCACTTCATGTGGACGTTGTTGCTAAAAAAGCTACCGTTAAAGAAACTGGTATTGTTATAAAAGAAGGAGATGTTTTAACACTTGATGGAACTAAAGGGTATGCTTATTTAGGTTCATTGAGCTTAATGGATGCTTCTGAAAATCCACGCTTCCAAGAGTTTATGAGAATTGCCGATAAATATCGTACCATGGGTGTTCGCACCAATGCAGATACTCCAGAAGATGCAAGAATTGCACGTAGTTTTGGTGCCGAAGGTATCGGCTTATTCCGTACCGAGCACATGTTCTATGGAAAAGGAGCAGAAAAACCTCTTTTCTTACTTCGTAAAATGATTTTAAGCGATGGTGTAAAAGAACGCCGTGCTGCTCTTGACGAGCTATTTCAGTATGTAAAACACGATTATAAGGAAACACTAGAAGCAATGGATACACTTCCGGTAACATTCCGTTTATTGGATCCACCACTTCATGAATTTGTTCCACAAGGTGCTGAAAATCAAGCAGAACTTGCAAAAGAATTAGGCATTAGTGTCGAAGCAATTGCAAAACGTGGTGAAGCACTACACGAAACTAACCCTATGATGGGACACCGTGGAGTTCGTTTAGGTATTACTTATCCTGAAATTACTGAAATGCAAATTAGAGCTTTATTTGAAGCATCAGTTGAATTAATAAAAGAAGGTAAAAATCCTAAACCTGAAATGATGGTTCCTGTTACTTGCGATGTTCGTGAACTTGATATTACTAAAGTTGTTGTTGATAGAGTTTATGCTGAAGTTTGTAAGAAATTTGGTGTTGATAAAATCGACTATTTATATGGTACTATGATTGAAATTCCTCGTGCTTGTTTATTAGCTAATAAAATGGCTAAAACTGCTGAATTTTTCTCTTTCGGAACTAACGACTTAACTCAAATGAGTTTTGGTTTTAGCCGTGATGATGCTGGTGGTTTTATGAGAGATTATATCGATCAAAAAGTAATAGCTGTTGATCCATTCCAATCAATAGACCAAGAAGGTGTTGGACAATTAATTGAAATGGCTGTTGTAAAAGGCCGCGATACACGACCAAACCTTAAAGTTGGTATTTGTGGCGAACAAGGTGGCGACCCTGCATCAGTTGAATTCTGTTTTAAACACGGATTAAACTATGTTAGCTGCTCTCCATATAGAGTTCCAATCGCTCGTTTAGCTGCTGCTCAAGCTGCAATTAAATCGGGTAAATAAATTTATATCATAAAAAAGGCTGTTCTTCGGGACAGCCTTTTTTTGTTTAAACTGATACATTTAATGATTAACCATGTAATATAATTGGACGTTGAGCAGTTCGACTCCGTGGTCAGTGAGCGAAGCCGAACTGCTCACTGACCACGGAGTCGAGACGCCCAATGTTAAGAAAAGATTCATATTTTTTAATGATATTTAAAAAGCAATACTTAATTGTTAATAAAAATAAATAAAACCTATTGACATTTGATAAA
>JBBQWB010000141.1:0-6105 GCA_038210985.1 Bacteroidales bacterium
CGTGAATGGCTCCTAATTGCATAATAGCCATATCCAAAAAGTTCCATTCGGGGCGATTAAATGTGATAGTTGCTATTTTATCTCCTTTTTGAATACCGAGTTGCATAAGTCCATAACACAGATTATCAACAATTTCAACAATTTGTTGATTACTATATTTTATCCAAAAACCATTATCTTTTCCACAAATAGCGTCCTCTTTTGGATGTTTTGTTGCACTATATGGTAAAATGTCAAAAAGCCTTGTTACTTCCATGATTTATTTTTTCTTCCCAAAAATAACAATAAATCACGGATTTTGAAAAATTTTTCAAAATTTTTCAAATAGAATCACTGTTGTTCGATAAAAGCTAATAATAATTATGCAATATTGAGGTATTAAGCAGTTTAACAGTATGAGCTTTATTGATGGCTTGGTTTTTTATTGAGTTAAATTCCTCGCTAATTTTCAACACTTTTGCCCCTAACCCCTTAAAGGGTGTGTTAAAAATCAAATAATTATAATCAAATTTTCAATATTTCCCTTCAGGGAATTTAAGGGCAAAAAATATTGAAAATTTATCGGACAATAGTGAAATAGAATAATCTTCCTCCAGTAAAAATCTATTATTATGTAATATCCTTTTGGTTCAGAATAATGTTATCCTTTGTTTTATAATAAAAACATTACTATCCTTAATAAATTAATAATCAGGATAATCGTTTAAGTAATTTCTATCGCTGATTTTGGGTTTAATATACATTTTAAAAAAAATCAAACTCATTTCATCCCTAGAAAACCCTCTTTACAACCCGAAAAGCACAACATACAACAAATTAAATTGATTTTGCATCAAGAATGTTATTCTTTTGTATCGTATTAAAACCGCAATTACTTAAATGTTAAAGTAATCCACATCAAAAAAAACAATGTATTCATTGTTAATTAAAAAACAAAAGGCTTAACTTTGTTGTTAATTAGAAACTTAAACTTAAAGAAATGATTTTTACTCCTGAAAAATACAAGATTAAAGACGAGAGGATGAAGCCTTTCCTCGATGTTGAAGAGATTGAGGGTTATTTAAACTCCGTTCGTCCCGACCGCCAGCGGGTTTTGGATGTGATAGCAAAATCGCTCGATAAAAAGCGACTGACATTGGAAGAAACTGCGGTTTTAATTAACGCAACCGATTCCGATTTAGTAGAAGCCATAAAAGATGGTGCCCGAACTTTAAAAAAGATAGTTTATGGCAATCGTATCGTTTTATTTGCTCCTTTATATATTGGAAACAAATGTATTAACAACTGCTCCTATTGTGGGTTTAGAGCAGAAAACAAAGAAGCAATTCGTAAAACGCTTCAGAAAAACGAAATTAAAAAAGAAATTGAAGCTTTGGAAGAAAATGGTCAAAAAAGACTGGTTCTTGTTTTTGGAGAACATTCTGAATACAATGCTGATTTTATTTCCGAATGTGCTCAGATTGCCTATTCCGTTAAAACTGGAAATGGTGAAATTCGCAGGGTAAACATCAACGCTGCTCCTTTAGACATTGAAGGATTCCGAAAAGTTCATCAAGCAGGAATTGGTACGTATCAAATTTTCCAGGAAACCTACCATCCCGAAGCTTACAAATGGTATCACAAAAGCGGTAAAAAAGCCGATTACAATTGGCGAGTAACTGCCTTTGATAGAGCTCAAGAAGCTGGTTTAGACGATGTTGGAATGGGAGCACTTTTTGGTCTTTACGATTGGCGTTTTGAAGTGATGGCTATGGTTCGCCACACAAACCATTTAGAAGCTTGCTACGATGTTGGCCCACATACTATTTCGTTTCCACGTATTACTGCTGCATCCAACAACTGCATTAAACCAGAATACGAAGTGAGCGATGAAGATTTTACAAAATTAATCGCTATTTTACGTTTGGCAGTTCCTTACACCGGACTTATTTTAACAGCCCGTGAACCTGCTCATATTCGTTCCGAAGCATTAGCATTTGGTGTTTCGCAAATTGATGGTGGTACAAAATTAGAAATCGGAAGTTATTCTGAAACTAAAAACGATGACCAAAACTTAAATAAAGAACAGTTTAAAATTAACGACGACCGTTCGTTAAATGAAGTTATGGACGAATTGCTTGCCAAAGGATATTTGCCTTCTTTTTGCACTTCATGCTACCGCATGGGACGAACTGGAGAGCATTTTATGGAATTTTCGGTGCCTGGATTTATTAAACGTTTTTGTACTCCTAACGGAATATTAACCCTTGCTGAATACCTAATGGATTATGCCCCTGAACAAACCAAAATTAAAGGTTGGGAAACTATTGAAAAAGAAATGAAAGAGTTTGAAGGAACTCCTTTTGGAGAAGAAATCAGAGAGCGTATCGAGAAAATTAAAAATGGTGCACGTGATTTATATTTTTAAATTGAAATCATTATGAAAGAAAATAGAATTATAGGTATTTTAATTAAAGACAGAATAAAGGAAGCAAATAAAACCCAAAAAGTATTGTCGAAATATGCTTCAATTATTATTACTCGATTAGGCACGCACCAGTTAAACGATTCGGTTTGCAGCCGAAAAGGCGTAATTATGCTCCATCTTGGTGGCGATGAGTCACAATGGGACAAATTTGAAGCCGAATTAAATGAAATTGGTGGAATTGAAGTTCAAAAAATGTCATTTGTTTATTAATAAACTTAAAAAATCATGATTAATATATTAGCAATAAACATCAATAATGAAGTTAAAGAACCATACAAAGTTCAGAATATACTGACAATGTACGGAAATATAATAAAAACCAGATTAGGTTTAAGTTGCTTAGAAGAAGACGAAACTGGTCTTCGTGGAATTATCGTTTTGGAAATATTATGTGATAAAGACGACGAACAAATTCAAACCCTTCAAAAACAACTACTGGCGGTTGATGGCCTAAAACTGGGAGTAATTCACTTTTAGTTACTTAACTTTAAATTATCAACTATGAAAACAAAATTATTACTACTAACTTTTGTTGCTTTATTTTTTCGTCCAGCATTTGGACAAGATGTGTCAAAGCAAATTGCTTTAGAACCTTTTCAAACTATTGTTTTAAACGGTTCTGCCAAAGTTGAAATGGTTCAAAGCACCCAAAATGCAATAGAGTTTAAAACGGCTGAAAAGCCAAATGGAATTTCGTATTCCGTTAAAAATGGCGTTTTAAAAATTGATGCCGATCCTTCTCAATCCGACAAGATTATTCTTTATTTTACCTCTATTTCCAAAATTAAAGCTTCTGATTTATCTAAAATTGACATTAAAGAATCTATTAGCTTTGATAATTTGGATATTGAGTTAGACGACGTTTCAAAGTTTAAAGGAGTAGTTAAAGCAAGTACTCTGAAAATTGAGACCAATGATGCTACTAATATGCAAATTTCGGGTAGTTGTACTAATTTAAATCTCACCTGCAATGATGCCTCAAAAGTGGATGCCCCATTTTTAGTATGCAATGTTGCAAAAGTTGACATGAACGATGCTGCTCATTCATACATTCAGGCTACAGATGCCATTCAGGCAAAAGTTTCGGACGTGTCTAAAATGTTTTATGTCTCAAACGCGAATAGTATTAACATCGAAGTAAATGACGTGGCTCGTGTAAAACAAATTGCCGACCCAAATACTGTTGTTTACGACAATTCTTCTACTATTGAAACCATCGATTCTGTAGGAAATATTATCACGGACATTCTGGTTCAAATTGATAGTACTACTAAAAACATTGGAAATCAGAATGCAAGTGACTGGTATAAAAAAATGAAAAAAGCGAAAAAAGATAAATTCAATGGGAACTGGGGCGGAATTGCGATTGGCTTTAATAACTACTTAACTCCTGATAATCAAATTGATGTGCCTCTTGGATATGAATTTTTGGATCCCGATTTTACACGCTCAAAAGTGTTTAAATTGAATTTAATTGAACAAAATTTTAACCTTATCAAAAATAAATTTGGTGTCGTTACCGGTTTAGGTTTAGAATGGAATAATTACTTTTTTGCCAATAACTCATGGATTTCGGGAGATTCCAATGTGGTTATGGGTGGATTCGACATCGTTAATAAAGACAAATATTCAAAAAGCAAATTAACCTCAACATTCATTAATATTCCTGTGATTTTCGAATATCAAACCAATCCTCATCACAACTCGAAAAGTTTTCATATTAATGCAGGAGCTGTTTTTGGAGTTAGGATTGGCTCACACACTAAAGTTGTGATGGAAAATCCAAGCAAACAAAAAATTAAAAACAATGATGATTTCCATTTAAACCCAATCCGCTTCGATTTAACCGCTGGAATTGGATATGGAATTATAAACCTTGTTGGAACTTATTCCCTTACAACTCTATTTAAAGAAAACAAAGGACCACAATTATATCCAGTTTCTGTGGGTATATATTTAGTTTTGTGGTAATATAAAGGTTTTTACATAAAAAAGGCGTCCTTAAAAATGACGCCTTTTTTATGGTATATGTAATGTTTCTCCAATTTTTATTACCGAAGAGTTTATTTTATTTGCTTTCTTAATAGCACCTACCGAACAATTATATTTTCTGGCAAGACTTGATAATGTGTCGCCCTTTTTAACGATGTGAGTGTGTCTGTTGTTTTCGTAAGTTTGTTGTTTTTTAGATGTAACATCTTCCTCCACACTTATTGTAAAAACTTTCATTTCCTTATTTAAAACAGACAATAACGAGTCTGTTTCTAAAGCATTTGGGTAAATCTTATTAAATGCATTAAAAAAAGCCAAACTCATTAAATCGCCTTGTAAACAATATCCTGACTTAAAAAAATGCAGTTTGTCTTTTTGTGCCAATCCATTCGTTTTCCATTTTATCATCGAATTATCGCCTCCCATTACCGCATTCAAGTTCCAATAAGCTGCATTTGTTTTAAGGGCTATTCTCTCGAGTGTTCTATTAATTGCTTTTTTATGCACTGGTCTTCGGTTATTGCTCTTGGTGTCGGGAGCGAGTGTAATAAGCACCTCCACCCCTGGGATTTCCTTTTTTATTTGTTCAATAAATTTTGATATTTCCTTAAAATAGCCAATTGAATCAAATTCGGGCAAATACGTTTCATTAGAACCATACGAAAAAATTATCAAATCAGGATGTAAATAAATTAATTGTGGGATTAATAAGGAATTATTTTTTGAAATCTGAAAAAAATGAGCTCCTACTACTCCACAATGATGGTATTGAACTCCTTTTTTTTGTGTTCCTTCAAACATTACTCCGTTAAATAAAAACTCGGATTGTAAGTTGCTTGTTTTTTTAAGTTTAAAACTAAATTCTGGATTTTCAGCAGAAACTAAAATCTTTGTAATATCCCAATTTAACGATAAATTTTCCGATTGTAAAACAGAATCGCCTAGTGGAGTTGTTTGAACCAACTGATAATTGTTTGGACCATGAAAAATGGTAGCCGATTGGACTAAATAGTCTTCGTTTTTGACATATCGAAATCCAAAAGCTGAATTTGAGTCATTCGTTCGCAAAGCATACCCTTTAATGCCAATTGGAATCTTTGTAGGATGTGAAGTAACGTTATTATAATCCCAAACTCCATTGAAATTTGCTTTAAAATTATATGGACCAATACTTTTACAAGCCGAATAGGGAAAAAGAACGCCATAGCCGGCATCGCCAAAAGTTAATTTTAAATTTCTTTCAAAAGCTCCCGAAAAATATCCTATTTGAATGTGCGAATCGCCAAAATGAACCACCAC
Source organism: Bacteroidales bacterium (assembly GCA_038210985.1). Taxonomy (GTDB): domain Bacteria; phylum Bacteroidota; class Bacteroidia; order Bacteroidales; family WCHB1-69; genus JAQUGA01. Next base: position 5,759 of record JBBQWB010000141.1, read on the forward strand.
AAATGTTGAATCGGAACCATTTTTTATTGAATTTAAACGCTGAAAAGCTCGTGTTAAAGCCTTTGGATTTTGAATACTATTTTCGGAAAGATTTACTGGATTTGCAGATACAATAGTATCGTTTATCTGTTCTTGTGATTTTAAAGAACAAACCATAAATAATAAAACAATAAGCAAATAAAAGCCTGATTTACTCATGTTTAATTAAAATTGGAAATAGATAAATGGTTGCACTGAAGATGACTTTACTTGTAAAAAAATCTGAATTAGGATAGCTAAAAATACAAATTTTAAAATTAAGTCGGTGTTATAAAATTTATTTTTAATTATTTCTTTCAAACTTTCGG
>JBBQWB010000142.1:0-5982 GCA_038210985.1 Bacteroidales bacterium
GTAGTAACAACCGGAACTTTCCGTTGCAGGTTTGCCAATAAACCTGATAAACCATAATGGGCATGAATTAAATCGGGTTGAAAAGAATTAATGGCCAATATCAATCCTTTTCTTTCTTTTAAATAACCCCATAAACCGTTGTTTTTGACTAAGAAATATTCTGTTTCAATCCCACACCTATCTAAACCCTCTACCTGTTCTTTAATAAAGGGAGCTATTTTACCGGAATGATCTTTACAAACTATTAACACTTTCATTATAGTACAAATTTCACGAATTAAATGATACAAATTTCACGAATTAAGAATACGAATTACACGAATTTAGATTGGCTGATTTTATTTTACAAATTAAAGAAATTATTCAGACCTAAGTTTTAAAAACTAAATAATGTCGTATTTCTTAAAATATTTGTTTTCATTATTGATTTCAAAATAAGGGGAAAATAGAATGGGTAATTCTATGCTACTAAGGGGGCTAAAGCCTTATTATAAAACATTATTTGATGCCCTCGTAATTTATCTTATGTGGCTTTAGCCCCCTTAGTAACAAATTGATTCAATTAATATTCTTCCCTTATTTTTAATATTGATTGATGCTTGTTGATTTCAAAATACGACATTTAATTGTTCATCTTACTTATATTCAACGTAACTATTCAAAAACAAACAAATTTCCAATAACCATAAAACGAAATTAGTGTAATTCGTCTTAATTCGTGTAATTCGTAGTTCTACACCATATCTCTTCCTGCCAATTTAAACCAGCTCCAACCGATAAGAGCTATAAAAATCAGTATCATCCACCATGTAAAATATTTTTTTGTTTTGTTGGTTATAAGACTAACTCCATACGCAGCAAATATTAATTCAAAAGGCAAAACCGGCATGTGGAATCGTTCCGATTGAGCAAAGGGACTAAATGCCAATACAAGCAAATATCCAATCAAAAAAGAACCGATCAATGTAAAATTCCTCCATTTTTTTTCCTTTATAATCATAAACAAGGCAAAAATCACGAAAAAAGCCATGATATTCTTCACATAATTGCCCCCGTTAATTAATTGCATATTCTCCTGACTGGGCGTATTGATAATGGTTGGAAACGGAATAACAAAAATCATGGGGGCAAAAACTGCTCCTCCCGCATATTTGGAAAATTTATTTCCATTTTCACGGGTAGTTCGAAAATCCATTGATTGCTGCTGTGTAGTATCACTTTTTTGCCAAGTATCCTGCACTTCGGAGGCAATACGTCCCCCAATAAAATAACTTACAGCCAATGCCACCCAGATAATCAGAATGGTACGTTTTCCCATGCTCAGCGTGCGAGTTGAAGAGAATAAAAGGGCTGTAAAAAAACTAAATAAGGCAGTTACACCCAACACGGTGCGTAGAAAAAACATCCCTATTAAAAGTAATATGGGAACCACCAAATGTTTGAAGCTGAATTTATTGATACGAATCAATTCATCGACCTGCTCGATAAAATAGACGATTAAAAAAACCATTTCAGTTTCTTTTAAGTGTAACCCGGTATAGTAAACCAAGCTGGGCATCAGCATGGTAAAAATAGCTGCCATTTTGCCCACTTCTTCTCCAAAACTTCGCTTGCTTAGTCTATAAATCAGTACACAGGTAAAAGCACTCATGAGTGCTTTTATGATTCGGGTAACTATAATATCCTCCGGAATTATTCTCTTTATTAGTGATAGATAATAGGGATAGCCTGCATCGGATATACCTACTTCTTTTATTAAGCTAACAATGTTATCAAGTGAACCGTGAGAAAGCCTATCGCCTAAACCATTATAAAAACCTGCATCACCGGTACTGAATTCAAATGGTTTGCCGGTCATTATAGTGTAAAAAATATAACTAAAAGCAACCCAACCAAAACGAATTAACAAAGCAGTCCGAAAAAGTTTCTTTTCGAATCTCTTCCCTGCATCTACATCAACCCATCGTCGGGTTAAAATATTGGAATAATTAAAAAAGAGATACATTTCCAATGCTCCGAATATCATCCATTGTATGGGCAATATTCTTTTGAAAAAGATAATACTAACCACTGCCAATACTCCAAAATAAAGGGTAATTGCTTTGCTGGTGAAATATTTAGGAAAGTAGGTATTCAAATTGATAGTTGATAATTGATAATTGATAATGCAAAGATAGAAGATTTAAGGTTTAAAACAAAAAGAGGAAATATCTTTCTTTTCTGCAGAGCCCATGCAGGCTAATTTTTGCATAGCCCTTGCAGACTAAGCAGGGTATCTTTTCGGTGCGTTGCAACTCATCTTTTCAGCAATTTTCTTCGAGCTCCAAGGGAGCGACCAGACAGTAGCAATTGTTCGATAGGACAATGCACACATTAGCAATTGTTCGACAAGAGAAAGCCCATTAATCATTGAACATTAAGCATTCACCATTACAAATCAACCATTAATAATTTCTCTGAATTGTTCACTAAGCTTTTTCCATGTAAAATCGGCAAATTCCTGGCGGATATGTTCACTGTTATAATTTTTTCTGTTCTGATAAATTTGTTCCAAAGCCCAGGCAAATGATTCGGGAGTATCATCACATAAAACTCCGTTATCTTTATTTATTTTCCGAATGCTATCCAATAAACGTACGGAAATAACCGCCATACCTGATAGGGTATACTCATATAATTTACTAAAAGGTTGGGGCATATAATATTTTGACATTGGAGCATAACAAATACCCACATTACAATTTTCATAATAACCCGTGATTTGATTAAAAGGGACAAAACCCAAAACTTGAACCACATCCATTAGATTGTATTTCTCTATTTCTTCATTTATCAATTTTTGATCTCCACCGCCTATGATAGAATAAGAAATGGAAATATCCGGATGTTTTTTTCTAAATTCAGACACTCCGAAAATGGTTTTATGGATTTCTCTTCCCTTCAGAACTCCCACATAAAGCAAATCCAACGATTCAAAACTTTTATTGGTTTCACTTAAAATGTCAGATCCTAAGGGAAATACAATCGTATTTTTGGGCAAATGCAAAAATTCTTTCAAATCCGTTGTTAGGGCCACAACGTTTTTAGTAAATACAGATTCAATTCGCATAATGAAGTTTAAAACTGAGTTTTTGAATTCTTTTTTAGTGACAGATCCCGAACGGTGATCCATAATTACTTTATGGGTGGGTAAGAAAATACAAATCAGCGAGCAACCCAGAAAATAAGACAGATAGACTACAGAATTTTTATTTTTCCTTGCTTCCCTAATTACAGAATTGATAAAACGAAACCAGCGGATAAATTTATTGACGATGGATAAATACACAACATGAGTTAACCCGTTTTCCACCTTCGGTTTTCCTTCGTCAAAACAAATGTAGGTTATATCAAATTCATCTGCCAGATATTCGCAAAACCGATCGGTATCATATCGATATCCAAACTGCTGCCCTCCAATTAAAACTAATTGTTTTTTATCTGCCATGACCAAACCCGAACTTTACAAAATAATACAAACATTTTTCGAACACCTTGTATAAACCCGGCTGGATAGTAGTATCCTGAATATCAATCTTCCAAGCTGCTTCTTTGACCAACGGTATTGCCAGATTTTTTCTGATTTGTTTTAAAGCAGCAATCTTGCCATTCACGTTCCTTTTCAGTTCATTCGACGATGAATAGACGACCACCATCCAAAGTCGATGCAACAGCCGTTTATAATACTTATCTTTTGCAGATGAATCGGATTCTACTATCATTTTTTTTGCCAGTTCAATACCTTTAAATCTCAATTCAAAATTCCTGTATTGATAGGTTTTTCCTAAAGATGCAGGATTCACATGAAAATGATAAAATCCCTGATATACACAAGACACTTTTGTTGCTTTCAGAAATACCTGAAGATTAAATAAAAAATCCTCATTGGAAAACTCACGTTCAGAAAAGAATCTTATCATATTTTGTTTGATAAAATTGGTTCGGTATATTTTATTCCAGATACCGAACAGATATAAATCCTGCAATCTATCTGATTTTTTTTCGATAATCAACAATTCAGTCATTTTTTCCAGTAATTCCCTATCATTGCTTTGATAAGCGGATGGAAAATGTGTTATTGAAACCTGTTCTCCCGTATGAATATACACATCCGAATGAACAAAATCCGCCTGATTCCTTTCAGCTTCATCGTATAATTTTTCGTACATATTCGACACCAGTTCATCATCATGATCTACAAAAGTAATATATTCTCCAGTTGCAGCCTCTATTCCAACATTGCGGGTCAAACTAACTCCAAGATTGATTGTATTCTTAATTATTTTTATTCGTGGATCTTTACCTGCCATTTTTTCTATCAATGCCAAACTCTGATCAGAACTTCCATCATCAATACAAATCACTTCCAGATTTTCCAGACTTTGGGAACTTACTGAATCTAAAGTCCGTTCAATAAATTTCTCAGAGTTATAAACCGGAATTATTATTGAAATTAATATTTTATTATTCACAACAGACATATTAATTTCCTTTGATTTTCAGAATTAAAGTAAATAGTTTGGGGAATCTAAACCGAAAATAATATGTCCATTTCTGTTCAGAAAAATCAATTAATTTTATTACTCTCAAGACATCTTTATTTTTTTTATTTTTTGCATAATAGGGAAAAAGCGCACTTAAGCAGGAACGATCTATAAATTTCCTGAAATCTACATTTTCTTTTCGATAATCCGTATATTTTTCTAAATAATAGGGCATGAAGTATTCCAGCGGAATTTCTCTATCCATAGCACTGTTTTCAGCATCAGTACGATAATAGGTCAGGGTTTTATTGTAAAACACAACTGGAAAATTCAGAATAATGCGATACCACATATCTAAATCTTCACCTATTCGAATTCTCTCGTCAAATGGTTCTATTTTTTCAAATATTGTTTTATCAATAACTACAGCAGAAGTCCAAAATATATTCGATTTTTTTTTCATTCCAAAATAATCGGTCAATATCCCTCTAAAATTCGGAGGAAGAAGATGATTTATTTGTGTTTTAATCTCATTGCTGACATATCCCCAAGCACAACCCCACATTCCTGAATCAGGAAAATCTTCAATTAGTTTTTTTTGTTCAGACAAATATTCGGAGTCCCAAATATCATCGGCATCAAGAAATGCAATATAACGATATTTTGATTCTTTAATCCCAAAATTGCGGGCAGAACTTACTCCACCGTTTTGTTTCTGAATTAAACCTATTCGGCTATCAGTTATTTCTTTTACTCTTTTTACACTTTCGTCAGTTGAACCATCATCCACAATAATTACTTCAAAATTCGAATAGGATTGAGTCAACACACTCTCTAAAGTACGTTGAACTGAATTTTGTTTATTATATAGTGGAATTACAATACTAAACATATATTATTTCTTAATAATATGTAACTCTTTACGACCTAAAAGAGAAGCTAAATCAGAAAACGAACTAAAAAAAGAACCCATTATTTTTTTTGTTCTGGATAAGGCATACATTTCGACAACAGCCTGAATAATTCCTTCCGTCGAATCGCGGTTCAAAATGCCCTGTGGTAGAATAATTCTATCTCCAAACGTTTCCTTTAATGTATCTTTTACTTCCTGACTATCCGATGCAACATAGAATTGAGTGGATGATTCCTTTTCAATTTCTTTTGCCATATTCTTCTCAAACAATTCCAACGGACTGTTTTGAATAGAATCGATATTATCAGTTCGCCTGATATGAACACCAATGGTATGTGAATTAAACTGACTTGTTTCAACATTTACCTTTTTTCCAATTTCCGCTTGCAGCTGAAATAAATCAGTACGAAATTCCGGTGATGGAGAAAAAGTAGAATAACTTGCCAATATGCAATGCCTGTATCTCAACAGTTTATTGGTTCGTGTATCTTCCCTAAACAATTCATATTCATCTTCGCTATACACTTTCAGGAAATTGAATCTATC
>JBBQWB010000143.1:0-5848 GCA_038210985.1 Bacteroidales bacterium
ATGGTTCTTTATCAAACGATATTGTTACCGATACAATTTTATTCAGATCACTTAAAAATTCTGTTTTAAATATTCAAAATATAAGCGATACGGCAATTGTTGTTTTAGACAATATTAAAAAGATTAGTGCCGATGAAAAGAGTCCGCTTGGTGTAATTCTTCATGATGAAAAAGCGGGTAGTGATTTAAAAGCAACGTTACATAATTTAAACTTGGGATCAGAGAAGCTAGACAAAGACCTTGAAGCACTTCAACATAGCTTTTTATTGCGAAAATTCTTTAAAAAGCAAGTAAAATAGAAATGGATTCGATTTATAACAAATTCAATTAATAAAACTGCTATATGAAAAAAAACAAAATCAAAAAAATAGGACTGATAATTTTAGGGTTAATTGTTATCTTAGGTTGTTTGTTGTTTTTTTATCGTGTTCAACTATTAAAAAAGATTATACCTAGTGTTTATCAAATTGGGAGCATAAAAATGTCGATAGTAAACGATACAACATTTGTTAGATCAAGGCTTGCCATTAAAAATAACATCTTTTTAAAGATTAATATTGATACAATTAAATATGAAGTGTCATTGTTTGATAAAGTATATATGAAAAATCAAACATTTGTTGGATTGGTGTTGCCAGGGAATGGATTTGATACGGTAGATTTAATGTTAAAAATTCCACATGCTGTTATTATGAAAGATATAAAAAAGGAGAGAAAAAAGGAGGATAGTGCAAGTTATTCGCTTGATGTTTCCATTCAATATTCTTCGGTATTTGGGAAGTCGGAATTTCCATTTTACAAATCGTCAAAAATTAAAATTCCACAGCCACCCGAATTGGAACTTGTAAGTGTAAAATATAAAAAAATCAGATTGAAGTCCTTACTTGCCTTTATAAAAATCAAAATTACAAATCATAGTCCAATTGTTTTATTATTAAACGACATTATCTATTTTATTGATATCCCAAAAGTGGGGAATTTAAAAGGAAATTACAAACAAACATTACAAATAAAGCCTCATGGATCATCATATGTTACCTTGGAAGTGAAAATGGAAATAAAAAATATGCTTAAAACTGGTTTGCAGATTTTATTTAATAAGGATAATTATGCCTATGTTTTAAACTTAAAAGCTACTTTGGAATCAGTTTATCCATATCAGGAGTCATTTCAAGTCGATTTGGTAAAAGCTGGCAATATGGAGTTAAAAAAGTAAGATTACTCATAGGCCTGAAATATCATCGAGTGTAGCTGAAACCAGTCATCGAGCGGAGCGATGCATTGAGCGAAGTCGAAATTTCGAGATGCAAGGCTTTGATTTCAAATCAGGTGGTTTTGTGAGATTACTCACTTCACTTCGTTGCCAATGATAGAATTGCATAATACCTTGACACAAAGCCGTATGTTGTTAATTTAGTTAGACACTAGGTTTGCTTATTTGTGCGGTCATGCTGATTCACCACGGTGAAGTCGAAGCATCCGCAGTCTCCTTTGACTTCGCCGTGGCGAATCTCGATGACTGCTCGGTTTGCTCGAATTTGTAATCCGAGCTTAATGTAATCCGAGCAATTTTTTGTTTGTTCGGATTGCAAATCTGAACTAAATCCCTGTATAAATAGATACAAAAGTCTGAAATTTCTACCTAATGTCATTAACCCTTTTTTTTCAAATTTTCGCATGAAGTCTCGGAATGACCGTTGTTCATTTAGGATAAATTGCGATTGCCATTCCAAACCGCTTTTCGGCGGTGAGGAATCTTTTTTTAATATCTTTTTAAAATTATTTGGATAATCGGATGGTTTTTGGTGGATTAATAAAGAACTTGCAGTTTTGGTGTTGACAAAAGTGCAAAAATGTTGTACTTTTGTAGAAATTTTTAGAATCATGCAAACAATAGTTATTGAAACCAAAACTGAAAAAGATTACCAGTTTGTGATTGAATTTCTTAAACGTATGGATATCAGTATTAAAATAAGTGAGGATACGCCAAATGAAACTACTTTAAATGCAATATCAGAGAAAAGTAGTTCAAAGGTTTTTAAAACAACGAAATCGTTAATGAAAGATTTGGACGATTAATATGTATAGTTTTAGGATAAAAGGTCAGTTTAAAAAAGACTATTAAACAATTGCAAAGAGAAAGTATGATATTGCAAAATTAGAAACAGTTTTGGATTTATTGCTAAAATCGAACAAACTGCCTTCTAAGTATAAAGAACATCCGTTAAAAGGTAATTTTAAAAATCATTTAGACTGTCATATTGAAAATGATTGGCTTTTAATTTATTACAAAGATGAAGATAATAAAGAAATAACTTTAATAAGAAATGGAACTCATCAAGATATTTTTGGCAAATAGAATTTTGTTTTCCAAAATTCACCATTGCTTAAAAACAAATTTGAAACTTGCAATTTAAAATTTATAATTATCTGTTTATCATAAATTTAGCATTGCTTAGACACTTTCAACTTTCTGCTTTTTTACTTTTCACTTTTTACTTTTAAATTGGACATCGAGCGGAGCCGAGATGTAAGGTTTTGGCGTTTAGCTTTTCAACTTTCTGCTTTTCACTTTTCACTTTTCACTTTTTCAACCATTCACCATTCACCATTTACCATTCACCATTTACCTTTCTGTGATCTTAATACATAAATCGTTTACATCAATCTGTGAATATTGAAACATTTTTCAAAAAATGTGTAACAGATTTTTGGACTTGTGTGCTTAAATTAGCGGTTCTTTAGATATATAACAAAAAACAAAAAAAATGAAAAAAACGAAAAAGGTATTGATAGCTTTGGATTATGATTTAAGCGCTCAAAAGGTAGCTGACATGGGTTTTGAATTGGCAAATTCTATGGAAGCTGAAATTACGTTGATACATGTTATTGCCGACGTAACTTATTATTCGTCAACAGTATATTCGCCAATTGTTGGTTTTTTGGGTTTTAATGAAGTTGATATTAGTAACTTTGACAAAGAAAATGGATTAAAAGATGCTACTACAAATTTTTTGAATAAAATAAAGAAAAAACTGGGTGATGAAAATATAAAAACAGTTGTAAGAGAAGGCGATTTTTCAAACGAAATTTTAGAAGAAGCCAAAAAGACACATGCCAACTTTATTGTAATGGGCTCGCACAGTCGGAGTTGGCTTAACGATATTTTGATGGGAAGTGTGGTGGAAAAAGTATTTAAAAATACCGAAATTCCACTTCTAATTATTCCAATCAAGAAAAAAAAATAAGGTGACAAAATCAACTATTTTATGCTGAAAATGAATTCAACTTTTATAAAAAATGAATTAAAAGTTGTAAAAACAGCATTTTCTAAAAAAATAAAAAAGATATTTGTCATAATATTAGTAATATCAGCGAGCATTATTATAGTCTCGCTTTTATTTATTTCGTTTATTGCCAAATGGTTAGTCGAAAAGTATGATGTTAAATATTTAGGACGAGAAGTTACCATGGATTGGATTTATGTTAACCCTTTTACTGGGTATGCAAATATGAGTAACCTCAAAATTTATGAATTTGAAAGCGATAGCGTATTTATTTCAGCAAATTCTTTAAGCGTTAATTTTTCAATGCTTAAATTGTTTTTAAAGACTATTGAAATCAGTGAAATAACACTGGATAGACCAAAAATAGTAATCATTCAAAACAAAAGTGTTTTGAATTTTGGCGACATAATAGAGCGTTTTAAACCCAAGCATAGTGCCAACACAAACAAAGCTCCTACTTGGTTTAATATTGTGAATATAAAAGTGGTAGACGGAGAATTTAGGTATCGTGAACTAGTAACTCCGATAAATTATTTTATTACGAATGTATCCATTGATAGTCCTGGAAAGCTATGGAATACAGATACGATAGTGGCTAATTTTACTTTTTTGTCGGGGATTGGAAGTGGAGGGATGAGCGGTAAAATAAAAATGAATATTAAAAGTTTGGAGTATAAACTTGCCATTATTGTTGATAATTTTAGACTAAATATTTTGGAACAATATCTAAATGATTTAACTAATTATGGAACTTACTCGGCAATTTTGGATGCTGATTTAAGCGTTGTTGGCAATTTTAAAACAGCCAGAGATGTAAGTTTTTCGGGTTTTGTTTCGCTTAGTGATTTTCAAATTGGTAAAAATGCACAGGATAAATATGCTTCTTTCGACAAGTTTTCGTTCAGTATTTTCGAGTTGAGTCCCAATAATCATAAATATCTTTTCGATTCAATTTCTTTGGTAAATCCTTATTTCAAATACGAACGTTACGACCATACTGATAATTTGCATTCCATGTTTGGAAATGTTGCAGCAAAAAACCAATCTACAAAAGCTTCCACCGATAAGTTTAACTTATTACTTACCATAGGTGCATATATTGTGGATTTGTCCAAGAATTTCTTTAAAAGTGATTATCAAATTAATAGTTTACAAATTGATTCAGGAAACTTGCAATTTAATGATTTCTCAATACCCGAAAAGTTTTCGATAGATTTGAGTAAAATTAATATTTCAGCCGATTCAATTAATAAAATCAACAAACGAGTTAATTTAAAATTCGACTCTCAAATTGAGCCTTATGGTAGTGTAAACATCGAAATAAGTGTGAATCCTAAAGATAGCAGCGACTTTGATGTGAATTATCAAATTACTCAAGTTCCGCTTTCTATATTTAATCCTTATCTTATTTCTTACACATCGTATCCTTTTGATAGGGGTACACTAGAAATTAGAGGGAATTGGAATGTGCGGAAAAGCGAAATAAATAGTGTTAATCATTTGGTGGTAATTGATCCTCGTGTTTCCGAACGAATAAAAAATGTCGATTCTCATTGGCTTCCTATTCCTTTAATAATAGCATTGGTGCGCGAGCGAGGAAATGTAATAGATTACCAAATACCGATAAAAGGAGATTTGAAAAATCCAAAATTTAAATTTAAAGATGTTATATCTGATTTATTGGAAAATATTTTTGTAAAACCACCCTCCACTCCATATATTTATATTGTAAAAAACGCCGAAGAAATTATTGAGAAGTCGCTTTCTTTAAAATGGCAGATGCGAAATAATACTCTTTTGGGAAGGCAGGAGAAATTTATAAAAACAATAGTTGATTTTTTGGTCGAAAATCCGGAAGCAAAAATATTAGTTCGTCCTCAATTTTACTACAACAAAGAAAAAGAATACATTCTGTTTTTCGAAGCTAAAAAAATGTTTTTAATTGCTAATAATAGCATAAAAAACATGGTGTTTAGCCCAAAAGATTCATTGATGGTGGATAAATTTTCGGTAAAAGATTCGATGTTTATTCGTTATGTAGATAAGATGACACATGATAAGTTGTTGTTTTCGATGCAAGATAAATGTTCGAGTTTTATCAAAAAAAGCCTAATAAATTCTGAATTAAAAAAGCTGGAAAATTCCCGCAAAGCTCTTTTTGTATCATTTTTCAAGGACAAAGACGTAGATAAACAACTTACTTTTTCGGCTTCTAAAAATGTAGTTCCGTTTAATGGATTTTCATTTTATAAAATTGAATACAAAAATGATTTTCCTGAATCATTGATAAATGCTTATAATAAAATGAACGATTTGAACCACAAAAAACCTCGAAAAAGGTATTTCAAAAAGCGAGTAAAAAACGAATAGTAAATAGTGTCTGCAAGAAAACGCCAATTTCTTTCCGCCAAAGGTCGGACAAGCTGTTATACTTGCAACGAATTTAGGTCATTCCGACCAAGATTTTGTTGGTTTTCATTTTTTTTTTGCCCCAGCTCTCAAGGGTGAAAGCAAATGAAAACGTACAAAATCTAATTCGGAACTCGCTAAATTCGTTGCTG
>JBBQWB010000144.1:0-5664 GCA_038210985.1 Bacteroidales bacterium
AAATGGCTTAATTGAGTTTTTGATGTATTATATTCTTTACCGAAGACATGGAAGTTTAAGAAAAGAACTTAATGTGAAAACACCTTTTGATGCTATCCAAAAATGGTTCGAAATTAAACCAGAAATATTTTTACAAAAACCTGATGAGTTTAAAAAAAAGTTTTATCTTTGAAAAGTATTAATCAAACAAGTTGTCATAAACAACCTTGTGAAACTTGACAGTTTATAATTCAGGAAAAAATTAGATGTTTTTGAGTAGTCCTTACCAGAAAACTCTGTGTTTTCTGGCGGACACTAAATACTTTGTAGCTGAAGTTGCGATTTAAGTAATAAAAAAAGAGACTTTAAAAGCCCTTTTTTTTTTACAAATAATTATTTTTAGTCTTTCCGTTTTTTTAGTTGATAAACCAACCATCCAAAATATCCAAGAATAATCAAACCAATTAAAAATGAGCTGTAAAGCGATATTTTATTTGCCAAATTCCAAGGAGTTGGAATAAACTTAAATTGAATGGTGTGGTTTCCTTTTGGGATAACCATTGACCGTAAAATATAGTTGGCACGGAACATTTCTGATTTTTGACCATCGATGGTTATTTCCCAATATTTAGGGTAATAAATTTCCGAAAATACAGCCAATTCATTTTGTTTTGCATCCACTATATATGTTAATTTCCCTGGAGCGTATTCGGTAAGTTTAATGGTAGATAAGCTGTCTTTTGATTTGCTCCAGGTTTTGGTAAGAGGTTCAAAACGCTTATCGACAATAGCGGTGGTAGCAGGTTCAAAATTGCTTAGTTCGGCTAATTCGGCATCGGCATTTTCGACAATTTTTAACGAATCGACAAACCAAGCATTTCCTAAGGCAGCAGTATTGCGCTGAACCACTGGACGACCGTCTTCTGAAGGTGCAATAAAGTAGCGTGTATTAAGCATGTTTAGCACCTTCACGTTAATGCCTTTTGAAAATTGAGATTCTATTACATCTTGATAACGATGTAATTTTGCGCCATGGTAACCTCCAATAGAATGATGGAAAAAGGAAGTTCGAGAGTCGTTAAAAGGATTTCCAGCAGCATTAAAAACGCGGTATCCTAAATCGGTATCGGTCATTATGGAAGCATCGTTTTCACTGGCTGATATTATTCCAGCGACTTTGCGTTTTGGGACAAAATTGTCGTTGTTCAAAAAGCGTTTGTCAACCATATATAAATCCACAACAATTAACAAGCTTAACGACAGAAGAAAAAATTTTGCCTTCATTTTATTTGAAATATAAAGCCAAATTGCTCCAAAAGCTAACGCAATATATACAAACGAGCGGAACGAATCCCATTTAAACATGGATATACGGTCGGCTACAATAGCATCTATGTACCATTGTGGAAATCCTTGAGCTACCATAGATTGGTCGCTTATTCCAATAAAATCAAACATGCCTCCACCAAATAATACAAATAGCAACGAAAGTCCACCCGTAGCTCCACCAGCAATTATCATCGCTTTTTTGAGTGCTTCTTTTGAATTATTCCCAGTAATTATTTCTTTTAAAGCTAATATACCTAATAAAGCCATTGCAAAACAGGGAAGTACCAATATCATGCTTACGGTTCGGAATTTATTATAACCCGGCAAAAAATCGAAAAACAGGTAATTAATCATTGGGAAATTCTTTCCCCACGATAATATTAATCCCAGAATGGCGACCGACAAAAGCCACCATTTCATTCGACCTTTAACCAATACTAATCCCAAAACGAAAAGAAAACAAATAATGGCTCCTATGTATACAGGACCCGAAGTAAAGGGTTGTGCTCCCCAATAAGTTGGAACCGATTTTATAGCTTCGCTTGCATTACCAACAGGAACCCCTTTGTTTATAAGTTCCTTGTAAAGATTGGATGATTTCGATAGCTCATAATGCGAGCTGCCACCATAAATATTTGGAATAAGTAGCGTAAAACTTTCCATTTTTCCATAACTCCATCCAAAAGCGTAGTCTTTGTCTAATCCCTGATTATTCTGGCTGTTGTCTAAAGTAAGTTCACTTGGTCCGCGCATGCTTTCTTTACCATAATCGTATGTTTTGTAAAGTTCATATAGATTAGGTAAAACTGCTAAAATGGTAGCAACTAATATTACTGCCATCGATTTTGCAAAATGAAGAAGCAATTTTTCTTTTATAGAATATATAAACTCGATAAAAACATATATTGCAATTGCTAATAGTAAATAATACGTAATTTGAAAGTGACTCTGAGCAATGTTAAGTCCTAGTCCCACAGCCAATAATAAACCGCCACCAATGTATTTTTTATTAAAAATGGTAAAAAATCCTGCAACAACCAATGGCAGCGTGGCAATTGCGTATGCTTTAGTAATATGACCTGCGTCGATTATTATAAAATTATACGATCCAAATGCATATGCAAATGCCCCAATAGCAGCTAGCCATGAACTTACTCCTAAAGTAATGAGCAAAATATAAAAGCAGATTAAACTCATTAAAATAATTGCAAATGAAGTGTATGAAAAAGGTCTTTGGACAATTTGTCCTATGTAAAAATAAATATTTGAAGGCGGTGCTTCATAAATTTGGTAAGCTGGCATTCCTCCAAACATCGAATTTGTCCATTGTGCATATTCCCCTGTTTTTTGATGATAATCTTTAAGTTCTTTTGACATTCCTTGCACATTCACCATATCCGATTGAATAATGTCTTTGTTTTGTAAAAGTGGATAAAAGTAAGCTAAACAGATTGCAATAAATACAAAAACAACAATGACGTGTTGAAATGACTCCAGTTTAAATTTGTTTTTCATATAATGATTTATTGTTTAATGGATGGTTCTTTTTCTTTAACTTCTTCAAAATCGACATAATCAATGTCATCGACATCAAAATGCTTTTTACGACTAGGATAATTAATAGTTACTTTCGATTTATTTTTGGATGTGTTGTCGTTTTCGGATGGGGGAGTTTGTCCGCTTTGCTCATAAAAACGAGTTTGCATTTTTTTGACATACCTTTTTAATAAGTATGGAAATAAATACCGAGCACTAAGGCGAAAAACAACATAGATGACAATGATAAAAACGAGCAATTTCATACAAAACAAGTTCAAAATAATTTGCTAAATTAAGCATTTTATGTATTCGGAATAATAGGTTTATGGATTTAATTTATGATAAAAATATTTAAAATCGCACCTTGGTAGTAGTTTGACAAGACCATTTGAATAATGTTTTTGATAAATTTTGACTTAGATTGTTTGCTTCGAGCAGGGTTGTGGTAAAAGTTATGAAAACAAATGAAAGCATCAGATTTTCATTATCCACCCTTCATGGTTGGGCTAAGTGATGAAAATCAGTATTTTAGAAATACCATTCAGTAACATAATGTCATTCGTGTAAAAATAAATGTTACGCCATATTGGCGTAAATGATTTATTAAAAAAAAAACAATGTTGTTCGATATGAATTTCAACATCTGTTGTAAAATGTTGTATAACAAATTAATAGGTGAAATGACGGAAAGTAGGGTTTGTTTTTGTATATTTTAAAAATATAGATTTTCCGCAATTTATTGCCAATTTGTTTGCCAGCTGGCGAATGCAAATTACTGAAAAAAAATTCATCCGTCAGCTGACGGATTGAGGCAAAAATTGATTGAAGTGATTTTCACTTATCGTAAAATTTATTTATTTTATCGGGCAATAGTGAGGAAAAATATAAAAACAAATAATATTTTGACATAAAGATTAAATAAAAACTAATTTTGCAGACTTAAATAAATTAGATGAGGGATTTAACTCAGGGTAACGAAGGTAAGCGAATAATATTTTTTGCTATCCCGATGCTTATCGGTAACTTTTTTCAGATTTTTAATACACTAGTCGATTCGGTTATTGTAGGTAATTATATTGGCAAAGGAGCATTGGCAGCAATTGGGACTTCGTTTCCAGTAATTTTCGCACTGCTTTCGTTGGTTATTGGAATATCTGGAGGTATTTCCATTGTTATATCCCAATATTTTGGAGCAAAAGACATGCAGAATGTTAAAAAAGCGATAGACACAGCATTTGTTTTTTTGTTTGGCTCTTCATTTGTCCTTTCTGTTGTTGGAATTATTTTGGCTCCAACTATTTTTTCGTTTTTACAACTTGATGCCGAAGTGCTTCCCGAGGCAGTTTTATATATCCGAATTTATTTAATAGGTATTGTTTTTACCGCAGGATTTAATGGGTCTATTGCCATTTTAAGAGGTTTAGGCGATTCAAAAACTCCACTTTATTTTTTGGTTATAACATCGGTATTAAATATTGTTTTGGAGTTGGTTTTAATTGTAGGTTTTAAAATGGGAATTGAAGGTGCAGCTATTGCAACTATTGGTTCGCAAATAATTGGATTTTTTATAAGCGTAATATACTTAAACAGAACGCACGAAATATTGAAGGTAAGCTTAATTCCAACAAAATTCGATTGGCGTATTTTTAATCAAAGTTTGCGAATTGGACTTCCATCGGGAATGCAACAAGTTTTTGTAGCATTAGGAATGGTTGCACTTTTGCGAATTGTAAATCAATTTGGTACCGACGCGATGGCTGCTTATACGGTTGCTGGACGCATCGATTCTTTTGCATCCTTGCCTGCTATGAATTTTTCGATTGCTTTATCGGCTTTTGTGGGTCAAAATATTGGTGCTGGCAAAATTCAAAGAGTGCGAAATGGATTACGAGCAACCGTTATAATGGTTGCTGTTATTTCGATTATTGTGTCCATTTTTGTGGCAATTTTTGCACACAGCTTAATGGAGGTATTTACAAAAGATACAAATGTAATTGAAATAGGAGCAAGGTATTTAAAAATAGTTTGTACTTTTTATCTGTTTTTTTCTTTAATGTTTGCTTATGCTGGAGTTTTAAGAGGGGCAGGGGATACCATTGTTCCAATGTTTATTACTCTCTTTTCATTATGGCTAATTCGAATTCCTTTGGCTTGGTATTTATCAAGCTTCATGGGAATTGAAGGTATTTGGTGGTCGATACCGATAGCTTGGCTGCTGGGATTTATTGCATCCTACATATATTACAAAACTGGGCATTGGAAAACAAAAGCCGTGGTTAAACAAAAACAAGAAGTGTTAGACGAAATTATTTGAGGTAAATTAATAGAATTACACAAAAGGATACAAAAGATTTTCTCTTTGCATTTGCTGCGGCTAATTTGTGGTAAAAAAAGCATCATCGTTTAAACCAGCGATTTGTCATTCCGATACTTAGCGAGGAATCTATTAACGTAACAGATGCCTCGCTACACTTCGTTCCTCCGACCACTGGCGGATGCATGACAAAAGTTTATCGTTTACCCCAGCGATTTGTCATTCCGAGACTTCATAAAAAATTTGGAAATAAAGGGTTAATGACAGCGTGATAATTTGTAGCTTACCATAGAAATCAGGCTGTTAATCCACTACGTGGAAGTTTTTTACATAAAACAAAAAGTTTTTATTGAGATTAATGCCCTACGGGCAATAATTTGATAGTCCGTTAGGACTTTGACATTAATAAAAAAAACACTATCAATTGAAAAATTTGTCCATCGGACATTAACATCGAATCAAATTCACAATCAGTTATAAATGAGAATGATGCTGAATTCTGT
>JBBQWB010000145.1:0-5548 GCA_038210985.1 Bacteroidales bacterium
AACAGAATATGCCGAGTTTGGAGTAAAAAATTATGAGGAACAATTGCTTAAACAAAAACTGAAATCAGCTTATCGATTAGCTAATGAGTTAGATTTGCAATTAGTTCCTTATGAGGCAGTTATGTAATTCTGTCATTGGTAACGAAACGCAGTGTAGTGAGAAATCTGTTACAATAAAAATAGAGCTAGTTCGGATTTGCAATCCGAACAAACCGAGTGTTTAGATAAACTTACAGTATGTATCAACATGTCAAGGTGTTATAAAATTCTATTATTAGTAGTACCAGCCTTCATAATTCTAAAGATATATCATTTCAGGATTTCACTCAAATTTTTTGAGAATAAAGGGGTAATGGCATGGGTAGAAATTTTAAGCCATAGTATCTAAAAAATTATATTACTCCATAATGTGGTCTATTTTAAAACATTTTATCTTTAAACTCGTTTAAGTAGTGTTTGCAAGAAATACTGAGTTTTCTTGCAAGGACTAAGTACAAATAACAATAGAAAGTATGGATTTATCTTCCTTTTTAAACACTTCTGATCCTCAAATCATTGAAGATTTATATCAACAGTACAAAACCAATCCAGAGGCTGTGGATATTACTTGGCGGGAATTTTTTATGGGTTTTGAGTTTGCAACAAAGCAATATCCGATTAAAAGAAATCAGCATAAAGAGCCGGTTTCGGATGAATTTAACGTGATTCGACTTATCACAGCATATCGCGAACGAGGGCATTTGTTTTCAAAAACGAATCCTGTTTTTGTTCGTAAAGTTCAAAATCCAAATTTAGATATTGAGCATTACGGCTTAAAACCCGAGCATTTAAAGCAAGAGTTTGAAGTAGCACAAGAAATTGGTTTGCAACATACAAGTTTACAAAACATCATTGCTCATTTACAACAAACCTATTGTGGTTCAATTGGAGTGGAATACGAATACATTCGAGTACCCGAAATGCGTAACTGGCTTCGCAAAAAGATGGAAACATCTAAAAACACTCCTTCGTTTTCGGCAGATCGAAAAAAAAATCTGTACAAAAGTTTAGCTGAAGCTGTTTATCTTGAAAAATTTATTCATAAAAAATTTCCTGGTCAAAAGCGATTTTCCTTAGAAGGAAACGACACCTTAATACCAGCACTTAATACCTTAATTAATAAAGGCTCGGAAAAAGGTGTTCGGGAGTTTATTTTCGGAATGGCTCATCGCGGTCGTTTAAATGTGCTTGCAAACACTATGCGGAAAACGCTTTCGGAAATTTTTAGCGAATTTAAAGGAAACGAATACGATGATTTGTATTTATTGGGTGATGTAAAATATCATTTGGGACACACATCCACAATGAAAACCGAATGTTTACAAGAAGTTCATTTAACGCTATCGCCGAATCCTTCGCATCTGGAAGCATTGGATACGGTAATAATGGGAATAGCTAAAGGGCGCATTGAACAAAAATATCAAAACGACACAAGTAAAGTGGTTGCGGTTGCAATTCATGGCGATGCCGCACTTTCGGGACAAGGAATTGTTTATGAAAGCATACAAATGTCGGAATTGCCTGCTTACCAAATTGGAGGCACAATTCATATTGTAACGAATAATCAAATTGGTTTTACGACTTTATTTTTCGATTCGAGGTCGAGCAATTACTGCACGGATGTAGCAAAAACGATACAAGCACCAATTTTTCATGTAAATGCCGACGACACCGAAGCCGTTGCCTATGTTATGGAGCTTGCCATAGATTTTCGTGAGAAATTTCATCGGGATGTTTTTATCGACATTGTTGGATACCGTCGTCATGGGCACAATGAGAGCGATGAACCACGTTTTACACAGCCAATTTTATATAAAACCATCGAAAACCATCCCAATGCATTGGATATTTATGCCGAAAAGCTTCTATCCGAAGGTGTTTTTAGCATGGATGAGATAAAAAAAGTAGAAACCGAAATTTATCAAAGATTTGAAAATTGCCTAGAAGTATCTGCTCAAATTACAAAAGGCACCATCTCTTCCTTTTTATATGAGGATTGGAAGCATATTGAAAGAGCTTTTGAAAATGAAGTTTTTCAAAAAGCAAATACAAGCGTTGAAAAAACCATTTTAGATACACTTGTAACAAAAATCACTAGTCTGCCCGATCAATATATTTTTTTTCAAAAGATAGAAAAACTATATTCGGAAAGATCTAAAAATTATTTTGAAAAAGGGATTTTAGACTGGGCTATGGGCGAACTATTGGCGTATGCTAGTTTGGTTGCCGAAGGAAATAACGTTCGTTTAAGCGGACAAGATGTGGAGCGAGGAACGTTTTCGCACCGACATGCAGTTATTACCGACGAAAACGGTGAAAAATATTATCCATTAAATTCCATTGCCACCACTAATAGCAAGTTTAACATATATAACTCCTTGCTTTCGGAATATGGTGTTTTAGGGTTTGAGTATGGACATTCAATTACTCTTCCCGACACACTGTCTATTTGGGAAGCACAATTTGGCGATTTTGTGAATGGTGCTCAAATTATTGTTGATCAATTTATTTCGAGTGGCGAAGAAAAATGGAATGTAATGAGTGGATTAACCATTTTATTACCACATGGCTTTGAAGGTCAGGGACCTGAGCATTCGAGTGGTCGTATGGAGCGTTTTTTAATTCAATGCGACGAATCCAATATGCAGATTTTAAACTGTACCACGCCTGCAAACTTCTTTCATGCTTTAAGGCGTCAGTTGCATCGAACTTTCCGAAAACCATTGATTGTTTTTACCCCAAAAAGCTTGTTGCGTCACCCTGAATGTATTTCTACTGTGGAAGACTTTACCAATGGACAATTTCAGGAAGTAATTGATGATGTTGTAAGCAATCCGAAAGAAATTAAAAAAGTAATTTTTACATCTGGAAAGATTTATTATGATTTGATTGATGGGAAAAAATCGCACGAAGCTAATGATATAGCTATAATCCGACTTGAACAAATTAGTCCAATACCGTTTGAAGAATTATACAAGATTGTGGATAAATATCATGCAGCAACAGAATGGCAATGGGTTCAGGAAGAACCTGGCAACATGGGAGCTTGGACTTATTTATCGCGAAATTTTAAAGAAGTTCCGCTTCGATTGATTTCACGACCTGATAGCAGTAGTCCGGCAACAGGTTCGAGCCAGTTGCATAAACAACAACAACGAAAATTAATTGAAAAAGCTTTTGGCGAATGTAATTGCACCCGTCAAAAACAAGATTGCCGAATGATTTGCTCGAAAAAGGATTATTGAGATTATATTTTCTCTATTTTAATCTGTTTTTTGTAGATTTCACTTTGTTTCATTCGAAATGACAAATCCATAGCGTAAAAGGAATGGTGGATATTGAAAATTGGATTTATTTTGGGTGCAATACTCCAATTGTTCGGATTGCAAATCCAAATGAATGTTTGGAGGTAAAGAATTGCTATGATTTGAATTAACGGAAATTGATTTTCAACAATTTGCCCCAAAAGTTCGTTAGCCGCTGCTAATCAATAAATCGCATGAATGGTGGATATTGAAAATTAAATTTATTTTGGGTGCAATACTCCAATTGTTCGGATTGCAAATCCGAACGAACATTTGGGATTTCTCATTTCACTCGGATTGCAAATCCGAACAAACGTTTGGAGGTATTGAATAAAAAAAAGCGAACATCTCTGTTCGCTTTTTTTATATCATAAATTGAATCTATTTTTTACCAATAACTGTTATTGACCCATGTTTTTCAACATCTTTAGTTACGCCTTGATAAACAAATGTATAATAATATACACCATCTGAATTTGCTTCACCACCCCAACCTTTATCTAAATCTTGATAATCAGAACATGTCCAATTATCATTCGTGCCTTTTTCGCATTCGGCACGTGATTTATAATTGGTAAGCTCATATACTTTTTTACCCCATCGGTTGTATATTTTTAGCGTATTTATACGTTGTGGATTTATGTTTCCGATAATTAATACATCGTTAACACCATCGCCATCTGGAGTAATAATATTAGGAATAAAAATTTCGTCTTCTACAATAATAAGTTTTGAGATGGTATCTCCACAACCATGAGAAGTAGTAACACCAAGAGTTACGATATAATCATTAGGATGAGTATATGTATATGTAGGATCAAATGCATCCGATACACCACCATCGCCAAACGACCAACTCCAAAATGTTTGACCAGGAATATAATTTTGAGTTAAATTTTGGAAATAAACATTCGGATTGTCGGAAAGAGAAACATTTTCAGGATTCGCTGTAAAATTAACAACTGGAGTTGCATAAACTTGAATGAAGCCTGTTTTTATTATTTCAGATTCACAACCTGCGTCAGAAACGATTCTTAAAGTAACATCATACGTTCCATAATTTTGATATATGTGCATTGGATTTTGTTCGCTGGATGTATTTTCGGAAGTATAAGGGTCGCCAAAATCCCAATGGTAAGTAAATGGGATACCTGAAGGCGTGGATAAGTCGGTAAATTGAACCCATAAAGGACTACAGCCCGAAGTTGGAGTTGCTGAAAATTCGGCTATAGGCTGAGGATTAATGACAATATTTACACAATCGTTAGACTGACACGTAATATTCCCGTTTGATTGAGATATCGTTAAGCAATAGTTTCCGGGAGTAGTAGTTGTTAAGAGTGGGTCGTTTGTACCATCACTCCAATGATATACAGCACCTGGTTGATTATAGTTTGGATTAACCTGAACAAGGGCTCCAGAACAAATATTTTGATCGGCACCCAAATCAAAAACAGGAGATTGAACAACATTTAAATTAAAAGTTGAATCATAAGCACAACCATACTCATCAATTACTGAAAAAGTATATTGGAAAGTTCCTGCTTCGGGAGTTTCAATAATTGCAGTTGTATCGCTAGTTGGTGTAATCAGAGGACCACTCCACAACACCTCATCAATCAATACAGTATATGACCAAGGAGTAGGTAATAAACTTGGATCAAGATTAAGCGTCCAGCCAAAAATCCAACCATCATCAATTCCATATAAGTCACAAATTTCGATACTCCAAACACCATTTAATGGACATCCAATTAAACTTGCAAAGCTACTCATTGGTTTGTAGTAATTTGTGTTTGAAACTCGATTTGTAGAGTCACAGCGCGTACCTTGTCCTTGATGCAAGTAATTTGGAGCAGCACCATGGTATCCAAATCCCAAAGTAGTATTTTGCGACCAGCAATAATTCCAACCTACTCCTCTAACGTTAGGATTTGGAACACAACCACCAGCATCGTCGATAGGTACACCTAGATATAAACCACCACCATTAGGCTGAGCATGGGTGATAGTACTGGAACCATTTGGACAAACAACTCTAAACTGTAAGTCGCCCAAATAAGAGTGTTCCATTTTAAAGCATATTGAAACAATATCGTTTACGGTTGTAACAAGCTGATTTGGCAAGAAGGATGAAAAAGTAACAAAAGTATTGTAACAAGTAGGCATGCCTGCACAGTTAGGTCCATCGGGGACAAACATGG
>JBBQWB010000146.1:0-5532 GCA_038210985.1 Bacteroidales bacterium
AAACCCCCAAATGGGGGCTTAAGAGTGGAACTTAGAATTGATTTAGATAGTTATAATTTTAATTAAATGCGTCTTAAAGCCCCCATTTGGGGGTTTGGGGGTCACACACAAAACCTATCAATAATTATTTTTTATTACTTATATGTGCTATGTATTAGAAAATGATACTCTGTTTTACTATGTAGCTATGTGAATTCTATGTGGTTGAAAAAGAATACCACATTTAATTTTTCCAATTACTCAGTATTACAACTTTTCCTTTTGAATTATGAAAAACATAAAATATCTGTTCCTACTTATTTGTTTTGTATCAATGCATTCTGCATTTGCACAGGACAAAAATGTTATATATCAAAAATTAGATACCCTTCTATTTCACCGATATATGGAATCAATGAATTCCAAAAAGCTATCGCCGGTCGGCGATTTGATGGTGCAAACAGCTGTTTACTTAATGGATTCACCTTATGCGGCTAAAACTCTTGAAATTTGTGGTAAAAATGAACGATTGGTTGTAAATCTGCGTCAGTTCGATTGCGTGACACTTGTTGAAAGTTGCTTGGCACTAGTCAATACACTTAAAAGCCGTGATCAGACCTTCGACAACTATTGTAACAAGTTGCGCGTTATCCGTTATCGAAATGGTGAAATTACTGATTTCAGTTCCCGATTAAACTATTTTACAGAATGGATTTCAAACAATCAGGCCAAGGCAAAAGTTATCAATCTGACTTCCGGACTCGGAGGAAAAGTGTTGCCTTTGAATCTTGATTTTATGAGTCGTAATTCTGAACTATATCCTGCCATGAGCAATCCGGACGTGAAGAGTGAAATCAAGATCAGCGAGCGGAACATCAGTCAAATGATGAACTTTTACATTCCGAAAAACACTCCGGTAAACAGCAAAATCAGAAACGGAGACATTCTTTGTTTAACTACCAATGTGCAGGGTTTGGAAATTTCGCACGTCGGAATCGCTTTCAGGCTCGGTGGTGTTTTATACCTAATTAATGCTTCATCAACTGGGCAAAAAGTGGAAATCACACCGGATCCGTTTGATAAATATCTTGCAAAATTACCGAACATTACCGGCTATATGGTGGCAAGACCGCTCTAAATTAAATCTGAAATCAACCCAAAATGGACGTACAATTATTTATTCCCTGTTATATCGATCAACTGTATCCACAAACCGGATTCAACACCCTGAAAATTCTTGAAAAAGCAGGCTGCACCGTTCACTACAATCCCAATCAAACCTGCTGCGGACAACCTGCTTTCAATAGTGGTTACTGGGATGAAGCTTCAGCACTGGCATCGAAATTCCTGACCGATTTTAATGCAGATATGCCTATCGTTTCGCCTTCGGGTTCGTGTTCGAGTTTCGTTATTCATCATTATCATAAATTGCTGACTGAAAAACCCGAATTACTGGAAAAACATTCCCTGCTTAAAAATAAGGTTTACGAACTTTCCGATTTTCTGGTAAATGTGTTGAAAGTGGAGAATCTCGGGGCAAGCTTTCCACATAAAGTTACGTTTCACGATTCTTGTTCTGCTTTACGGGAATACGGCATTAAAGATGAACCGCGTAAATTATTGGCTCAGGTTGCAGGACTTGAACTGATTGAAATGGAAGAAAGTGAAACTTGTTGTGGTTTTGGTGGAACTTTCGCAGTGAAAAATGCAGCCATTTCTACTGCCATGGCCGACAAAAAAACAATAAATGCAATAGCCACCGGAGCAGAATTTATTATCAGTACCGAAGCATCCTGCCTTATGAATATCAACGGGTATTGCTCCAAACAAAAACTTCCCATCAAAGGAATTCATTTGGCCGATGTGTTGGCAAGTGGGTTGTAATAAAAAAGCCAAAACAACTCTACTAACAAAAACTTCACGACTATCCCAAAATAACAGTTAGCACTGCTTTTCTTAATGTTCCGAAGGTTTTCCTTCGGTTTTTTTTTTATCTTAATCCACTAAAGACTTACAGAACCCGAAATCCGACGAAAATTTGTCTCCGTAACCTTACGAAAAGAAAATTCTCGAAATTTTTGACTTCCGTAACATTTTTCTGTGGGTGCTACACACGAAATGTTCTATTACCTACTTGACAAATAATAGTTTGCTTAAAAGATATTGGATGTTTTCGATAATTTATAAAAAAATATGTTTACATTTGCAGTTATTAAAAAATCAAAAAACCGATTAATAGATTAAGGTAAGCCACCCAAAAAATAGCATGTTTATCTTATATTTATGATGGCTATATAGATGTTAGCGGTAAGGCTAATATAAATTACAAATGTCTTTGTAGCATTCATTATAAATCTTATAACTTGACAATATTAACAACTATATATAAAATAATTTATGGCAAAAAAAGACTTTCTAGCAGGTTTTGGTATCACATTGTCAACACTTTCGATTATTGCGATGATTGCAGTAGCAGAAATTATCCCGAAATCAGATTCAGCAACCACTGCAATAATTGTAATTTGTTTAGTTGGATTTATTGGAATATTAATGTTTTTTTCAGGATTAAAAGATTAGTTTTCGGACTATTTTAAAAATAACCCTCTATATAGTGAAAGTGTAAGAGATGATACTATCTATAGCTCAAATAAGTAATTCAAATTAAAGATTGCAGATTATTTAATAAATTTAAAATTATTACTTCACTAAAAAACACTAAAATATGATTTGTCCACATTGTTCAACTGTAGTAAAATATGAATGGGATACAACAGACCCTCAGGCAATTGTTAAAGATAAGAATATCGGGACGGAAATAGCTTATGTAACTTGTCCTAATTGTGAAAAACTCGTAGTATTTCTACAGTGTGGTCCAATAAAACAAACTCCATTGAAAGAATTTTATGTTGAAGATGTAGAATGGGAAATGATGATTTTCCCTAAAGAATCGAGAATGGTTAATTCGGACGATATCCCAAAAATATATTTAGAAGACTATGAAGAATCCATGAAAGTACTTTCGGGAAGTCCCAAGGCATCTGCAGCATTGAGTCGTAGATTATTGCAAAATATATTTCGCGAAGAATTTAAAATAAGCGAAAAAAGCCTATCACAAGAGATTGATAAGTTTATTAACCTACCAGGAATACCATCTCATATTACAGATGCTGTTGATGCAGTAAGGAATATTGGAAATTTTGCAGCTCATCCAATAAAAGACAAAAACACAGGTGAAATTGTCCCTGTTGAACAAGGAGAGGCAGAATGGTTAATTGAAGTAATAGAAGCTTTGTTTGACTTTACATTTTTACAACCAATCAAATTAGAAAGAAGACGGAAAGAATTGAATTTGAAACTGGAAAATATTGGTAAACCACCAATGAAGGAAAAAAAATAAATACAATACATAACATGTACTTTTCCATTTATACTTGCCCAATCGAAAAGAGAATAAGGTCAAGCCAGTTAAAAAGGATAATATCAAATTAATAACTGAATTAATGGATTAAATCCGCTCGCGCCGATTTGCAATCGGTGTATTGCTCGGTAGAGCAAGAATGAATGGAATATTTTGCTTTTTCAAAGCAAGGCACAAGTTACAAACTTACGCCAGCGGGTTTACATAATTAATTATAGAGTAAATTTAAAAGGATATAATTCAATATACTCTAAAAGTAATAACACAGCTTACATCTTTATCGCAAAAATTAAAAACTATTCTATAATTATGAAATGCCCCAATTGCCATGGAGAATGGACTGCACCTCAAAATATATCATTAAGCAAATGCCCATTTTGCCAAACAGATATCTTGCAAGCACTTAACAAGCAAAGCATAACGCTAACGCCTGAACTTATTATGCGAAACACACTCCAAGTATATGGCAATGAGCTTTTACACGACGAGCGACGACTAACAGCTATGATAGTCGACCTCTTTGCCCACGACAAGAAAATTGCAAAAATGCTCACCCTATCGGTAAAAGAGCAGGTCCTCCAAAAAATAATTGCAGTAATTACAGACCAAAACAACCAAGCCATACACTTACGAGCCATACAACAGTACCTGATGGAGGATGCTTTTTTACACCAAGAAGCAGCGGAGAGGATTGTGGAGTATTGGTCTACGGCATTGGGAATAGAAAATGTAAATGATGAAGAACTTGAAATTGCGTGGGAGGTTGGAGGTAAATGTGGATTTAAAAATTCAAGTGGAAAGCTTGTTATTCCTTGTATTTATGATGATGCTTGGCCGTTTAACGAAGGATTGGCGAGCGTAAAGCAAAATGAAAAATGGGGAGTTATTGACAAAAATGGAAAGCTTGTTATTCCTTATATTTATGATTATACTGATAGCAGCTTTATGGAAGGATTGGCGAGCGTAGAGCAAAATGACAAATGGGGGGTTATTGACAAAAATGGAAAGCTTGTTACTCCTTGTATTTATGATTTTATATTTAGCTTTTGTGAAGGAATAGCGATGGTAAAGCAAAATGGCAAATATGGATTTATTGACAAAAACGGAAAGCTTTTTATTCCTTGTATTTATGATCATGCAGCTGACTTTAGCGATGGATTGGCGAGCGTAAAGCAAAATGACAAATGGGGAGTTATTGACAAAAATGGAAAGCTTGTTACTCCTTGTCTTTATGATTATACTGTTAGCTTTAGCGAAGGATTGGCGAACGTAAAGCAAAATGACAAATGGGGGGTTATTGACAAAAACGGAAAGCTTTTTATTCCTTATATTTATGATTATACTGGTAGCTTTATGGAAGGATTGGCGAGTGTAAAGCAAAATGGCAAATATGGATTTATTGACAAAAACGGAAAGCTTTTTATTCCTTGTATTTATGATAATGCAGCTGACTTTAGCGATGGATTGGCGAAGGTAAAGCAAAATGACAAATGGGGGTTTATTGACAAAAACGGAAAGCTTGTTATTCCTTGTATTTATAATGTAGGTTTCTTTTATGAAGGATTAGCGAGTGTATACCAAAATGGCAAATATGGATTTATTGACAAAAATGGAAAGCTTGCTACTCCTTGCATTTATAATTATTTTAATGGTTTTCACGAAGGATTGGCGGAAGTAAAGCAAAATGGCAAATATGGGTTTGTTGACAAAAACGGAAAGCTTGTTATTCCTTGTATATATGATGATAGTTACCACTTTAAAGAAGGATTAGCGAGTGTAAAACTAAATGAAAAATGGGGGTTTATAGACAAAACCGGAAAGGTTGTTATTCCTTGTATTTATGATGATAGTATTTGTAATGATATTATTTATTTTAAAATAAACGGACTTGTGGAGGTAACGTTATATGGCAGAAAAGGCGAAATTGACAAAATAGGGAAATGGATAAAAGATGCGTAATGAAAGATAAATGGTATGGAACTCACCTCTGCTACCACGCGATTGTATCTCCTGCTACCGCGCGATTGTATCGCGTGGTTAAATAAGTAGAACTGAAAAAATAAAAGGCCACACGAAGAATTCGTGCGGCAGCGATGATGCTCCACTGCAACCGCGTGGTTAAATAATACCACACT
>JBBQWB010000147.1:0-5514 GCA_038210985.1 Bacteroidales bacterium
CGAGAAAGGGTATAATTAAAATAGATGACCTGCCCATCTTTATCCCACCCTTTGGAGAGGGCCTCAATTGGAATCAAAACCATAGGTGGTAGATTCAACTAGCTAATGCAACTTTATTATTCTTTATCCAAATCTTCCATCAATTTATCCATACTAACATGGGCTTTTCTATCGTTCTTTAAACAGAATTGAATGCTGTTTTCGGCAATCGTATTAAATTTCGATTCCAGATTAGGTCTTTTAAATAAGGCTCGATATTTTAAACACCGTAAATGTTGAAAAAAACACTTTATAAATTCAAAACATAAGCATGCTTAAATTTTATTTATTAGAAGTATAAACATTTCTGGCTTTGTTAATCTGTGATATTTTTTTATCTTTGCAAAAACAAATAAATTTCACCCATGAAAAAAGCTATTCTTTTCTTTTTTGTAATAAGTTTAACAAGCTTATTAAGCCTTTCGGCTCAAGCTCCAGAAATTCCACAAGCTACGGCTAAGGATAATGTTTTTAAAATTACCGTAGGTTTTCATTGTGCCAATGGCAAAAAACTACTCGAAACAAAACTTATGGAAATTAAAGGTGTAACTGCTGTAGTTGCCGACCTTGAAACAAAAATAGTTACCATTGAGCATAATTCCGAAATTGCAAGCACAAAATCATTAGTTGAAGCAATTGAAACAATTGGTTACTCAACTGAATTTAGCAATCCAAATAAGCCCATAAAAAAGGCTTGTAATCATCACTAAAAACTTATACAAATACCAATAAAAGGCAGATTTATTCTGTCTTTTTTTTAATAAAATGTTTTGGAAGTTATTTTAGCATTTTTTTGAATTAATGATTTTATAATCCGATAAACTTTCTATTTTTGCAGATAAAGATATATAACAATTAAAAAAACATAATATTATGAAATTTAATCCCGCTAGTAACATTCAAGATTTAAAGCAATTTGGAGAATTTGGTGGAGTAAACCCATCTATTACCGATTCGGCAACTTACACATTTTTGGAAGCCGACACCATGTTAGATACATTTCATGGCGAAACTCAAGGTTGCTTTTTATATTCACGTCACTGGAATCCTAGTAATAAATTTTTAGCAGATGCATTAGCTGCTATGGAAGGAACCGAATCGGCATGGGTTACAGCTTCTGGAATGGCTGCCATCACTTGTACTCTTTTACAAATTTGTAAAGCTGGTGACCATATTGTATCTAGTGAAACTATTTACGGTGGCACTTTTGCTTTTATGAAAAACTGGTTGCCAAAATATAACATCGAAGTTTCTTTTGTGAACACCTCTAACTTAGATGCAGTGAAAGCAGCTATTCGTCCAAACACGAAAATAGTTTACACCGAAGTAATGTCAAATCCTTTATTGAGAATTGCAAATATACCTGAATTAGCAAAAATAGCTCATGCAGCAAATGCACAATTGGTAATCGACAACACTTTTACGCCTCTAATTGTAAGTCCAATAAAACATGGAGCCGACATAGTTGTATATAGTATGACTAAATTTATAAATGGTAAAAACGACTGTGTAGCCGGAGCAATTTGTGCATCCGCCGACTTTGTAAATTCTCTATCTAGTGTTATTGATGGTACCGCAATGTTATTAGGACCAGCATTAGACCCTTTGCGTTCGTCAAACATTTTGAAAAACTTACACACATTGCACATAAGGATGAAGCAACACAGCCATAATGCGTTGTATTTATCGAAGAAATTCAAAGAGATTGGACTAAAATACAACTACCCAGGAATGGAAGAACATATAGATTATAAAATTTTCAAATCCATTATTAATGAAGAATATGGTTTTGGCGGAATGATATCTATCGATATGATAAAAGCCGAAGTTGCAAACGAATTAATGGAAAAAATGCAATTAGCTGGTGTTGGTTACTTAGCAGTAAGTTTAGGATATTTTAAAACATTATTTAGCAACTCTGGAAAATCAACTTCTTCTGAAGTACCCGAAGAAACTCAACGTGAAATGGGAATGTCTGAAGGATTGGTGCGTTTTTCGGTAGGTTTAGATAATGATATTGAACGCACTTTTGAAAAAATTCATACTTGTCTTAAAGAGATGAAATTAATGTAGTGTTTTTTAAACGCCAGAAAATTAAATATTTCTGTCTTGAAAAGCCCTTTCATTGCAAAATGAAAGGGCTTTTATAATGGTTCAATTTTAATAATAATTCAAATCGTTTAGAGATTCCTCACTACGTTCGGAATGACATGATTATCAATAGGCTATAGGATTTAGAGGGGGGTTGAAAGAGATTGAGGATGCTTCGACTTCGCCGTGGCGAATCAGCATGACCACTTCAAAAGTGTTGCAAATAACCCATTAAAAAACCGTAACTGATTGATTATCAATTACGGTTTAATTTTCCTCGTACCCGAAGCCGGAATCGAACCGGCACGAGTGTAACCTCATCGGTTTTTGAGACCGACGCGTCTACCAATTCCGCCATTCGGGCATTTGTCAAAAGAACGAACAACAAAATTACTTTTTTTTTTTGAATTAACAAGTAAAAAAAAATTATATTTTTATCTCTGATTATCGTGTTGATTTTTTTGTAATTTTGCACTATTCATGCATATCAAACATCTTAAAATCAATTATTTATGTCATCATTAGTTACTTTAGTGTCAGGCAGAGCCTCACGTTATTTAGCCGAAAGAATTGCGAAATCTTATGGCAAAAATTTAGGAGAAGTAGAAATATTTAGTTTTAGCGATGGAGAATTTCAACCATCCTATGTAGAAACTATTCGTGGAAACGACGTTTTTATTATTCAATCGACCTTTGCCCCAGCCGAAAACTTGTTAGAACTTTTAATGTTAGTAGATGCAGCAAAAAGAGCATCTGCACATAAAATTATTGCATTAATCCCTTATTTTGGATATGCTCGTCAAGACAGAAAAGACAAACCTAGAGTTTCTATCGGAGCCAAATTAATGGCTAATTTACTTATTGCAGCAGGCGTAAGTAGAATTATTACCATGGATTTACATGCCGACCAAATTCAAGGATTTTTTGATGTTCCAGTTGACCACCTGTATGCTTCTACTGTTTTTGTTCCTTATTTAAAAAATTTAAATATCGAAAATCTTTGCATAGTATCTCCAGATACTGGTGGAACTCGCCGTGCTGCTGCGTATGCTAAGTTTTTAAATGCCGATTTAGCCATTGGTTATAAACAACGTGCAAAAGCAAATGTGATTGAACGCTTGCAAATTATTGGCGATGTTAAAGATAAAAACGTGGTTATCGTAGATGACATTATTGATACCGCAGGTACCATTTGTAAAGCTGCAAGTATGATTATGGAAAATGGTGCAAAAAGTGTAAGAGCTTTGTGCACTCATCCATTATTATCGGGCGATGCTACCGAAAAAATCAACAATTCTGAATTTACAGAAGTGATTGTAACCGACACTCTTCCTATTCGAATAAAATCGCCAAAAATAACTCAAGTATCGGTAGCCGATGTCTTTGCGGATGTGATTTCAAGCGTTGTAAGCTACGATTCAATTAGCAGTCATTTTCAGTTTACTACAATTCAATAATTTTAAGTTGTGTTTGCAATAACTCAATTTAAATTTATCTACTCATCGATAGTATTTACCTTTTTATCGATTATAGATAAACATTTTGTTTGTTTTTTTGTATGTTTGCAATAAATAAAAAATTTTCATGAAAAAATTATTTACATTTTGTTTCGTAATATTTGGAGTTGTTTCCATTGTTACAGCTCAGGATTCAAAGAGCGACGGTTTGAATTTTACAAATATTAAGGAGATAAAAGCAACCGCAGTTCGCGACCAGTATCGCGCTGGTACATGCTGGAGTTATTCGGCTATGGCTTTTTTAGAATCGGAATTACTTCGATTAAACAAAGGCGATTATGATTTATCCGAAATGTACATTGTACGTATGGCATTTGAAGATAAAGGAATTAAGTATGTACGCATGCATGGAAACATTAATTTTGGCGGCGGCGGTGCATTTCATGATGTAACAAACATGATAAAAAAATACGGTATCGTTCCCGAAGAAGCTTATCCAGGTTTAAGTTACGGACAAGACAATCACGTTCATGCCGAAATTGATGCAGTTTTAAAAGCATTTTTAGATGCCGTAATAAAAGACGAAAATAAAACATTAACTTCTGCTTGGCTTCCAGCTTATCGTGCTATTTTAGACGCTTATTTTGGACCAGTCCCAAAAACTTTTAAAGCGAACGGTAAAGACATTACACCATTAAACTATGCCAAAGATTTAGGATTAAACCTTGACGATTATATTTGTATTTCTTCTTTTTCGCACCACCCTTTTTATGCTCCTTTTATTTTAGAAATTCCAGACAATTGGGCTTGGGATGTATCGTATAATTTACCTTTAGACGAAATGATGCAGGTTCTTTATTATGCCATCGACAACGGTTATTCATTTGCTTGGGGTAGCGACGTTAGTGAAAAAGGATTTTCTTTTAGAAATGGTGTTGCAATTGTTCCCGAAACCGATGTAAAAGCCATGGACGGATTAGAAAGAGCAAAATGGGAAACAATGTCTGTAAAAGACCGCGAAAAAGGACTTTTCTCGTTTGATAAAAAAGTACCCGAAAAGAAAATTACTCAGGAAAATCGTCAATTAGCTTTTGATAATTATCAAACTTCGGACGACCATGGTATGCAAATTACCGGAACTGCAAAAGATCAATTTGGAACAAAATATTTTTTAGTTAAAAACTCGTGGAATACAAACAATATTTATAATGGATACTTTTATGCATCCGATGCTTTTGTTAGATATAAAACTACGGACATAATGATTAACAAAAAATCTATTCCAAAAGAAATATTAAACAAACTCAAAATTCAATAATTCAAAGTTTTTTGATAAAAAAGGCCTGTATGTTTTCATGCAGGTCTTTTTAATTTGTTTTGGAACTATAAATTAAACGACCTGTTGATTTTGTCCAAGCATCTTTCGGAAAATCGATATGCTTTGCCAAATGCGGTTTAAGCTCGAACAATTCTTCGAACTCTTTTTCGCATCAGATAAAGCAATTAAAAATTCTTTCATTTCCTTTAATACTTTTTCTTGATATATTTTTATCTTTCATTTTTATTCCAAAAAGACACTAAGTTCACTAAGTTTTTTCTTTGTACTCTTCGCGACTTAGTGGGAAATTTTTATCTTTCATTTTTATCACAAAAAGACACTAAGTTTACTGAGATTTTATTTGTGTTCTTCGTGACTTAGTGGGAAATTTTTATCTTTCATTTTTATCCCAAAAAGACACTAAGTTCACTAAGTTTTTTCTTTGTGCTCTTCGTGGCTTAGTGGGAAATTTTTATCTTTCATTTTTATTCCAAAAAGACACTAAGTTCACTGAGATTTTTCTTTGTTCTCTTCGTGGCTTAGTGGGGAATTTTTATATTTAATTTTTATTACAAAAAGAAACTAAGTTAAATAAGTTTTTTATATTTA
>JBBQWB010000148.1:0-5330 GCA_038210985.1 Bacteroidales bacterium
ACCCATTTTAAAAGGTATTTGGGATTAGGTGTTTGTGCTTACAACCTTCATAGAATTGGGGCAGAACTGATGAAAGCTGAAAGGTCAAAACTTAAGTTGCTGAAAAAAGCAGCATAAAAATCTTTACACGCTGATTAGCTGTCTTTTACCAAAACAGCACGGAAAAATTATGTCTATTTGATAAGGAAAATTAACTTGATGTTGTGAAATATTAGGTTATTAACAATTTTCGGAGGTTTATTAACATTCTTGAGGTGTGTTAGGAAGAGGTTTGATACATTAATATAAATTACATTTAATATATTTGACAAAAAACAGGAGTTTTCTTGCTGACACTATTTATAGCGGTTATTTTTTGGAGCACCTGGAAATTGTTTACCGCTTCGATTGACCTAGCACTTGAAGCTGTTCCCAAAAATATTGACATTCAAAAAGTAAAAGCTTTTCTGAATGAAAAAAAAGAGATTAAAAGCATTCACGACATGCACATATGGGCGTTAAGCACTTCACAAGCAGCATTATCTGTTCACCTTTTTATGCCTAATGGAACAAGCACCAACTTTCTTGCTGAACTGCAAAAAGAACATGAACATGAATTTGGAATAAAACACATAACAATTCAGATAGAGAATGATGTAATTGATTGTGAAACGGATTGTTAAACCTATTTAATCCTTAAAAAAACTTCGAGTTTGATAAAAATATAATCTATTTTTTCTTCCCTTCATTTTTTTTCTCAAGCATCGGTACAAATCTAAACGAGCCATTATCCAACTTAATTATTTCATTTTCGGATCGTTTTTCAAGGGTTATCATTTGCTGAACGTCCTCTCCTACTGGAATAACCATAATTCCACCAACTTTTAATTGTTTTATTAAATCTTCGGGAATAAATGGTGCTCCGCAGGTAACAATAATTTTATCAAAAGGAGCAAAAGTTGGCAATCCTTTATATCCATCGCCATAAAATGTTTGAATTCGATAATTGAGTTGGGCAAAAAACTGTTTCGATTTTTGATAAAGCTCTTTTTGGCGTTCGATAGAAAACACTTTTGCTCCCATTAAAAACAATATGGAAGCCTGATA
Source organism: Bacteroidales bacterium (assembly GCA_038210985.1). Taxonomy (GTDB): domain Bacteria; phylum Bacteroidota; class Bacteroidia; order Bacteroidales; family WCHB1-69; genus JAQUGA01. The sequence continues at coordinate 1,087 of JBBQWB010000148.1, forward strand.
TCCCGAACCAGTACCAATTTCGAGCACCTTATCCCCTTTTTTTATATGTAATAATTGAGTTTGAAAAGCAACCGTATATGGTTGCGAAATAGTTTGGTCTGCCGCTATTGGAAAGGCTTTATCCTGATATGCAAATTCCACAAACGAGGAATCCATAAAGTAGTGGCGAGGAAGTTTTTCCATCGCTTCAATTACAAATGAATCCGTTATTCCTTTGGATTTTATCTCTTCCACAAGTTTTTTTCGTAACCCTCTGTGTTTAAACGTGTCTGTAAATTGTAGCATTTTAAATTTGAATATGTGAGAAAAAATAATTTCTTTTGCAAAAGTAACAAATGTAAAAACATTTTCAGCAATTATGATAACAATTGGTGTTTTAGGAGCCGGACATTTAGGTAAAATACATTTACGGTGTATTATCGAGAGTGATTATTTTGATTTAATTGGATTTTACGATCCAGATGAGGAATTATCTCAACAAGTTTCGAGCGAATTAGGAATTCGTCGATTTGAAACAGCAGAAGAATTGATAGAAAAAATTCAAGTTGTGGATATTGTTACGCCAACTGTGGCTCATTTCGATTTAGCCGAAAAAGCCATTAAAAATAGCAAACATGTTTTTATCGAAAAACCGATTGTTGCAACGCCCGAAGAGGCACAAAAACTAGTTTCGTTGGCTACAGAAGCGGCTGTGAAAGTTCAAGTTGGTCATGTAGAGCGTTTTAATCCAGCTTTTATAGCTGCCAGACCGTTTATCATTAATCCAAAATTTATCGAAACTCACCGTTTAGCGACGTTTAATCCGCGAGGCACCGATGTTCCTGTGGTATTAGATTTAATGATCCACGACATCGACATTGTTTTAAGCATTGTAAAATCGGGCATTAAACGAATAAGTGCAAACGGTGTAGCTGTTGTTTGCGACACTCCAGATATTGCCAATGCACGTATCGAATTTGATAATGGATGCGTGGCAAATCTTACTGCTAGTAGAATTTCGATGAAAAACATGCGCAAAAGTCGCTTTTTTCAAAACGATGCATATATTGCCGTGGATTATTTGGATAAAAAAGCAGAAATCATACGAATGAAAGATTATGATGAAAATAATCCAGATCCTTTTGCAATGGTTTTAGACATAGGCGAAAAAGGTCAAAAACAAATTTATTTTCAAAACCCCGAAATAAAAGTAACAAATGCCATAAAAACCGAATTGGAAACCTTTGCAATGAGCATCATAAACAACACCATTCCTATGGTTACCTTGCAAGATGGATGCGACGCAATTGAGGTGGCATATCAAATAATGGGCAAAATCGAAAAATAACTTTTAAGCTTTGTAATAAATAACAATATCATTCGTTACTCTTAAATTAACGAGGAAGGTACTTATGACAAAAATTACTCATTTTTTTAACTATTTAATTATTGCGTGTCTTTTTGCACTTTCATCCTGCGAAATTATTAATCCCGTTGAACAAGCACCAGCTTTTATAAAAGTGGATTCGGTAAAATTTGTTACCGATTATAGTGCCGAGGGCAGTAGCTCGCACAATATAGTAGATATTTGGCATTACGTAAACGATGAGATATTGGGTGCATTTAATTATCCATCGCGAATTCCCAGCCTAATTACTGGCAAAGTAATTTTGAGCACTCAAGCCGGAATAAAATTAAATGGAGTTTCGGACACCAGAGTCCCCTATCCTTTTTATAAAGCATTTATTGATACAATTATGCTCACTCCAGGTAATATTGTAGAAGTTTATCCTATTTTTGGCTACGACCCTTCTGCTACATTCGCTTGGATGGAAGATTTTGAAGCTGCTGGAATTTCGCTCGATAAAACATTCATTAGCGATACCACCATTAATGAAGTTTCAAACCCTGATGAAATTTTTCGCAACACTCAAGATTTAAGCGAAGTAAATCGATATTCGGGTTTAGTTCATTTAACTGGAAATGCAAAAACCTTCGACATTCAAACCATCGACAAATTTATTTTGCCAAAAAATGGGAATTATGTGTTTTTGGAACTTAATTATAAATTATCAACCAATGTGGTAGTTGGATTAATAGCCAATTACTCTGGCACAATTAAAAAATATCCAGTTGTAATTCTTAATCCTTCCACTAGCTGGAGAAAAATATACATTAATTTAACTTTAGTTGTAAGTCGTGAAACTACTGCCCAAAATTTCCAAGTATATTTTACCGGAACAAAAAATCCAAATCATACGGAAGACAAACTCTATTTTGACAATATTAAACTAATTCACAACCGTGTTCAATAAATTGAAATGAATAAGAAAAAGCAACTTTTAAAATATTTAACTCTCGATTACATTAGTGCAATTGCTGCATGGTGTGTGTTTTTTGCATATCGAAAATATACAATCAACCCAAATATTTTAGACCAAATTTCGGAAAACATTTTACACGACAAAAACTTCTACATCGGAATTATTTTAATTCCAATATTTTGGTTGATCTTATATACTTTTTCTGGATATTACCGCAAAATTTATCGAAAATCTCGATTAAAAGAGCTTGAGCAAACACTTTTGGTTACTCTTTTAGGTACTTTGGTGATTTTTTTTGCAATCATCCTCGATGATATAATTATTTCGTATCGAAATTATGTAGAATATTACATCTTCCTTTTTTTAATTCATTTTACCTTAACTTATATTCCCCGATTTATCAATACTACCATTACCGTTCGAAAAATACATAAAGGTATTTTAGGATTTAACACCATTTTGGTTGGCAGCGACGAAGTTGCCCTCGAAGTTTTTCAAAGGGTAAAAAAGCAAAACATACAATCGGGAAATAAATTTATTGGATACGTCTATTTAAACGACGAAAATCCTCACATCATTCATCCATATTTACCTTGTTTAGGCGATATTACCGACCTGAAAAACATAATTATCAACAATGACATTGAAGAGATAATTATTGCCGTGCAAAATGGCAAACGAAAATATTTGGAGCAGATTTTTTCGGTTATTGAAAATACAAATGTGGTAATTAAAATTATACCTCAAATTCAAGATATCCTTTTAGGTTCGGTAAAAATGACATCCGTTTTACAAGAACCTTTGATTCAAATATTTCAAGATTTAATGCCCGAATGGCAAAAACAGATTAAACGCATAATGGATGTATTTTTGTCGTGTTTGGCCATTTTATTAATTATTCCATTGTATTTATTTTTAGCTATTGGAGTTAAACGATCGTCTAAAGGACCAATTTTTTACAAGCAAATACGAATTGGATTAAAAGGAAAACCATTTTCTATCTTAAAATTCAGATCCATGTATGTAGATTCGGAAAAAGATGGACCTCAATTATCTTCAAAAGAAGATTGCCGAATTACGACCTTCGGAAAATTTATGCGTAAAATGCGTTTAGATGAATTACCTCAGTTTTTTAATGTGATAAAAGGCGAAATGTCGCTGGTTGGTCCACGCCCCGAACGTCAATTTTATATTAATCAAATAATTAAAGTAGCTCCACATTACCGTTTGTTGCATCGCATAAAACCAGGCATAACATCGTGGGGACAAGTAAAATATGGATATGCCGAAAACGTAGATCAAATGGTTGAACGTTTAAGATACGACTTGGTTTATTTAGAAAACATGTCGTTGCAAATGGATATAAAAATTCTTATTCATACTGCATTAATTGTTTTGCAAGGAAGAGGAAAATAATAACATTCCAAAATCAGTTTAAAGTGAAAATCAAATCAGTATTGTCCGATAAAATAATCTGATAAATATTTTGTTTCACTGTTGTCCGATATAAATTTTGACATCTGTTGTATGATGTTGTATAACAAGCTAATAGGTAAAATGAAGGAAGGTAGAGTTTGTTTTTGTGTATTTTAAAAATATGGATTTTCCGCAATTTATTGCCCCTGCCCTCAAGGGTGTAAATTGCTGAAAATCAATTCATCCTTTAGAATTGAGGCAAAAATTGATTGAAGTAATTTACACCCAAAGCAAAATTTATTTATTTTATGAATTATTCGTCTAATTTTTATCAATTATTGAAATTTAATTACATTTGTAGAATTAATATTAACACCTATTAAAATGTTTGGACTCGATTTAGGCTTATCCGTTTTATTAATTCTTTGTATTATTGCAGTTGGAGCTTTTGAATTTATCAATGGATTTCACGATACTGCAAATGCAGTTGCAACCGTTATTTACACTCGCTCATTAAAACCACGA
>JBBQWB010000149.1:0-4969 GCA_038210985.1 Bacteroidales bacterium
AAGTAACAAAGTAACAAGTAACAAAGTAACAAGTAACAAAGTAACAAGTAACAAAGTAACAAGTAACAAAGTAACAAAGACTTAGCTTTTGATTGGTTTACGACAGAAGAAATTGAAGAATATAAACAGATGAGAAAAGAATCCGACGAATAAGGAGAGATTCCGAAACAAGTTCGGAATGACAGTAAGCAGTCCCCCGTCCCCCGTCACCCGTCCCCCGTCCCCCAGAACTTGTTTCAGGGCAGGGTCTGCAAAACAACAACGATAAAATGAAGCAGTAATCAGTAAACAGTATTCGGTATTCAGTAAACCGATAACCAACCACTGACCACCAATCACCGATCACCGATAACCGATAGCCGACAACCGATCACCGATCACCCGTTACCTGTCCCTCTCATCACTCGTCCCCATCCATAGAACCTTTCACAAAGAACAAAAAAATAAATAATAAATTAGTTTAATTATAATAAATTGGCAGAGAGTTTAAAACAAAAAGCAATATCTGGTACTAAATGGAAAACATCGCTAAATGCTGGAAGGTATTTCATCAGTTTTTTCTTGTCTATTATTTTAGCTCGTCTATTAGAACCTAGAGAGTTTGGACTAATAGGGATGATATCCATACTTATGGCTGTTGCTCAAATATTTATTGATTCGGGTTTGTCGCAAGCTGTTATACGTCAAAAAAATGTTACCGAAGATGATTATAGTACTGTTTTCTATTTTAATATTTTTATAAGTAGCTGTTTTTATTTATTGTTTTTCTTCACTGCACCTCTTGTAGCTGATTTTTTTAATGAGCCAATTTTAATTCCAATTACTAGGCTAGTAACATTAGTTTTTTTAATAAATTCATCCGGAATTATTCAAAATTCAATTTTAGTAAGAGAAGTAAAATTTAAGATTCAAGCGATTTGTAACTACACTGGATTAATTGTGTCAGTTGTTATTGCTTCCATTATGGCTTTTAATGGATATGGAGTGTATAGCATTGTGGCACAAGCAATATCACAAGCACTTGTTACAAACATTATGTTTTGGATAACGTCTGATTGGCGTCCAAAGGGAGGATTTAGTAAAGATTCATTTAAAAGATTATGGGCATTTGCATCCAATATTTTAGCAACTAATATTATCGTTAGAATTGTTCAAAATATTGATAATGTGCTTATTGCCAAAGTTTTCTCGGCTCAACAGCTGGGTTTTTATATTAAAGCAAAAAGTTCTAACGAAGCCAGTCAAACTGTTTTTACCGATACTTTTAGTGCAATTTCATTTGCCATTTTAGTAAAGGGAAATCAAAATGAAAGTGAATTTAAACGATTTCATATGCTGTTTTTTAATGTTGGAGCATATGTTTATCTACCTGTTGTATTTGGGTTTATTGCTATTGCTAAAGCATTTACCATTGTTTTATTTACTAACAAATGGTTGCCTTCGGTTCAGTTAACTCAAATTATTGCTTTTTCGAGTATTGCCTATTTTTTTGCTGCACTTTTTTCTCAAACAATGCTAGTAAAAGGAGAGGGTAAACTATACTTTCGATTGTCATCTGGTAAAAAATTATTAACTTTACTTGCTATACCATTTGGCGTTTTTTGGGGTTTATACCCTTTCGTTTGGAGTTTTGTAGCGATTGGATTTTTTGGATTGTTAATGGATTTTTATTTTGTAGGAAAGCTTGTTGAAAATAATGTATTTATTTATTTAAAACTATTGATTAAACCACTATTAATTGCATCTTTTATGGGTTTTTTAGTCTTTTTATTGACTTTTTTACCTATTAATAACTATTATATTTTATTATTTTTTCAATTGACAACAGGTTTTGTAATTTATATATTACTTTCTATTATTTTTAAAATTAAAGAGTATTATTATGTAAAAGAAATATTCAAGGAGCAAATGATAAAGTATCCGAAAATATATAATGTATTTAAAAATATATAGAAAATAATAAACATTCATCAGTTTTTATACTTGGATTAGGGATTAACAGCATTGGTTTTATACTGCCAAATAATTATTACCTTTTGCTTTTAGTGCAAAGTTTTGTAGGTTTTACTATATATATCGGAATGTCTTTTGTGTTTAAAATTAATGATTATATTTATCTTAGGTGCTTGATATTGTCGAGGTTTAAACAAAAAAGCAAGTTGAAATAACTATTAAATATACTTTATAACAATCAATCATTTCACAGCAACAAATACTTCGAAATAATTAATTTCTCAAAATGAATTTAAATTCAAATGTTTTTTTCAAGAGTGCTTTAGCAAAACATGGTGCTTTTATTAGTACTAGCGAAGTGATTTCTTGGCTTAGCGATCAAAATGAAAAAGTACATGTAAAGGTGAAAATGACAAGTTTTGATAAGCTTGATTCATGGTGTTATAAGAATGGAAGTATTAAGCATGTTTCAGGAAAATTTTTCTCAATTGATGGGATAAAAATTAAAACCAATTGGGGTTTGGTTAATGAATGGCAGCAACCTATAATTAATCAGCCTGAAATTGGATATTTAGGCTTTATAACAAAAGAGTTTAATGGGATTTTGCATTTTTTAGTACAGGCTAAGATCGAACCAGGTAATGTGAATTATGTTCAGCTTTCACCTACATTACAAGCAACTAAAAGCAATTATAGTCAAGTCCATAAAGGAAAAAAGCCATTGTATTTAGATTATTTTCAAAATGCTAAGCCCGAACAAATTATACTTGATCAATTGCAGTCTGAGCAAGGGGCTCGTTTTCTTAAAAAAAGAAATAGAAATATTATTATTAAAGTAGATAGTGAAATTACCGTTTTTGATAATTTTATCTGGCTTACCTTGGGTCAATTAAAAAACTTAATGCAATATGATAATTGCGTTAATATGGATACTCGAACTGTTATTTCAGGAATATCCTATGGGCCAAATTTTGAAAATGATTTTGAAAAAATCATCAAGCCCAATGATTATTTTGAGGATGATATCAAATTAGGGTTTTTAAACTCAGCTATTTCCTTGAAAAATAGTTTTAATAGTTTTGATAATATTATTGCATTTTTGACAAATATTAAAGCAGAACATGATTTAGATGTATCGAAGGTGCCTTTAAAAAAAATGAAATCTTGGTTTTTTAATAGCGATGAGATATATCACGAGCAACGTAAGTTTTTTAGTGTTATCGCTGTAGATGTTGAAATTGGAAATAGGGAAGTGCTTTGTTGGAGCCAGCCTATGATTAAACCTGCACAAGAAGGCTTGTGTGCCTTTGTTTGTAAAGAAATTAATGGACAGGTTCATTTTGCAGTTCAAGCAAAATTAGAGTGTGGAAATCATGACATTATTGAATTTGCACCTACAGTTCAATGTCTTACTGGAAACTATCGACAAACACAGGAAGGCGCATTGCCCTTTTTAGAGTATGTTTTAAATGCAAAACAAAATCAGATTATATTCGACACTATGCAATCTGAAGAAGGAGGGCGTTTTTACCGTGAGCAAAATCGAAATATGATTATAATGGCTGGTCAGGAAATATCAAATTTGTTGCCCGATAAATACATTTGGATTACCCTAAGCCAAATTTTGTTTTTTTTAAAATTCAACAACTATCTAAATATTCAAGCTCGAAGTTTGATAGCGGCTGTATCATTTGTATAATGAGTGTCTGCAAGAAAGCGCCAACTTCATCGTTATTCTAACAACGAATTCTGGTCATTTACACTAGTAAATTCTCTAAATTCGTTGTTTTGAAAGCCTCGAATTTGACGTTTCTTATCAAACACTGAGTTTATACCGATACGGTTTATGTAATAGGCCAATTCAATAAACGTCTTTTGCACTCTAACAGAAACTCTATCGGCATAAACCATACTAAATTTCAAACTATCCGCTGGACTAATTTGAAATAAGTATTGGTATTACTTGCAAGGACTAATTATGAAAAATAAAATTAATATTGGTGTGTTAGGGTGTGCTGCAATAGCCAAAAAATCAGTTATTCCTGCTTTAAAAGAATTGTCAGATTTATACAATATTGTAGGTATAGCAAGCAGGTCTGAAGACAAAGCAAATGAATTTGCTAAAAGTTTTGATACTGTTCCATTTTATTCTTATCAGAGCTTAATTGATGATTTAAATATTGATGCAGTTTATATCCCTTTGCCAAACTCATTGCATTATGAGTGGATTAACAAGTCGCTGGATAGGGGATTGCATGTGCTTGTTGAAAAATCAATGACTTGCGACGTGAAACAAACGAAACAGGTAAATCAAAAAGCAAAAGAAAAAAAGCTTGTTTTAATAGAGAATTTTCAGTTTAGATTTCATAGTCAATTTTCAGAAATATTAAACATTGTTAATTCTGGTAAAATTGGAGAGGTACGTATTTTAAGATCTTCATTTGGCTTTCCTCCTTTTTTAGATAGCGAAAATATTAGATATAAAAAAGAATTAGGAGGAGGAGCATTGTTAGATGCTGGAGCATATCCATTAAAACTATCTCAACTTTTTTTTGGTAATAAACTTGAAGTAAAGGCAGCTAATTTAGTGTATGATGAAAATAAAGGAGTCGATATATCTGGTTCAGTATATTTATCTGATAACAAGGGCGGTGTAGCTCAGATTGCATTTGGATTTGATAATTTTTATCAATGTAATATCGAATTATGGGGAAGCAAAGGGAAGTTGTATTCAAATCGGATATTTACTGCTCCAGTTGCTTTTGAACCAGAAGTTATTATTGAGACAAATGATGGAGTTGAAATAATAAAACTTAAATCAGATAATCATTTCAATAAAATGTTAAAACATTTTATTGAAATGATTAAAAATCCGATTTTTGCTGATTTAGAATATGAAAATAATATTATACAATCGAAACTAATTAATCAAGTAAGAATTAAAGCAAATGAATAAAAAGCCAATTTTTGTGACAATGCCTTCGCTGGCTCCACTTGAAGAATATGTTGAAATTCT
>JBBQWB010000150.1:0-4832 GCA_038210985.1 Bacteroidales bacterium
AGCAATAAATAACACAGCAACAACCACTTACACGTTTACTCCAGGTGCTGGACAATGTGCCACCACCGCAACGTTGACTATTATCGTTAATTCAAATACAACTCCGACCTTTTCAGCAGTTGGTCCGTATTGTTCAGGAGCTACTATTCCAGCGTTGCCATTAACTTCCACAAATGGAATCACAGGGACATGGTTGCCAGCAATAAATAATACAGCAACAACCACTTACACGTTTGCTCCAACATCTGGGCAATGTGCCACCACCGCAACGTTGACTATTATCGTTAATTCAAATACAACTCCGACCTTTTCAGCAGTTGGTCCGTATTGTTCAGGAGCCACCATTGCAGCATTGCCATTAACTTCCACAAATGGAATCACAGGGACATGGTTGCCAGCAATAAATAACACAGCAACAACAACTTACACGTTTACTCCAAGTGCTGGACAATGTGCCACCACCGCAACGTTGACTATTATCGTTAATCCAAATACAACTCCGACCTTTTCAGCAGTTGGTCCGTATTGTTTAGGAGCTACCATTCCAGCATTGCCATTAACTTCCACAAATGGAATCACTGGGACATGGTTGCCAGCAATAAATAACACTGCAACAACAACTTACACGTTTACTCCAGCATCTGGACAATGTGCCACCACTCAGACGCTGACAATTACAATTACTCCAAGTGTTACTCCGACCTTTTCAGTAGTTGGTCCGTATTGTTTAGGAGCTACCATTGCTGCATTGCCAACTACTTCAAATAATTCTATAACAGGTGCATGGTTGCCAGCAATAAATAACACTGCAACAACAACTTACACGTTTACTCCAGGTGTTGGGCAATGTGCCACCACTCAAACAATTACAATTATAATTAATCCAAATGTAATTCCTGTTTTCAATATTATTAATTCTTATTGCGTTCAAGATGTTCCTCAAAATCTTCCAGTTACTTCCAATAATGGAGTTTCAGGCACTTGGATGCCTTCAATTATAAATACTTCAAATGCCGGAAGTACAAACTACGTCTTTACACCAAACGGGTCAGATTGCTCTCAATCTGCAAGTATTCAAATAGTTGTACACGATTATCCACAAACCGTAATTGTTGTTGCCGACACTATGTTAAAACCTGGTGAAGACGTTACAATTTATGCAAGTGGTTCTGATTCATACACTTGGGAAAGTTCGGGCGAGGTTTTATGCACTGGTTGTACTTCTTGGTTGTTTGAATCAAATAATTCTCAAACAGGCGACGAAACATACGAAATCGTAATAACTTCTAGTTCAAATGGATGTTCGGTAATGGACACAGTTCGAATTTATGTAATTGGAAATCTTGAGTTTTTGATACCAGAAGGATTTTCGCCAAATGGTGATAATATTGCGGATGAATGGATAATTCAGGGGATTGAGCAGTTTCCAAACAATACCATTACCATTTTTAATCGATGGGGAAATTTAGTTTATGAAGCTTATCCTTATCAAAATGATTGGAGAGGAGATTCGCAAAATGGCGAAAAACTTCCGTCTGGCACGTATTATTATCTTTTTAAACCAGATAAAGACAAAAAAGAAGTTTTATCAGGTTATGTGTATATAAATTTTTAAATCCAAGATTATGAAAAATATAAAAAATCAAATCATTTTTGCTATTCTTCTTATGTCCTTTGGATTTATAAAAGCTCAGCAAGACCCAATGTTTACGCAGTATATGTTTAATACGCTGAGCCTTAATCCGGCCTATGCGGGAAGTTCAAATTTAATTTCTGCAACTGCAATTACTCGCCATCAGTGGATTGGAATAAAGGGTGCTCCACAAACACAAACCGTTGCCATTCATTCTCCATTAAAGTTTCAGTTGGGTGCAGGTTTATCTATTATTCGCGATCAAGCTGGACCAGTTAATAATTTATCGGCACAAGGAAATATTTCGTACAACATCAACCTCACTCAAAATTCAAAACTGTATTTTGGTTTAATGGGAGGAATTACTAATTTTAGAGTTGGCTTAACAGGTTTGGATAATCTTAATAATGAAGATATTTCGTTTCATCAAAACATAAATTCATATCTTCCTGTTTTTGGATTTGGATTGTATTATCGAAATCCCAATGCGTATATTGGCATAAGTGCTCCAAACTTAATCGAAAACAAAACGATAAATGCACCTACCGATTTAGTTCATAAACGACATTATTTTTTGATTGCGGGATTTGTTAAAGACATCAGTAACGATTTTAAACTTCGACCCACGATGATGCTTCGCTATGTTCAAAATGCACCTATTTCTGCTGAATTTACGGCAAGCGTGATTTTAAAAGATATGTTTTGGATAGGAGCCATGTATCGAATAAAGGATGCTGCGGGTGCCTTGTTTTGCATTCAAATAAATCAAAATTTCCGAATAGGATATTCCTACGATTATAGTCTTAATAAACTTCGTGGTAGCCAAAGTGGTTCACACGAGTTGATGATAAACTACGACTTTAGCTTTAAATCCACAAAATATGTTTCTCCTCGATACTTTTAATACCGAAATCATTTATCATGAAATGTAGCTTTATAAAATCAATAATAATAGTTTTTACTTCCCTGTTTTGGATTCAATTTGGATATAGTCAAAAAGCAAAATATGAAATTAAATTGCTCGATATTAATTCAGAATATTCCGATTTTTCGCCCTATTTATTTGGGGATGATATAATTTTTGTTTCGGATAAAAAACAGGATATTTCAAACAAAAAAGATCCTGCAACAAAAAGAAATTTTTGCGATTTGTATTCCAATTCAAAAAATGAAAAAACGATTAATCTTCTTAAAAAAATCAATACCAAATATCACGAAGGTCCAATTACAGCTACTAGCGATGGGAATTTAGTTTTTTTTACTCGAAATTCATTTTTCCAAAAAAAGAAAAGATATTCTGAGGATAGATTAATGCCTTTGCAAATCTTTTATGTAAAGTACGAAAATGGGATTTGGTTGGAAGAACAAAATTTTCCGATCAACAATCTTGCATATTCATGCGGTCATCCCTCGCTCACTGCGGATGGAAAGTTTTTGTATTATACTTCGGATATGCCTGGTGGTTTTGGCGGAACCGATATTTATCGAGTAGAATACAATAATGGGAATTGGGGAACTCCCGAAAATCTAGGGAATAAAATTAATTCATCGTCAAACGAAATGTTCCCTTTTGTGGATAGCGACAATATTCTTTATTTTTCGTCAAATTCGCCCGAAGGTTTAGGAGGATTGGATATTTGGTATTCCGAAATGACAAAAAATGGATTTTCTGAAAAAATCAATATTGGAGCTCCAATAAACTCAGCTTTCGATGATTTTTCATTTATAAAACTTTACGATAAAAAGCTTGTAATGGACGGTTATTTTAGCTCCAATCGACTAGGGGGAATAGGTTTAGATGATATTTATGAATGGAAATACCTCGATTTGCCTTTCCGTATTGAAGGATTTGTACGTAATTCAAAAGGCGAAGTTTTACCTGAATCGGAAATTGGTTTTTCGATTGAAAATGGAGATAAAATAATCACTCGAACCGACTCAAACGGAAGCTATTCGGTTGTTGCACATCGAAATTTTAAATACGAAGGTGAAGCCCAAAATAGCAACTGTTATAAACGCAGTTTTAACATAGAAACACCTGCCGATGAAACTGCTGAAGCGATGAAATATGATATTATTTTAGAAGAATTTGCAAAATTTAAAATTAAACCCATCGATACCGAAGGACAACCCATTGAAAGCATGACGGTAAAAATTCAATGTAATAACGAAGAAACTTTTTCAACAATATCCACCACCGATTGGATATATTGGGAGTTTCCGCATATTTATCATCCAGGCGATTCAATTCATTTATTGGTCGATTTTTACAAAACTGGATATTTGAATAAAAAGGTAAATTTTGATTTCGTGATTGAAAATGGTGGAGAAATTGTTATTCCAAAAGAGAAAGAGACTATTTTAGTTACCAAAGTTGAACAAAATATGGAGATTTCAAAAATCATGGAATTAAATCCAATTTATTACGATTACGACAAATGGAATATCCGACCAGATGCTGCTGTTGAGTTAGATAAAGTCATTAAGTTTTTAAATAATAATCCCGATTTAACCACCGAATTGAGTTCTCACACCGACAGTCGTGGCAATGACGATTACAATTTTAAACTATCGGATAAGCGTGCAAAATCGGCTGCCAATTATCTCAAAAAAGGATTAAAAAACCCAAATCAAATATTTGGCAAGGGATATGGCGAAACGAAACTTGTAAATCAATGCACTAATGGTGTCGATTGTTCCGACAAAGAGCATGAGTTAAACCGTCGAACTGAATTTACAATTGTCAAAATTTCATCTAATAATAAATCATCTCATCTGACAACAAAAGACGATAGTAGTAATGCTCCTGAAGTAGAAAATAATAATGAAACGAATTCAGATTCAATAATTTACAAAGTGCAGATTTTTACTACATCTAATAAACTTGAAAACAATTCCGAAAAATTCAAATCCCATAAAAATGTAACATCTTACAATGAAGACAATTTGTTTAAATACACCATTGGTGAAAGCACGGATATTGAAGAAACAAGAAAACTACGACAAGATTTATTAAATGATTTTGAAGGTTGTTTTATTGTGAAATTTAAAAACGGAAAGCGTTTGAAATAGAATAATATGTGTTTTTTCAATCATCCTTTACAATGGTAGTCGGATAATATTAACTTAAACTTAATGTGGTTAATTAGAAGCTAATCAATGTGTTGTGTTCCAAATTCTGATTGCTGAAAATGTTAAC
>JBBQWB010000151.1:0-4694 GCA_038210985.1 Bacteroidales bacterium
ACGTTACCAAACATGCAAAAAAAGAGCTGACTATGGATACAAGTTAACTGACATTAGTTTAATTCTCAACTGAAAAAAAGTAGGAGTTGAATTACGGAAGTGAGTTGAAAAAGAGAAGCCTCCAACTCCCGAAAGCCGAAACATTTCGAAAATGGAGACTTCAAATTAATGTTTAATCATGGAGGTCTAAAAATTTAAAGGAACCGACCTCCTTAAACTTTGTAAAATTATGAATTTTATAAATAAATTAAGAGTCACAAAACCATTAGTTACTATTATTGGTTTAATTAGCATTGCTTTTCTTAGTGTTATTTTTCAGGGTTGCGAAAAATCCGAGTTTGAAGATGATATGAATTATAAACTCGAGATCCCCGATCAATACAATGCTGTTGGGAAAATGCACAACCAAGGATTAAATTATGTTTTCAATGCAATTAAAGAAGCCCACATGGAAAACATGAAAAATTCTGATCCCAATATGAAAAGTGCACAAATTTTGGATTACAAAACAATTGTAACAGATGCCACATTACAATTTTGCAAGGAAACAAAATCGTTAAAAGAAAAATTTAATGTATGTCAAGCTGTCGTTGTTAAATCACATTTAAATCTAAAATCAAAAAAAATAGGCAAAAATGATTTAGATGGGATGAATTCTATTCAAAAAGAACTACTCAATGAAATTTTCTATGCAATGAAAGTAAAATATAGTAAAGTAAGTTTGGCGAAGATCAAAAAAGATTTGGATAAAATTAACATCAAAGCCCTTAATCAGCTCAGTGAAATCGAAGCTGCGCCAATATATTGTGCGACCAGTACAGCTTTCGCTACATACCAATACTGGCACAGGAACTATAAAAAATGGTATTTCGCAATTCATTATCCTGAAATACTGAAAGAGTACAACGATGCCCAGCTAAATAATCTTTCTTTAAAAAATGGTGAATTAAGTTTGAAAAGCGCTCCTGCCTGGTATGATGATATTTTTGATACCGTTGAAGGCTGGTGGAATGACGGTTCAGATGCTGTTGGTGATTGGTGGGATGAAAACGGTGACGACATTTTAACCGCTGATTGTCAAGGAGCTGCAGCCGGTGTTATTTATGCAATTGATTCTGGCATAGGTGAAGTATCATTGGTGTTCGGTCCGGAAGGCTGGGTTTTGACTGTTGTTGGTGGGGGTGTGGCTGGAGCCGTATATGGTTCTGCACTTGGTGCTGCATGGTCATTCTAAATAGATGTGAATTATGGAAAACATTATTTTAATATGCTCCTTTTTTATTGCTTTGATCTTATCATATATTGAAAACAAACAAGAGAGTAAAGTAGATTTTATAAATTTTATCCGCTTCAGAAACATTAGTTTTCCAAAAAGGAAAAATTTATTATTTGATTTACCTAATCTTTTGCTTTTGGGGAACGCCATAATAATTAGTCATATCATAGGAAAAGATTTATTTTATGGAATAGTAGTGGTAATCTTAGCATTATATATACAAAGGATTATTATTTTCCTTGCTATAAAATTATTACTGATGAAGTCATCGTAGCTTTTGAAATAATAAATGCTAAAAACAAAATTAAAAGGTTCAAGAGAAATTAATTTCTCTTGAACCTTACCCTATAATCTAAACATTACAAAAATGAAATTAAGGAATACTTATACCATTTTAATATTATTCAGTTTTTATTTTAACGGTTTTACTCAAGTTGCTGAGAATAAGGAATTAGAAAAGCATATCCTTTATGCTGACAGTTTAACGAGCTCGAATGATTTGGGGGAATATGTTCTGCAATTAAAAAAGTCAATAAAAGATTCAGAATCGGGTAATTTAGATTTAATATATTATAATCTTGCTATTTGTTATTCTGCGAAAAAACAAACTGACAGCACCTGTTTTTATCTTTCAAGGTGTATCAGGGAGTCATCAATTTATAATAACTTGATTTTAACAGATACTGATTTTGATTTTCTTTATCAAAGCCCATGTTGGGAAAAGATCGAAAATAAAATTGATTCTTCATATTTAGCGCAAAACCCTGAAGTAACAAACAAGGAATTAGCAGTTGAACTTTACCATATTTTTCTAAAAGACCAACACGCACGGGGTCTTGGACTAAAAAAGATAAATCAAACCTTCATTAATTCAGACCGTGAAAATCTCAAACGAGTTGAAGAGATAATACATCAATATGGTTGGCCAACCTATTCCATGGTAGGCAAAACATCGGCAAATGGTGCATTCCTCGTCATACAACATTCTAATACCAAAATTCAAAGAAAATATTTTAACCAATTACTTAATGCTGCAAAACGAAATGAAGCCAGCAAGGAATCTGTTGCATTATTAATGGACCGTATCAGTGTTCATCTTAAAGGGATGCAGGTATTTGGCACTCAAGTTTATCAAATAAAAGATACGGTTACCGGGGAACCCGGGGTTTATAAATATTTCCCGATCAAAGATGAAGCAAATGTAGATTCATTGCGAAATGAATTTGGGCTAATTCCATTAAAACATTACTATGCTCTTTTTGGCATCGACTATAAACCTATGGCAAAATGAGGAATTTGAAAAAAGGATTATTGTTTTTCGCAGTATCGTTATTTTTCCTGTGTTCCTTCATTTTTGCTTCTACTTTTTTAAACGGGAACGTTTACATCAAACAATTCGGAGTTGAATTATTTATTAGCATTACTGCACTGATTGGTTGCGTTGTGTTTACGTTTAGAAAAGATCGACTTGAAATTAATTTGACAATAATTAATCTTGCTATTTTTTGGTTACTGCTGTTATACGCAGGTTTTTTACTGTTCTTCAACCATTCTCTCATCCAACACAATCTTCCTTTTTATTATGGAATCTTTTATTTGATATCATCTTTTGTGGTACGGACTTTTACAGACAACGACCACATTAACTTAAAAAATAGTTTCCTAATTTTTGTCCCCATTGTGATAATTCTTCATGTAATTATTGTAATCCTCCAGCAAACCCAGTTTTTTCCACCGTTGCATGGCTATTTTAACAATGGCAGTACTTTTGGCAACCCGGATATGCTAGGTTCCTATATTGCTATATTACTGCCTTTTTGTCTTTTTCAAAATAAAGGCTGGAAGAAAATAGGGTATTTTGCATTCTTGATTGGCATTTTGTTATTGGTATTTATTCAGGCGAGGAGTGCCTTGTTAGCGATAATATTATGTGGTGTTCTGTGGCTAATAATGAATAAACGAATCAGCAAAAAACAAGTTTTCATTGTAGCTTCTTTATCTGTCTTACTATTGAGCTTGCTGATACTTTGGCATCCGGAATCTGTATATGGGCGTTTCTTTGTTTGGTTCGTTTCCTTAATGATGATTATTGAAAAACCTTTGGGTTGGGGTATTTTCGCTTTTGAAAAATATTATCCTGAATTCCAATCTTCACATTTAGCATTAAATCAGCATTTACCAGATTTTATTAGTCCCGATGTTGTCCATTCACCGTTTAATGAGTTTTTAAATATTGGGGTAACTTTAGGGGTATTAGGATTATCGTTGTTTGTTATACTTGTGGTTTTTGTGTTTTATAATGCCGTAAAATCCAAAAGTCTATTAATTTATCCATTATTCATATTCTCCGTAATCTCATTGTTTTACTTTCCTTTTAAAATTGCACCTCTGGTAGCTTTAATCGTTCCATTAGTAGCTTTTATTTCAAATAAAAGCAGAATAACTTATCAAAAACAACTATCACAATTCACAAAGAGGTTCTTCTTTCTTGTATTGCTTGTAACCTCTCTATTTTTGTTGTCAAACTCAATACTAAGTTATATAAATCAGAAGAATTGGGGAAAAGCAGTTTCATATTTTACTAAAGGAAAAGATTTAATTGAATCCGAAAGGTTGTTTGTAGAACTGTATCCCGTTATGAAAGAAAATGGACGGTTTTTAATAACCTATTCAAATTTAAAGTGTAAACAAGGATATCCTTTAAAAGCACTGGAACTTTTAGAAAAAGCCGAAAACTATTTTTGTGATATAACCTTATCTTTAAAACTTGCAAAACTATATGAAGCAATGGGTGAATATCATAAGGCAGAAGAACATTATTCATTGGCTGAAAATATTGCACCTGACAGGTTCTTTGCATCGTATGAAAAGGTTTTATTCTATATTAATATCGGTAAGTTTGAAAAGGCATATCTCTTAAGCAAAACATTGTTAAATAGACCAATAAAGGAAACATTATATGCAGATCCATTTATAATAAAATCAAGATTACGTAAGATAATAAATGAATATGAAGACAAAAAATCAATAAGCACGTTTGGTAACACGCAATATAGCAAAAAGCGGTGAAGTGCTTAATTGGAGCGGCTTTAGCCCGTTTCAACTTCATCTCGGGTTGATAGTAAATCGCTCGCAAACCGCTTCATGCCATATTGCAACCGTTACCAAACATGCTAAAAAAGGCAACCATCATGGATACGAGTTAAATGAAATTAAAATTAATTCAAAACTGAACAAGAGTAGGGTTTGAGTTCCGGACATGAGTTAAAGAAAGAGAAGCCTCCAACTCTCGAAAGCCGAAACATTCGAAAATGGAGACTTCAAGCTGATGTTTAATCAAGGAGGCCTATAATTTCAAGAGACAGGCCTCCTAAAAACTTTACAAAGTTATGAATTTAATAAGTAAATTAAGATTTTC
>JBBQWB010000152.1:0-4510 GCA_038210985.1 Bacteroidales bacterium
TAGTCCTTGCAAGAAAACTCAGTGTTTGATAAGAAAACGTCAAATTTGAGGCTTTCGCAGCAACGAATTTAGCGAGTTCCGAATTAGATTTTGTACGTTTTCATTTGCTTTCACCCTTGAGGGCTGGGGCAAAAAAAGAAATGAAAACCAACAAAATCTTGGTCGGAATGACCTAAATTCGTTGTAAGTATAACAGATTGTCCGACCTTTGGCGGAAAGAAGTCGGCGTTTTCTTGCAGACACTAAATAGTCCTTGCAAGTATAATAGCTTGTCCAACTTTTGGCGGAAAGAAGTTGGCGTTTTCTAGCAAATACTAAATAATTGATATAAAGATAAATGAAAATTAAAATTGTTCTGTGTTTTTTTATAATTGGAATTATTGTTTCTTTTATTTCTTGTAATAAGGAACAACTTATTCCGCCACCTCCAAATCCGTATTCGTATGCATACGATAATGCAAATTACACATTAGGAGGACAAAACGATGCTTTAACAGGTGCAACGCACTCTGTTCAATATTCGAGGTTTTATTATACGTACAAAAAAAATGGCGAATACAGATATACTATTTATATTCATCACCATTTTTATTCGCCTGTTGTTCGACATTTTTACGATACTTTATTTGTTGAAATATCTCCCGAAGGTATAATTGAATTCGACAAAAAATATGAAAATCCGTGCTATGTTCTTAAAACAAAATCTTCCATTGGATTTAAAGACGAACGAATTATTCATTCGTATTATGGCGAAGATACCGAAACCCGACAACTAACCGATACGGGTGTTTTTGTGGCTACGAATGCAGGAAATTTCAATTGTTGCGAAATTACGTATCGTTATTCGCGTAGCGATGAGATTTACAAATACTATATCCATCCACAAAAGGGTATCACTAAAATTACTTTTAATTCCTCTCGTTATCGATCTTTTTGGATACTATCGGCAGGTAACTGATTAGTGTCCGTCTATAAAGTCCGATAACAGCGTTATTTTTGAAAATTTTCATAGTCATTAACACTAGTTAACTCCCAAGAAAATTTTCAAAAATGCCTCGTTCTCGAACATTCTAGCCAGCCACGTCTATTGTTTGTAAAACAAAAAAATAAAAATCAAATTTATTAATATATTTCTACATTCATCACAAGCGAATACTCTGAATGTTCAAAATCAGCCTATGGTTGGCAAGTTTCCGACTCTGTGGGCAGACACTAATTTGATTTTATACTACGATCCAGTATTTAAAACCGGACTCACCGAATGATCAGAACATAAAACCACCATTAAATTACTAACCATGTTTGATTTTTGTTCGTTATTTAGTTCTACTACTTTTTTCGCTGCTAGTTGTTCTACCGCCATTTCAACCATAGATACTGCTCCTTCTACAATTTTTTTACGAGCCGAAATGATGGCTTGTGCTTGTTGACGTTGTAGCATAATGGCTGCAATTTCGGGTGCATACGAAAGATTTGAAATTCGTGCTTCAATGACTTCAATCCCTACAATTGCAAGGCGATTTTTAACTTCAATTGCCAATTCTTGATTTATTTCATCCACCCCCGAACGCAAACAAGTTACATTTTCTTTTTCGTCGTCCATATTGTCGTATGGATATGAATGAGCAATTTTTCGCAATGCGGATTCAGCTTGAATTTTTACAAATTTTTGATAGGTAACTTCAGGTTTTAATTCCTTTATGCCTGTTTTTACATTTATCTCTTCGGATGTTTCGATGTCGAAAACGGCTTTATATGTATCGGTAACTTTCCATACAATAACTGCACTAATTAGGATTGGATTTCCTTGTTCGTCGTTTACTTTTATTACTTCGGTTTCCAAATTTCGAACACGTAGTGAAACTTTTTTCTTGGTATAAAAAGGATTAAGCCAGAAAAAACCAGTGCCTCTAACTGTGCCTGAATATTTTCCGAAAAAAATTAAAACCCTTGTTTGGTTGGGCTGAACAATAAATAATCCGAAAAACCAAATAAAACCAATGAAAGAAAATAAAACGGAGACAATAACTAAGCCCACCGATTCGATAAAAATATTGCTCAATGGTGCAAATAAAAACACAAATGACAGAAATAGATGAAAAAAACCATTTCGAGATAACACTTTTTCTTTTTCCATAATACCTAAAATTATTTATTGTTTAATGAGTTTGTTCAAATTTAAACTCTTTTTGTCGAACAATACACAACGAAAGTATATTTTTTTTTATCGAATCATATTATTTTTTACTTTTGCCTTAAATAATTCAATATCAGTTTTAAAAACCAATTAATTATCAAAATGAAAAAAATAAAAATCATGCTGGCAAGTTTAATTGTACTTGTCCTATTTAGCTCTTGCAATCAAAATAAATCGGAGGAAAAAATGAAAGAAAAACTTATTAGTTTTATTGAAAACCACGATTCATTAATTAAACCACTTTATAAAGAAGCCAATGCGGCTTATTATACCGCATCTATTTCGGGTAAAAAAGAAGATTTTGAAGCAATGTTGGATTTACAAAATAAACTAACTGCTATTTATTCAAATCCCGAATCCTTTGCTACTCTTAAAGAGATTAAAGAATCGAATAAAATAAAAGACGAGTTGTTACTTCGTCAGTTAACCGTGTTGTACAACGAATATCTTAGTTGCCAAGCCGACCCTAAAATGCTCGAAGAAATTAATCAAATGCAAAATAATATCGAGCAAAAATATACCAATTTTCGCGTTAAAGTTAATGGTAAGGAATTGACAGACAATGATATTGAAGGTATTTTGAAATCATCCACAAACTCCAAAGAATTAGAAACCGTTTGGAAAGGTCATAAAGAAATTGGAAAAGTAGTTAGTGCCGATATTATTGCGTTGGTTAAAAAACGCAATGAAATGGCTAAAAAACTTGGCTTTAAAAACTTCCATGAAATGAGTTTAAAACTTTCGGATCAGGATCCTGAAGAAATCGAAAAATTATTCAACGAATTAGATGAGTTAACTAAAGATACTTTTGCTCAATTAAAAGCCGAAATGGATCAATATTTTTCAGTTCGCTATAAAATACCTGTAGATAGTTTGAAACCATGGCATTACCAAAATCGCTTTTTCCAAGAAGCTCCAAAAATTTACAAAGTGGATTTAGACAAATATTACAGCAAGGTGGATATTGTAAAAGTAATTAAAGATTTTTATGCAGGTATTGGTTTGCCAGTGGATGATATTATCGATAGAAGCGATTTATTTGAAAAACCAGGCAAAAATCAACATGCTTATTGCACTCATATCGACCGCGAAGGTGATGTTAGAGTTTTATGTAATATTCGTCCTAACGAAATGTGGGCAGGTACTATGTTACACGAGTTTGGTCATGCGGTGTATGATAAGTTTATTGATAAATCGCTTCCATTTTCATTACGCACCCCTGCTCATACATTCACCACCGAAGCTATTGCGATGTTCTTTGGCCGTTTATCAACCAATGCTCAATGGATGAAAGAAAATATTGGCTTGAACGATGAAGAAGCTGCAAAAATTGCGGATGAAGGTTTTAAACAATTACGTTTACAACAAATCGTTTTTAGTCGTTGGTCGCAAGTTATGTATCGTTTTGAAAAAGGTTTATACGAAAATCCCGATCAAGATTTGAATGCGTTATGGTGGAGTTTAGTTGAAAAATATCAATTATTAAAAAAACCAGAAGGTCGTAACGAACCCGATTGGGCTTCCAAAATACACATTGCAACTTCCCCATGTTACTATCATAATTATCATTTAGGCGAACTTTTAGCATCTCAATTTTCGTTTTACATTGCTAAAAATATTTTGAAAACCGAAAATGTAAACATGATGAGTTTAAGTAACAAACCAGAAGTTGGTTCTTATTTCCGCGATAAAGTATTTTCGTTAGGTGCAAAATTACAATGGAATGATATGATTGAAAAAGCAACTGGTGAAAAGCTTACCGCTAAATATTACGCAAAACAATTTGTGAAATAACTTGAATCTTTGGGGGTCTATAAATCAGACTCTTGTTGAAAATTGTTGGACGTCGAGCAAAGCTGAGACGCCCAACAATTTTTGTAAATAATTCATACGTAAAGCGAAGTCCAACATTCTTGTCATGCCAAAGTTAGATATATCATTAGATAATCTTGTTAAGGATAGAGAAACCTAGAATTCCACATTTTCTCATCAATCTTCAAGTCGATTTATCTAAATTTTCAAATTTGCAGTCGATATTTAACGATTTTTTTTCGCTTATTAATATTAAACAGAAATGGAGAAAAATTTCCAAAAACACAGGCTCGATATAATTGCTATTTGCAAGAGTTTAAAAATAAAGCAATTATCAGACTTCCAAGACCTATAATTGATAATCAGTCGATAAGGGAATGATGGTCGTAAAATAAAAATCTGTACTTTTGTGGTTATGGGACAATTATTATTACCAATATTTCCAGCCGATACACGAATGATTACCATGACTCTTGGAGTTCGGGAGCAAGACGGCTCGGT
>JBBQWB010000153.1:0-4503 GCA_038210985.1 Bacteroidales bacterium
ATGTCTAAAATTGGCTCTTTCATTCATTGAAGATAATGTAAATCAATGAGATGAGCAACAATTTAATCAACTATTTTAAAATAATTTTACTCAAAATTGTAAAATATTCTGTATCATCCACTTAGGGGTACTGAGTAGTTACCAATAATATAATCGCTAAATAACTTTATCAAATGCTAATAAATTTACCACATATATCAAATTTACATTGTTTTGACTAAATTTGTAGCATCATATACAAAAAAATCCAATTCTATATATCATCCTCAATGGAAAAAATATTTGTTAATAATGTTAGTTTCGCTTATTTTCATTCTTATGAATTGATTGAAAAAGCAGAAAAAATAATATTAAAATGGCTATTACTACCACTGTTTTTCTTGTTTTTGAATACAGGAAATGCACAACAAATAAGATATCTTGGTACAGCAGATGGTTTAAATGGTCGACAGGTTTTTAATTTTGGACAGGACAAAGATGGTTTTATCTGGATTTCGAACAGGTTTGGAGTAGATCGTTTTGATGGAAAAAAAATTAAAAATTATTTATTGCCTATTCTTAATAAATCCAAGTATCCAGTTCGAGAAGTTCATCTGCTTTTCGATAATGATTCAATACTCTGGTGTTATACCGACAATGGGGGAATTTATACTTATAACCGTGAAAGAGATGATTTTGAAGAGTTGATTAATTTAGGGTTTTACCTTAAAACATTGGTTTTCGACAATGAAAATAATATTTGGTTCGGGGCAAACAATACTTTTGGACAAATAAAAAATAAACATATCACCGTTTTTAAAACTTCTACTTTAAAGAACCAGCTCGTTCGTAAAATTCTAAAATACGATACTTCGAATTATTTGATTATTTCTACTAAGTCAGTCCTTTTATTCAATTTTCGAAACCAAAAAATCAGTAAATTATTCGATAAGAATGGATTAAATTTCATGTCGGAAATGCAAATTGAGTCAGCTTATTACGATACTTTAGAAAAACAACTTTGGATTGGGACAACAAATAGCGGTCTATTAGTATACAATGAAAAAAATAAATCTTTTGTTAAAGTAAATAATGCAAATACAGCTTACAATCCAATTTTATCGATATATCCTGTTGATAAATCACATTTATTTTTAAGCACTGACGGATTAGGCGCTTCGTTATTAGATAAAAAAAATCTAAATATTGTTCAAACGTATACACAACAAGCCAACAGAGATTTTGCACTGAGCGGTAACAGCATTTACGATGTTTTTAAAGACCGTGAGGGTAGAATTTGGATGTCGATCTTCTCGGACGGTGTAAATATTATTGAACTAAAAAAGGAAGGTTTCTTCACCATTCGTCACGAGAACAACAACCCTAATTCTCTATACACAAACGTAGTAACGCATATTATTGAAGATTCGCAACATAATATCTGGTTTGGTACCCACAAAGGTGTTTCATTATACAACAGGCAAAATAACCAATGGAAACATCTTCTAAACACTACCATAGTTATTACGATGATAGAAGACTCCGAACAAAATATATGGGTAGGTACCTATTCATCGGGCGTTTATGTTTTCGACATAAATGGAAACCTTAAAAAACAATACCTCAAGAGTGGTGAAAATAAAAATTCTATTGGTACAAATTTCGTGTACACACTTTTTGAAGATTCCAACAAAAATATCTGGATTGGAGGTATAAAAGGACCATTATCGAAATTTGAACGTAAAACAAACAGTTTTAAACAATTTCAGCTTCAACAAATTAACAATATTATTCAACTGAAACTTAATCAATTGTTGATTGGGACGGTAAGTGGTTTGTATTTTCTTTCATTAAATGATGATACACACAAACCATGGAAATTTAACGAAAATTTAAAAAGTAAATGTATTTTCGATATATTAGAAGATGAGAAAAACACAGTGTGGTTAACTTCTTATGGGGGAGGATTAAGCAAATGTGATTTAATGACTGGAGAATTAAAAAATTACACGACAAAAAACGGACTTGCTTCAGATATAGCTTTTTCGGTAGTGAAAGATGATCAACAAAACTTGTGGATTAGCAGTGAAAACGGGATAAGTAAATTGATTTCAAAAACAGACTCTATTATCAATTTTTCTACGGGAGATGGAATATCAGACCTAAGCTTTCGTCCACTCTCCCGTATGAAATCTTTTAATGGGGATATTTATTTTGGTTCATATAATGGAGTTACACGTTTCAACACTAAAGAAATAAATTATTTGCCATCTAAGTCTAAACTCGTATTCACGGATTTTAGCCTATTCAACCGAATTACTCATCCAAACGAAAAAAATTCACCACTTAATGAAACAATAAATAACACTGACAAATTGGATTTGAATTATAAAGACCATTCATTTTCGTTAAGTTTCACAACAATCAACTTTTCATCCAATCTGAAAAGGCGATATATGTGGAAACTCGAAGGGCTCGACAACGAATGGATAGGTCCAAGTTCTGAAACAGTAGTAAACTACACCAACTTATCTCCCAAAACTTATATTTTCAAATTAAAAGCCATTGGTGACAACAATATTGTTTTAGACCAACGCGAGCTTGAAGTTGTAATACATCCCCCTTTTTGGAATACATTTCTTGCTAAAATGATTGCTTTTGTTTTGCTAATTTTAATCATTTACTGGACATACAACTATCTTTCAAGTTTGTACGAAAAAAGAAGAACTACCGAAAAAATAAAATTCTTTATCAATACTACGCATGATTTGCGTACTCCATTGACCTTAATCAGTTCACCTATATATGAATTGAAAGAAAGATTAGTGCTTGACAAATGGGATAAATACCTATTGGATCTTGTAACAAGCAATCTCGAGAAAATGAATAAAATGGTTTCTCAACTGCTTGACTTCCAGAAAACCTATGAATCTCAAGAAAAATTAATTGTTTCGAAAAATAATGTTAATCAGTTACTCACCGATAAAAAAATGTTGTGGAGCCCGGTGGCTGAAAGAAAGAACATACAACTTAAGCTAGAATTGCCCGAAAATAATCTTTTTGAGTGGTATGACAAAGAAAAAATGGATAAGATTCTGGATAATTTGATTTCAAATGCGATAAAATACACCAAAAAAGATGGTAGAGTAGATATAAAGTTCAGCGGAAACTCAAATTATTGGCAAATAAATGTTGTTGATAACGGAATAGGAATTCCAAAATCAGCCGTAAAAAACTTATTCCACCGCTTTTACAGGGCAAACAATGCCATTAATTCGCAAGAAACAGGCTCTGGCTTGGGATTGTTATTAATTAAAAATTACGTAAGTTTACACAAAGGAAAAATCGGGTTAAACAGTACTGAAAACCAGGGTTCTGATTTCTATATACGGTTTAATCGGGGGAATAAACAATACAAAAACTATATTAATATCGATCAACCAGAAATGCCAGTTTCAAAAGAAAGCTCAATGAGTAATGACTCTGAAATTATTGAAAAGCAAAAAATAAAGTTGTTGATTGTTGAAGATAATAATGATCTGCGAGAATATGTAAAATTATCATTAAGTCATTATTTTATTACTTACACTGCTGAAAATGGATTGGATGCATGGAATAAAATTCCAACAATAAATCCTGATATCATTCTATCGGATTACAATATGCCGGAAATGAATGGTTTTGAATTGTGTGAAAAAATAAAGAAAACCTTTGAGACTTCACATATTCCGGTAATTTTACTTACAGTGATGACAGACGAACAACATGTAGAAGAAGGATTTAAATTAGGCGCTGATGATTATATTGAAAAACCATTTGACGTAAAATACCTTAAATTAAAAATTGATAATATAATTAACAATCGGAGAATCTTACGTACTAAATTTTTAAACATCGACAAAAACTCTGACTCTGAAGATATATTAGAAAATGATCTGAATCAAATATTTTTAACAAAAGCAACTAATATTGTTGAAGAGCATATAAGCGATACGACCTTTTCTATCTCCGATTTTTCACGCGAAATGGGTGTAAGCAAATCACTTCTTTACAATAAATTTAATGCCATGACCGGTTATACCCCAAATGATTTCATAAAAATTACCCGAATGAAAAAAGCGGTAGTTTTATTAAAAGAGGGTAAGTATTCAATAAATGAAGTCGCATCTTTGACTGGCTTTGACGAAGCAAGTTATTTCACTACTTGTTTTAAGAAAACATATGGAAAATCGCCTAAGCAATTTGTAAAAGATGAGCTTTAGACTGAAATGTGGTAATATTTAATTTTAATTTAAAGCTCCATTACAAACTAATAGTACAACAATTCAGAAAACCTTATATCCACCTAAATAACAACGATATATAAAAATCGCTTTTCGTGTTAAATTGGTTCGTTATAAAACAACTAAACATTAGGCTGCAATTTTGCCCCAGTTCCTAAGTTCTGCTATTATTTGTTTATTTTTAGTTGAGTTCGGGTTAATGCCGAACCTTTCAATAAATGTTTTTAAAAGTAATTCGTTG
>JBBQWB010000154.1:0-4272 GCA_038210985.1 Bacteroidales bacterium
TGCATCTTGAAATTGTCACTGAAGCGACGTCGACGACGTTCAGCGGTACTCATTTTTAATTGTTCTAATCGTGCCATAATTGTTCCACTTTTTTTGTAAATTTGTTACTTTAAAGTGGTCAACATATTTCAGGCATTGACATACAATTAAGTAATTGAAATTAATTTTTTTTTGAAATAAATGAAGATAATTTTCTTTAATGGAATTTTTATATTAAGTTGATTATCTATTAATTGCAAGATATAGAGTACGTTAAAGCAATTTATATTGTGCAAAAAAAAAATCAATTTGAGAGTTTAGAGACTAAAGAAAAAACCTTGTATACAGTGATTCCAGCGGTTACAGGCAAAACAAAATTTGATTCTAAGATTCTCTATCTATTTTTTAATTAAAAATACAATTTCATTTTTTATTTGAACTGGGCCTAATAATCCTGCTGATAATAATGGGCTATTCTTCGTGTAAAATTGTGCTGTGGTAAAAGTTGTTCTATCACTTTTCGGCATGGGCTCATTATTGATATACCATGCTGGCATGCTTAGATCCTCTTTATTGTAACCATCCGTTGCGGGAAATCTTTCATCACCAATTAAACGATTGGTCCATTGGTTGGTAACTTTAATCTCCAACTTATTAGTGCCTTTCTTAAGTTCCTTTGTAATATCAACTTTAAAAGGGGGCATCCATAAAACACCTAAATTTTTCCCATTAAGAATCACCTCAGCAGCTATACTTACCTTACCTAAGTCTAGTATGTATCGCTCCGTTTCTTCTGTTTTTTTAGCCTCAAAATTGAAAGTCTTACTATAAATGGCTGTACCTGAATAATATTTAATATTTTCATTTGTATGGTTTTTCCATTCTGTTAATTCGTCAAAATGAATAGTTGCTTCGTAGTCATTTTCCTTTAAAAATGATACTTCCCATCCTCCATTTATCACAACAGGTTTTGCGATGTTTTTCACAACAATATCTTGCTTTTTATCAGGATTTAGAGATGTTGCGTACGAACCATTTGCAGATGCTTTTAATTGCAATTGGTTCATACTATTCAAAACATATTCAGCATTTTTATCTTTGCTATTGTTTTCAAGATTTACAGCTTGTATTCCTTTTGAAGATTCGCGAAAAACCACAAATACAGATTCCTCCCCTTCCAACTTAATCCAAGTTTTGGTAAAATCGTTTTCATGTTTAAATTGTCCAAGTTTTACTATATCTCCTGTTACAGGATTCCATAATTCGGGGATTTTACCATCTACATTAAAAACACATTCAAATGTATTGGCACTTTTATCTCTATTATAAAAGAAATAAATATCTGTATCACCATCTTTACGATGGGTATAAATCATATCGTTACGATGGATAAAATCTAAATCGGCAACCAACTTATTTTCGGATAAAATTTCAGTCCAATTATAGTCTGTGTGCGTTTTAGGTTGCTGTTTTATGTCGGTCACCAATTTATCAAATGTTGCTTTCATTGCTGCTGACACTAAATAACCAGCAGGTTCTATGGCTGTAACACCAATAACTGGAATACCAGCCATGGCTATTTCATGAATTTTAGTCAAGGCTTTTAAGGATAGTTTCTCGCAATGCTTTAACACTAAAATTTTATAACTGATGCCACTCGCCAATACAATTTTTTTATCTTTAATGGAAATCCCATTGATTAATACATCGGCATTTAAATTATCGAAATTGACTTCATTTGGAATATTAGGTTCAAAATCTGTTCTATAAAACGGAGCATTGGGCGATCCTTCTCCAATAAAAATGAGCAAGTCAGAAACGGGATTTCCTTGTCGTAACATATACGATCCTCGCGCCATGTATTTAAACCAAGCTTCGCCCGCATTGTACCACCAAGTGTTGGTGCGGTCAAAATGAGTTCCCCATTTATCCAATGTCATTCCTGGCTTTACATGTGTATTGGCCTGATGTGCAAACCGATGCAACATAAACTGATTTATCCCCTGTACCCATGCAGAATCTCCCTTTGTTTTTAACATAGCAGGATAACCTGTCCAATTCACTTTTGGGATAGCTGTAAAAGACTCAGCCGAAACCACATTTTTACCATAAATCCTACTGCCTGAAACAGCAGCTCCTATCATTTTTACGGGACGTTCCAACCAAAACTCGCCCATATTGATGTCGGCTTTTTCCGCAACATCTAATTCGTTAATCAAACCATCACCATAAGGCTCAAAATAAGTTTTTAATCCATCTTGATGACAAAGCTCACTGAAATAACCATAATAATTCTCGGTGGTTAAATCGCAAGTAAGTTTTCTAAAATCTGCTAAAACTGCATCCGATGCTTCGGCACTTTCAACAAAACGACCGGCAAACAAGGGTAAAAATTGCAGTAAATCATATCCTTCCTTTTCTTTAAAAACAGATTCGAGATGATCAGTCCAGTTTTGCATAGCCATTTCATAGCTATCAATTTCAATATATTGTAGGGCTTTAATTCCTTTTAAGTTTTGAATTGCTTTGGTTATAAAAGCGTCATAATGCGATTTAATTGCTTTTTTGCTGAATTTATCACACTCTAAACCACGACCTTCAACAGATGATGGTGAGTTTTGCAATCCGTTGGTGGTATAACCAAATCTCAAAATGCTATAATCGCCCTTTGGTAAAGTCGTTTTCAAATTTCCTTTAGCATCCATTTGTGCCGAAAGATTGATGATTGTTTTTGGGTCAATAATCATATCGTTTTTAGGATTTCCAATATCAGTAAGCGCCTCGTCGTCAATTCGGTTGAGACCTATTCTTGCTATTAAATTCCCAATAGTATAGGTAGCCATCAAACTAATTTCTCTGATAACTGAAACCGAATGGAGATTTACCCTAAAATAACGGGCTGTAACTGGCTCAAAATGATCAAAAAAATCGAGCCTTTGATAAACGGTTTTATGTTTATAAAGATCTTTTACCTGCGTAAAATTAATGCCATCGTCCGAAGCTAACAATTCAGCACTCGCCCATCGGTCTTTTACTTCCATAAAAAAAGATTGCACCGTATAAGGTTTGCCATAATCAAACTGTACCCACGAATTTTTACCATCAATTGGAGCTTCGGTTAGGGAACTTTTATCTACAACCAGACTAGCATTAAAATTAGAATCCGAAGAAGTAATTTTTGGTTTGTTATTAAAGTCCGCCCTTTCCGATGGCAAGGAAGGATAGGCTAAAACAGCAATGTCTTTGTAGAAATCCCTTCTTGTAAAAGGTTGTTCTAGTTGGGTAGTAACAGGTACACCACCTTTTACGATAGTTTCACTATACACCAGCATTTTCATACTATTCTCAGGCGTAATCCAGGGACCACCACTTGACGACCAACCATCGCAATTATGAAATCCAAAAGTCAGTCCCAAACGTTCGCACTCTGTGGCTGCATGTTTTAGCATTTTATGATGGTCGGGCGAATTGTATGCAATTTTTCCAGCAGGGATATTTGCCGAAACATTAAAGAGTAAAACACCTCCAAGCCCCACCTTCTCAATTGCTTCTAAATCTTTGGTTAATCCTTCTTTTGACATATTGCCACCGAGGGCATGCATCCAAGTTTTAGGTTTTGCATAAGCAGGTGGATTTAGAAAATTTTGCTCTAAATTTTCCTTGATTACTCCTTGAGAAAAACAAGGAATTGCCATGAGCAAAGCGAATAATGTAATTATAATTGGTTTCATTTGTTTATTTCTATTTTAATAATCTATTTCATACACTCATACCCTAACCTGGACAAGCCAGAACTAAGAACAATAGAACAAAGATGTTAGACAAAAGAACTCACTGCAACAACAATTTTGCTATGTTCTACAGGTTAATAAAAATAGTATTTTCCATTCCGTTTGATACAATCGGATGCCCAAGCATCTTTATTTGCCCAGCTAATATCTTTAAGGGAAATGCAAAAGCATAATCAGTCCACTTCTTCATATCGAAAGTGGAAAATACATGCCAGTCCTTCATGGAGAATGAGGTTGCATCACCTTCGTCATGAGACAGATAAAGGTATAAATTATCATCAAAAACTCTGGCCGAAGGATCGGCAGTGTAAATATTTACAATAAAAGGATTTTGAGCGAAACAAATTTTTCCAATTAGTATGCAAAAAGTGGTTAATGTTAATCGAGTCATATTACTCTTTCTTGTTAGCATTTATAATTATTCATTGAAGTTAATGCCAAACACCTTAGTTCCAATATTCTGAATGGGTTTGTCATTCAACTCCATTGGGTTATATCCCAT
>JBBQWB010000155.1:0-4269 GCA_038210985.1 Bacteroidales bacterium
GTCTGAATGTTCCATAGTGTGTTTAAATTATTTTAAATTATTTTAAATTCAATAAATTGGCCAGTCTTGTCCCAGTAATTAAGAATGTCAAACTTTGCAGATTTGATTAAAGATGTTATTGTTGATCGTGATAGGCCTAAATGTTTAGCGAGTTCTTCTTGGGTTAATGAACTTAAAAAGTATTTTTTAAAAACTGAAAAACTTAATATTGTTTTCAATCCACTTTCAGTATATATTATATCGTCATACATTTCTGATTGGTCATCAATATAGTTTAAGATTACGTCCATTTTAAAATCATGGTCAGGTTCTGGTTCTGGAATATCAATTATTTCATTGGTTTCCCTTATTCTAAGAATATTTTGATATTCTGTATTAATCCCATTCACCCCACCGTTACGTTGACGTAAAACGATTTGTGATATGAAATTTCTTAACTTATTATTATTGAACATATTATTAAGATTCACATTATCGAATTTCAATAATTGTTCATAAATGTATTGTTCTAAATCATCACAAGATTTATCTTTAACCGAATAATCTATCATATGTCGGATAAGATGATTTATTTTATAATTTCTATAAACATATTCAACAATCTGATTATTTGTTAATCCTGTCATTTATTTATATATTATTTTATAAAATTGTAAAAGAAGAATTATTTCTTTTGTAATCGAAATAGGCTCGAAGATAAAGTGAATCAGCTGTATCTGGAGATTTCCCTAATATTTTCTTTACTTGATCTTTCCCAGTTATTTTAAACTTTTCATCTTTAAACTCTTTTTTATAGGCGATTAATTCATTAACAAGTTCATCATTATATTGAAAAGAAAAATTAATTTCAAGATTGTTTATCTTTTCACTAAACTTCCACATAAGTTGTGATTTGATGTTACTAAACTTTTCATCATTCAATGATTTTCCTGCCCCACTAAATTTAATACAACCTTTTAGATTTTGAGATACACCAGTTCCGATACCAACGCTATCGACGATAACTTGATTAACTGGTACTTTGTAAGCGTACATCAATTGTTTAATTATACTTGAAATTTCAATACCATCTTTCTTTTGGTACTTTTCAATTTTTAAACAATTCCAACCCTTCCAAAGTGTTATAACTGTGTTATCTGTACCCATTTCAGCAGGGTCACAAGTGATGTAAGTTCTATCATCTATATTACAAAAGTATTCGTTGTAAAAAGATTGTTGAAGTTTATCAAATTCAAATAATTCGTAATCTGAATCTTGGAATGTCCAGTCGCCGTACAATAATCTTGATCTTAAAGATGGATCTAATCGTTTTAGTGTTTCGATATAACTTTGCGGAAGATATGGGTTATCACCCGGTAAACTTGAAATAAACTTCACATAAAATTGTTGATCATTGTCCATTGTTGGCTTTACAAAGTAGTTGTACACCCATGATCTACATGGGTTTGTAGCACAAAGTATTTTAGGAATCAATCCATATTCATTAAGTTTGTATCTTATTCGTGATTTCAAAACTTGATAACATTTTGAATCTATCTCACTCATTTCATCAATCGCTATTCCGGTCAATTCTAAACTTCCGAACCTATCGAAATCAGGATCTTGAGGATAACTATACAAATCCATCAAAAGAATTTGAGAACCATTTGTAAATGTTATTTCATTATTTTGTGCGTTATAATTTATTAAATCAGAAATATTCCATTCAGAAACTAAGCCCATGATCGATTTTAAAGTAGTTTTCTTTAACGAAGACAATCTTGACCTACCAACCAAGTACCTCGTTGATGGAAATTGAATACAAGAAACAAGCAACCACATTGATATTAGTCTTGTCTTCCCACCTCCTGCTGATCCGCCGAATAATATTTCATTAGTGGTTTGATCTTGTAAGTATGTCCAAGCGATATGTTGCTTTGATGTCGGTTTAATTGTTATAGCCATAGTCATAGTATCTTTCTTTCATTTCATCAATCGAAACAAACATAACGTCAAAGTTCTGTTTTTTTCCTTGTAATCTATTAAATTCAAATGCCATTCCACGCTTAAAAATTTCTGTTATGTAAGGCAGACTTTTATAATATTTTTGTTCATTAAACTTGTGCCAGTTTAGCAAAAGGAAAAGAAGTCCGCTTTGTAAACAATCATAATAATCACCTTCTGCTTTATAATTATTTCTTTTTTTATGCATAAAGTTAACACCAACTAAATATAAATATCTTTCTAACTCCTTAGTTCTAAACCCCTTACCTTTAGATAATATGATTTCATACGTTAAATCTGAATCTGTTATATAGTTCATTCTATTTCTTTCATTTTTGTTTCAATCGTTAACATGTCATTTGGAATAACATAATTAATTTGAATTGGTTGATTTACAGTTACTTCCATTTGTGTTTTTGATATTTCGTAACCGAGCATTTTTGATATTTGCGATATAATGTAAGCACTGTCTCTGGGTCTCTGCAATTTCTTTGCCATTGTCAATTGATCTAAAAGTTCCAGTATAAGTTTTTCCTTCGATACGAATGAATTCTTATATTTTTCTTTTACAAGTTGTTGCATATATTCTTGGGCAGCATCTTTTTTAAGTGTTCGGATAAAGTATGCGGAAACACTTTGATTAGAATATTCAAAAAGATCGGGGTGTAATTCTTTATACGCTACTTGGCGATTGAAATCAGCCATAAACAAAACGTTTAATCGGGTTTTATCGGATATAGTTAATGCTACTTCATTGTTTGGTTTACGCATTTCCTAAGATTATTTTGATTGAAGAATTAACCATGAAATCAGCGCGACAAAGTTTATTGTCTTCACAAAAATCTGTTATGATCTTCAATTTTTCTGATTCAACATATAAATTAATTGTTATTGGATCAATCTTTCGTTTTGGTCTTCCTAGCTTCTTCATAACGATTATTTTTTTTCTTTAAATCTTCTAAAATAGTTTCATTCATTTCATCCCAGTTATAATGTTTATAAAGTTTTAATATTCTGTATCTGACTCTCTGTGCACTAAGATTTAATTGTTGCGATATTTCTTTTATATTTGATCCACTTTCATAAAGTACTTTAATTTCATCCACTTCTTTTTGGACAGTAACTTTCTTATTTATTTTCCATTTGTAAAGGCAATAATCTATATTATATGACTTTAAACCAGTTTGTTCTTTAATCTGTCGGGTATTCATTCCTAAATCATGCAATTCTTTTATTTTATTCTTTTCTTCTGAGGTCATTTGATTACCAACTTTTTGATAAATTATGAATGTACTAAGTTTGACGTTAAACATGTCATGTTCTTTTCTATATTGTTCGATGTAAAAATTTTCTTTCAAGTAAGCATCATGTTTTGTTGTTCCACTTGGCATCATTTCTATAAGGTTTATTGAAATATTTTTGCCTTGATGTAATAGAGTTTTAATGTGCATGGAAACTGGAGTACATGAACCACGATAATTCTTTTTGGCACAGTGCTTATGATAAGCAAAGCGATTAGTCATATACTGTAAAGTAACACCAACATAAAATGGTTCATTATCTTCACATAGATCATATATTTTATAAGAACCGATTTGTAATTGGGTTTTCCTTGGCACTGGATTCAATCCTGTGCCCGGCTTACGACCGTCAATTAGTTTTTTTCCCATTTTGTCTATTTGTTTTTATTCTATATATAAATAAAATAAAATACAAAAGTAGTTAAAAATGAGTTTTTATGGAACTATTCTATTTAATTACTTGATAAATAAATAGTTATACTTATTTAGAATGAATATAAATTACATTTATTTTTTAAAATCTTTGCGGAAGGTTGAATTTGTTCATTTTTTTTATTTATATATAGTTTTACTATTTTTCATAGTCCTGTTCATTTCAGGGATCTTAAAAGGGATTTTGGCAATGTGTCCAGTCCCTTTTACGTTTACGATATATTCAGTTATTTATTTTTATTTATAAAATAATAGATTATCAGGTTCAAGTTGATGATGTATTATAATTTGATCTGGGTGGTTAAATTTCATCCAGGATCAATCAAGTTGTGAAAGTGATAGTATCTATCATAAAGTGTTACTTGATTGATCCTGGCGGAAATACGATTGTTTGAAGAAATTATTTTTTTTTAAAAATGATCTAAAGGTTTGTCCAGTCCGTTTTCCGTTTACGATATATTCAGTTATTTATTTTTATTTATAAAATAATAGATTATCAGGTTCAAGTTGATGAAGTCTTTTAATTTGATCTGGGTGGTTAAATTTCACCCAG
>JBBQWB010000156.1:0-4173 GCA_038210985.1 Bacteroidales bacterium
GCAGGGGCAATAAATTGCGGAAAATCCATATTTTTAAAATACACAAAAACAAACCCTACCTTCCTTCATTTTACCTATTAGCTTATTATACAACATCATACAACAGATGTCAAAATTTATATCGGACAACAGTGATTAAAAATAATAAAACGTCAAATTTAATGAATGTCTTTTGGACTATGACGGAAACTCTTTCATCTTTTTACTGTGAAATAAAGTGAAATTTGGAAGATGATTTAAACAGAGTTACCCTGTACCCTACTTGTTCTGTGCATCA
Source organism: Bacteroidales bacterium (assembly GCA_038210985.1). Taxonomy (GTDB): domain Bacteria; phylum Bacteroidota; class Bacteroidia; order Bacteroidales; family WCHB1-69; genus JAQUGA01. The sequence continues at coordinate 278 of JBBQWB010000156.1, forward strand.
CTGTGATTTCGCATAGCGAACTGTTCGCCACGGCGAACTGTGTAATAATTTCATTAAGTTTATCTTTTAACTTACTTAATATGGATAATCAGTAGAAAATATTATTGTAAATTGGCACCAAAAAATCCAGACAAAAATCTGGTTAATTTCTACTATTAATATTTATTAGCATTAAATTCATTTTTAATTGAACGAAATACTATATTTTTGCGTTAAGTATTCATGTTTATGAAAAAAATTACGACGATATTGTTTTTTTTATTGTCGTTGAGTGTGTCTTTTGCCACCCATCAACGGGCTGGAGAAATTACATTCCGTCATATTAGTGGATTAACATACGAATTTACGCTTGTTACGTATACTTACACTCCTAGTCCTGCCGACCGTCCAACCCTCGATGTTGTTTGGGGAGATGGAACATTATCTACCATAAACCGAATTGACAAATTTGATTTTCCAAACGAAATATCAAAAAATGTGTATATTGCTAATCATACCTTTCCAGCTCCTGGCAATTACACCATTTCGATGGAAGATCCAAACCGAAATTATGGCGTAATTAATATTCCAAATTCGGTTAATATTCCATTTTTTATTCAAACTACACTTGTTATTAATCCATTTTTGGGATCCAACAGCTCTCCCATCTTACTAAATCCTCCAATTGATAATGGCTGTGTAAATATTCCATTTTACCACAATCCCGGTGCTTACGATCCCGACGGCGATAGTTTATCATACCGTTTAGTTACATGTTTAGGACTAAATGGCGAAGTTGTTCCTGGTTATTCATTACCACTTGCTACAACCTCCTTAACCATCAACCCAAACACTGGCGATTTATATTGGGATAGTCCAGTTATGCAAGGCGAATACAATATTGCTATTTTAATTGAAGAATGGCGAAGTGGAATTCGTATTGGCAGCGTGCTTCGTGATATGCAAATTACCATTGGTGCCTGCAATAACCACCCTCCAATTATTGTTACTTCCATGGATACTTGTATCGAAGCTGGCACTTATTTTTCAACAATTGTTAGTGCAACCGACCCCGACAACGACCAAATTACATTAACGGGAACTGGTGGTCCATTAAATTTGGCATCTTCGCCTGCAAGTTTTACTCAACCTGTAATTGGCTATGGCACAGTTCAATCGCAACTTACATGGAATACAAATTGCAGCCATGTTCGAAAATATCCTTATCAATTTACGTTTAAAGCTGCCGATAACGGAAATCCAATTAGCTTAGTTTCCATGAAATCCATGAGGGTTACGGTGGTTTCGCCTGCTCCACAAAATGTAGCGGTAAGTCCAATAGGAAATTCTATTTTTATTACTTGGAGTAAACATTTTTGCAACAATGCAACTGGCTACAAGGTGTATCGTCATACTGGTCCTTCGGGTTGGACGCATGATTATTGCGAAACTGGCGTTCCGGCATACACCGGATTTGTGTTAGTTGGAACATTAAATTCGATAAATGACACTACGTTTACCGACAACAACAATGGACTTGGACTTACTTACGGAAATCAATATTGTTACGTTGTTATTGCCACTTATCCCGATTTTGCCGAAAGTTATGCTTCACTCGAAGTATGTACTTCACTAGTTAAAGATGTCCCAATTATCACAAATGTTAGTGTGGATGAAACCGATACTCAAAATGGGAAAATGTATATTGCATGGTCGAAACCTACGGAGTTTAATGCGGTTCAATTCCCTGGCCCATACGAATACATTTTACTCAAATCTAATACTCAAAGTGGAACGTATTTGCCAGTTGCTACATTTTCAAATTTAAACGATACAATCTATACCGAAACTTCGATAAATACGGTCTCAAATTCATGGTTTTATAAAGTTGAATTTTACAACCGAACTCCAAATAATGATTTATTAGTTAGCACTTCAAACCCTGCCGAAAGTGTATTTATTGGACTTACTCCTAGTGATAAAAAAATCATGATTAGCTGGAATGAATCGGTGCCATGGATTAATGAAGAATATTACATCTTCCGACAAAATGAAGGTAGCACCACTTGGGATTCCATTACAACGGTTCAAGCTCGTAATTACTTGGATATTAATCTTGTAAACGGTCAACAATATTGTTATTATGTCCGAAGTAAGGGAGATTATACCATTCAGGGTACAACCACTCCTTTAATTAATTTTTCGCAAAAACGCTGCGAAATCCCTAAAGATAATATTCCTCCATGTAAACCAATTTTAGTTGGATCAACGGATTGCGAAAAGAATACTTTTACATGGAGTTTGCCTAACGACAGTTGCTTTTCGGATGTGAAAGGATATTACATTTATTTTAATTCAACTGGAGATGGATCGTTTGCAAAAATTGATTCCATTTTAAATAATTATCAAAACACATTTGTTACCAGCAATTTCGATTATCTTGCTGGATGTTTTGCTGTGGCTGCATTTGACTCTACCTACAACCAAAGCAATTTGAGTAATTTTGTTTGCATCGACTTAAATGAATGTAGTCCTTATACGTTACCGAATATTTTTACACCTAACGGCGATAATTCCAACGATTTTTTCCAACCATTTCCATACGATTTTGTGAATCGAATTAACATTAATATTTATAATCGTTGGGGAGTAATCGTTTTCACTTCCGAAAATCCAGATATTATGTGGGATGGCAAAGACAAATTTTCGCATAGGGATTGCTCCGAAGGAGTTTATTATTACATTTGCGACGTTTATGAATATCGTTTGGGCGGATTAAAATTACGATCATTAAAAGGAAGTTTAACTTTATTAAGATAAAAAATGTTTACAGGAATTATAGAATCGACAGGAAAAGTCGTAAAAATTGAAAAAGAACAAACCAATATCAATATTACTATTGAAACTCCAATTGCTCAAGAACTTAAAATTGACCAAAGCATGGCTCATGATGGAGTTTGTTTAACCATTGTAAAAGTGGATTATACAAATAACACATACGTTGTAACAGCTATTCAGGAAACTTTGGATAAAACAAATTTAGGCACATGGCACGTTGGCTACGAAGTAAATTTAGAACGCAGTATGGCGATGAACAGCCGTTTTGACGGACATATTGTGCAAGGACATGTGGATCAAACCGCAGTTTGCACTAAAGTGAGTGAAGAAGATGGCAGTTGGAGATTTTATTTTAACTACGATCCAAGTTTAAACAATTTTACGGTTTCTAAAGGTTCCATTTGCGTTAACGGAGTAAGCTTAACGGTTGTAGATTCAGCCAAAGACATGTTCTCTGTTGCAATTATACCTTATACTTACAATGTTACCAATTTCCATAATTTTAAATCAGGAACGACCATAAATATCGAATTTGATGTACTTGGCAAATATGTTCAACGCTTGATGGAAGAGTATTTTAAACCGCAATAAAAAATTGGAATAATTTTCCTATATCACTCTTATCATTAACAAAGTGAATTTTTAAATGTTTTTTTTCAATGCACATTAAAAATCCCTCACTCCTTTTTCAACAACAACGTGAATATTGTAATTTTAATATTATTTATTTTTGTGTTTATACAACCATGTATTTCTCAAACAAAAAATAAAACTGCAAATACAATTTCCATTACTCAAATTAATCAGTTTTTGCTAAATGGGCAACTCGATAGTCTTTTTAACAATGAGGACACTTTGCAAATTTATTTCTATTCACATGGCTGCATGTCATCGCGGATGGATAAAATCATGTTTTACAAAGACTCTAATATAATATAACATTACTGACCGACAAAAATAAATAATGACAATTTATTCCATTGATTATCATTTTAGTAGAAACAATAATAAATCTATGGGGTAGTTTTTTACAGATTTTCACCAATTTATTTGCCTCAATCCTGAAGGATGTAAATTGT
>JBBQWB010000157.1:0-4074 GCA_038210985.1 Bacteroidales bacterium
CAAAGCGTTTCGCTATGTCGAAGTTAAAAGGAAGTTTCCAAACTTTCCTGTTCAAATATAATATTAAAAGCGGAGCTTTTATTTTAGCAATGACGAAGGCAGAGCCTTCGCTAAACATCGGGTGGCACAAGTTTTTATACGCTACGGGGAACGCAATGCCGAACGTTGGGAACACAAGTGGATTATGCTTCGGGGAACTAGGGACAGTCAGACAGGTCAGCGCAAGGCAGCTGGCGGCTAGCCTTGTTCGTTATGGCTCATTATATAAAAAAATAAAGCTCGTTTTAGTCGGTAATTGAGCTACATTTCATATATTTGTGAGCTAAATACATAAAACTATGCCAGAAACGAGACAAACAGAAATTCTAAATTTCATTCAAAACCATACAAACTGTTCTTCTAGCGAAATTCATAAAGAATTTGCGACTTCGATTAGTTATGCCACAGTAAAGCGAATTTTATCTAAACTATTAACTGAGAAATACATAATTGCTGAAGGAAAAGGGAAAGGAACAAAATATTCCATTTCACCTTCTTATGAATTATTATATTCAATTGATTTAGACAGTTATTATGAAAAGGAAATTGACGAAAGGGAAATTAAAGAAGATTTCAATTTAGACGTTTTTGGTTTGCTTGACAAAAGCGAAATGTTTACAGAAGAAGAACTTTCAGAACTGACTGAATTACAAAATAAATACAAGGAAAATACTTCTCATTTATCCGACTTTGAATACAAAAAAGAACTTGAACGTTTAGCAATTGATTTAAGTTGGAAATCGTCTCAAATTGAAGGAAACACATATTCACTACTTGAGACAGAAAGATTACTTAAAGACAGAGAAACAGCAGCAGGAAAAACCAAAGAAGAAGCAATTATGCTTCTGAATCATAAAGATGCGATTGATTTCATTGTAGAAAACCCAGATTATTTAACACCACTGACAATTTCAAAAATTGAAGATATTCATAGTTTGCTCATTAAGGAGTTAGCTGTTGACAAAAATTTAAGGAGGCGAAGAGTTGGTATTTCGGGAACAAATTATCGTCCATTAGACAACGAATTTCAAATTCGAGAAGCTTTGGAATCTGTCTGCGAATTAGTAAACAAGAAAGAAAATATATTTGAAAAAGCTTTGTTGATTTTATTGTTGATTTCATACATTCAACCTTTCGTGGATGGAAATAAGAGAACAGCTAGAATTGTAAGTAATGCTATTTTAATGAATTACAATTATTGTCCAATTTCATTCAGAACAGTTGACTCCATAGACTACAAGAAAGCAATGTTACTGTTTTACGAACAAAACAATATTTCGAGATTTAAAGAGATATTTATTAACCAGTTTGAATTTGCGGTAAAAACATATTTCTGATAAATTATTTCGGCAAAAGTGAGCCACCAATTCGGCAAAGTGAGCCACCTGCAGTAGTTGGGTGGATTTGTATGTAAATGTAGTATTATTATTTGATATTTCTCTTTCTCATTGATTCACCTTTGAGTTCCCGCAGCTACCCCGCGATTTTATCTCGTGGTTAAATAAGTGCGGCAGCGATAGTGTAAATTTCAAAATAAATCGTTCCTTCAATTTTTACTTTCCGCAGAGAAAATATTATAATTGTATAAATTCTTCGTATTTTTGTGCTAAAGCATAAAAAAACAAAACCCGGAAGCTTGAATTTCTTCAGCGGCAACCGGGAATAAGATATTGCAAAGATAACATGATTATTTGAATAATGCAACAAAAAATTGGAAATAAATGATATACTCTGATTTTGAAAAGATTATTACATCGGCTCGCATGGGTCGATATTTGGCATCTTGTGGCGGAGACACCCGAAAAGCAATGACCTTGTATCGAAAAAATATTAAACTGTCGCAAGAGCTATTTACCGTTATAAGCTGTTTCGAAATAGCACTAAGAAATGCAATTGACATTCATTATACAGCAATTTATGGTGTCGATTGGCTCAAAAATGCTGCTGTACCAACTGGCATTTTTGACAACAATAAATGTCGCTATACACAAACTAATATAAACGATACCATAGGTAATTTGAATCGGTCATATACTCATTATAAATTGGTTGCAGAAATGGGTTTTGGTTTTTGGCGATTTATGTTTGCTAATAACCAGTTTATGGCTGCCGGCAGTACATTGTTGCAGATAATGCCTCTAAAACCACGTAGCACACCCACAATTCAATACAATCACAATTACATTTTGAATCAACTGGCTGATATAAACGAATTGAGAAATAGAATTGCTCATCACGAACCAATTTGCTTTTTATCAGGTCATTTTGTCAAAGACACTGTGTACGCAAGAAAACACTACAATCATATTCTGGAGTTATTTAAATGGATGAATATAGACGAAACAGCACTTTTGTATGGTCTTGACCACGTAAATATAGTTTGTGATGAAATTGATGCGTTGTAAATAATAACACAGAAAGAAGAAACCCAGCACGGAAGCACAGGTTGAACTACATCCCCACAAGCCGGAACTCTATTCAATGAGCGTGGATGAAAATTTGAAGTTTAAAAAGATGCTATGGAGAAAGCGACCTGTTTCCGTTCCTTCGACCGTGGCAATGGCACGCTCGAGAATAGTAAATTCTGTTTTTTGTTGCATAATGATACTGAATATTAAAAAATAGTTTTAATTTTGGGGAGAAGTTCTGGTTCTCCCCTTCAGTATCATTAAACGAATAACAACGAATAAAGTATATATTGTTGATAATCAATACTAATCAAGGGCTTTTCCCGTAGGGAATTTAGTTCAACACCGGCTAGCCAAGCCACCTGCCCGATCACACTATTTGTGGGATTCCGCAGTCAGACAGTTCACAGCAGGGCAGCTGTCGGCTAGTCCTGTTCGTGTGTGATTGAAATATGCGCATCCCCTTCGTAGCATAGAATAACCCATTCTATTTTCCTATTATTTTGAAATCTATTTTGCAAGCAACTTTAGCTTTTTTTCTTTCATTTTCCTTCCACTTCATTTTATCTTGTAATTCCTATCTCGAACCAAAACGTTTAATCGGTTTTTTAATACAACAAACACAGGATTTACGGGGTAAGCCACAGTTCTAACCGATTCAGTTCATACTTTAAGCCGATATTTACTCATCCTTTTTCACTACTCAATTTACATCTTTTATCGGGGATGTTTACCCCCTTTTTACCCTTTTTTTAATTTTAGCTTTTTTGTAATTTTACTTCGTTATTTAAAGTAAATTTTGTGACTTTGTGTAAAAACGCAATAAACTAAATCATAATGCTATCTAAATCTAAAAAAATTCCGCATATCATTTTAGTTGACGATCATTTGATTTTCCGTCAGGGGATTAAATCAATTATTAACTTTGAAAATATCGGATATGTTATCGGTGAAGCTTCAAATGGTAAAGAGTTCATAAACCTTTTATCCACGAATAAACCGGATCTGGTTTTAATGGATATTGATATGCCCGAAATAAATGGATTTGAAGCAACTAAACTTGCGCTCAACATTCATCCCAATATGAGAATCATTGTATTCTCAGCATTTGCCGAGCAAGAATACTTTTTTAGAATGATAGAACTGGGAGTTAAAGGATTTATTCTGAAAACAAGTGGATTGAATGAACTTGAGACTGCAATTGAAAAAGTAATGAATGGCGAGCAATACTTTTCAAGTGAATTTCAGCCATTTCTCCAAGATGAAATGCCTAAAGAGTATGGGTCTGATAAGGTTATTAACTCAATGGAAAGAAACGATTATAGCAGTAAAAGTGATATGTTATTTTTCTCATGGAACAATTCCGAAAAATTAGCAGTATCAATAAAATAAAGAAAACAAAGAATAATATTTCAATAATAAAATAGTGGTTTTATAATTTAAAAAATAATTCAATTTAATATGTATTTATTAATTTAAGACTGTGAAGTATGAAAACAAAAATTTTACCTCCTTTTTTGGTCATAATTATAAGCTTGACCCTTAATGCACAAGGTGTTCAGACACCTATTGATCCGTTATTGATTCCTCAATTTGTAGATCCGTTGCCTCATTTTGCAGCGGGATT
>JBBQWB010000158.1:0-4020 GCA_038210985.1 Bacteroidales bacterium
GATTTTCCGCAATTTATTGCCCGCTTGTTCGCCAGCTGGCGAATGTAAATTGCTGAAAATCAATTCATCCTTTAGGATTGAGGCAAAAATTGATTGAAGTAATTTACACCCAAAGCAAAATTTATTTATTTTATCGGACAATAGTGATTCATTTGTTTAAAACACTCACATTTGATTGAAATTCATAATAATTTATTCGAATCAAATTTATAGCAATAAATTAACAACTTGTTGTAATCACCTTTAAAACAACAAGTTTGCAAACACAACTTTAAAAAACACGGTAAAAAAATTATTATTCGATAAAAAACACAGCATAAATAAGAAGTAAAAAAATAAGTATTGTAGATTTTTATTAATTTAGTCGCTTGAAAAAAAGTTTTTTGGGATAAACTTTATTAAAAACACGCATCAATTAACCTATAACCTAATTTATTAATCAAATTATTAAGCATGAAAAAAGGGTACTTGTTGATTTGTATATTAATGGCAACTTTTTTAGTTTCAAAAGCTCAAAAAGCAACCATTAAAGGAACCATTATTGATTCTCGAACCAAAGAAACCTTAGTAGGTGTTAATGTATATGCCGATGCAAAGCACGGAACTGTTTCCGATGTTTTTGGAAATTACATTTTAGAAATTGAACCAGGCACATATACTGTAAAGTATTCATTTGTTGGTTATGGCGAATCAACTCAAGATTTTAATCTAAAAGCAGGAGATTTTAAAAATGTTAATATTTCGATGGTTGAAAAGACTAAATTGCTTGATGAAGTTGTTGTGAGTGTTGGTCGTCACGAACAAAAGTTAGCAGATTTAACCGTTTCGGTTGAGTTGATAAAGCCAAAAATGTTAGAAAACAACAATACCATTTCGTTAGAAAGTGCTTTGCAACAAGTTCCTGGTGTAACTATATACGAAGACCAAGCTAGTATTCGTGGAGGTAGCGGATATTCATATGGAGCTGGAAGTCGTGTTTTATTATTATTAGATGACCTTCCTATGTTAACTGGAGCAACTGGAGAAGCTAAATGGTGGATAATACCCATCGAAAATATCGACCAAGTAGAAGTAATTAAAGGAGCTGCTTCGGCAATGTATGGCTCATCGGCGATGAACGGAATTATGAATGTTAGAACAGCTTGGCCTACTTCGCACCCCGAAACTAAACTTGTAAGTTATACTGGAGTTTATACAAATCCGGCTCGTTCCGAAATTAAATGGTGGAGCAACAATTTACAATCATTTAGCGGTTATCAAATTATGCATTCCGAAAAGTTAGGTAATTTCGATTTTGTTGTATCTGGTAATTTATTAAACGACCAAGGATATCGAAAAGATGATTACTCGCAGCGTGTTGGAATAAATTTTAAAACCCGTTATCGTAGTAAAAAACACGAAGGATTATCATATGGAATCAATGCAGGTGCTAATCGCCGTTGGACAAAAAGCTTTTTGTTTTGGAGAACCGAAAAGGAAATTAATGGAGCCGATACTATCACAACTGTTTATCCTTACGAACCCGATCCAAACGTTACCGTTATGGAGCAAACAAATACTTATTTAACTGTTGACCCATTTTTGGTATATTATACAAAAACAAACAAACACAGTTTAAAAGGTAGAGTTTTAACAGCTGATAATCAAAACAACACCAATCAAGAGAGCAAAGATAATATGTATTATGGCGAATACCAATATCAACACATTTTTGGCGACAATTTGGTGTTAAACAGTGGTGCTTCGGGTAGTTATTGTGCCTCTAAAGCTCAAATTTTTGGTTCCGAATATCATTATGCATCATCCGCTGGTATTTTTTCGCAAATTGATAAAAAATACAAACGTTTAAATTTATCACTGGGAGCTCGTTTTGAAGGATATCGCGATGGAGAACAAGCAATGGAATGGAAACCAGTTTTTCGTGCTGGAGCGAATTATAGAGTAGGTGAAAGAACATTTTTTAGAACTTCATTTGGTCAAGGATATCGTTACCCAACTATTGGTGAAAGATACATGAACTCTTCTGCCGATGCTGTTAACATATTTCCAAACCCTTTCCTAAAATCTGAAATAGCATGGAGTGGTGAAATTGGTTTAAAACAAGCTTTTACTGTTAGTAACTGGAATGCCTTTATTGATGTAGCCGGCTTTTTCACTTCCTACACCGATATGATCGAATTCAGATTTGACACTTATTTCCCTGATTCTATGCCAGCAATTGGTTTTGATACATTAACCCAATACATTACTAGTAAAACTGGTTTTAAAGCACAAAATGTGAGTAAAGTTCAAATATATGGATTTGAATTAAGTTTAACTGGACGTGGTTCCATTCGGAATATTCCAATTTCATTTTTAGCTGGTTACACATTTATTAATCCTGTTGACTTAAGTGGTGACAGCAGTAATACAACCAGTTTTTTAAAATACCGTTTTCAGCATAATATAAAAGCAGATGTGGATATTAGTTATAAAAAACTATCTATCGGTGGCTCATTTGAATATTTTAGCAAAATGGTTTCCATCGATAATATTTTTGAAGAAGAAATTATGATTCCTATAGGTTCAGTTCGACTTCCCTCTGGAATATATATTTTCCCTGGCATGAAAGAATATCGTGAAGAGAAAAAAGGTGGTGATTATTATTTAGATTTGCGAGTTGCATGGCAAATTAATGCAAATTCAAAGTTTGCCGTAGTTTTGAAAAATGCTTTAAACAGGGAATACATGGTTCGTCCGGGCGACGTTCAACCTCCACGTAACATCGCACTTCAATATTCTTTTAGAATGTAAAAATCGTTTTAGGTTCGATTTATTTAATAGATTTACTTAACTTTGTACCCTGAAGCAATAAACTTCAGGGTATATTATTAAAACTAGCACTATGAAAAAAACTTTTTTATTTATTTTTTTACTTTTAACAACTGCTATTTTATTTTCACAAAACACAGTTACAATTAAAGGAACTGTAGTAGATTCAAAAAACAAGGAAACCATGGTTGGAGTAAATGTTGTAGTGGACGATACTACTGGAGTTTCAACCGATGTCTTTGGCAATTTCATGCTCAATTTATCTTCTGGAAAGCACAAGTTAGAGTTTAGATTTATAGGATATTCGTCTGATATTAGACAAATAATAATTGCCAAAGGAACCGAAATGCGAAAATTAATTATCGAAATGGTACCTGAGCAAAAATTACTTGATGAAGTGGTTGTGAGTGCTGGTCGTCACGAGCAAAACATGGCCGAAGTAACGGTTTCGATGGGATTAATTAAGCCGAAATTTTTAGAAAACAGCAACACCCGTAGTTTAGAAAGTGCGTTAGATAAAATTCCAGGAATTACCATGATGCAAGATCAAATTAGCATTAGAGGTGGCAGTGGATTTTCGTACGGTGCTGGAAGTCGCGTTTTGCTTATGGTAAACGATTTACCTATTTTATCTGGAGCAAGTGGCAGAACCATTTGGTGGGCTGTATCGCTCGAAAATATTGAACAAATCGAAATCATTAAAGGAGCTTCTTCTGCTCTTTTTGGTTCATCGGCTTTAAACGGCACCATAAATATTCGTACTTCATGGCCTGGTGCAATTCCTCAAACTCAAATGACTTTTTATACCGGATTATATGGTAAACCCGAACGAGAAGTACTAAACTGGAAACGTGGAAGTCAACCTACTTTTTCGGGAATACAATTTTCGCATAGCCAACGAATAGGTAATTTTGATTTTGTATTGGGCATAAATGGTCATTCAGATGACGGATATCGAATGAGTGATTCAAAACAAAGAGTTGGTTTTAATTTAAACACTCGTGTTAGAAGTAAAAAATTTGAAGGTTTAAATTATGGATTAAATTTTAATACTGCTTATCGAGTAACAGAACCATACCTAATTTGGAAATCTGCTCCCGACAGTGTTTACTTACCAATAAGTAGTTTTAATCAAGTTAATTATAATACTGCTTATCGAGTAACAGAACCATACCTAATTTGGAAATCTGCTCCCGACAGTGTTTACTT
>JBBQWB010000159.1:0-4017 GCA_038210985.1 Bacteroidales bacterium
TATTTTGACGATAATCAAAAGGTAGTTTCTGAGAAACTTATAGATATTTTAAAGTTGAAAGGATATAGCGTGGTTACAAAACTGACTCCTGCATCAGAATTTTATCCTGCCGAAGATTATCATCAGGATTATTATGAAAAAACTGGCTCAAATCCTTATTGCCATTTTTATAAAAAGAAGTTTTGAGGTGGAAAGAAATTTATTTGATGGAAATCTACAGTCTGGTATCGTATGACAGCACGTAACGGCTAACTACTAAATAATCACCGACACTAAACCAACACTAAGAACAACTTCAGGAAAATCCTGTATCGCAGCAAAAAGAGCTAGTTGTGGACTTTTCTATTCACTTATCTTACAAAACAAAACCCAAGATACTCCTAAATTTTATATTTAAGCTATGAAAATAACTATTTTCTACATTTTTATTTTCTCCATAACCTATTGAATATCAGCCAGTTTGCTTTTCGTGTGCTAATTTAAGCACAAAATATTACAATATTGCAAAATATTGTTTTAGATTTGTCGTTTGAGAGAAGTTGGGACATTGTTAATTATTGATTGGTTATGGTAATTGAGAAAAATTTTAAACTTGCTCTATTTATTTAGGAAAAATGTAACGTATTGCGTGGTATACATGAAAAGTAATTAGGGATGTTAGAGTCCAATACGAGTAAAGAGTAATGATTATAATGTAATTTAGTATTTTTAAACCCGAAATAAAATATTTATGATAAAAAAAATAATGTCATTTTCAATATTACTGTTTTGTTATAATTTGATTATATCACAAACCAGCTGGTCCAGTTTGGATAGTTTAATTTCAAATTCTCGACCTAGTGATAGTCTTCTATTATATTATAAGAACACAAACAAAGCAGAATTAAAAATTGTCAAAGGTAATTTTAAAAAAGCGGGGAATTTTTATGAGAAAGCTTTTACGTATGTGGAAAATCCTTTTTGGCGAGACATAAATAACGCACTAAAATGTGAGCTATATGGTGATAAAAATAAAGATAGAATCATGTATTATGTGTGGAAAAAAACTTACATCTCTGGAAAAAAAGATCAGATTTATAGCGATACCTTATTAACCAAACTTGAGTTTTGGCCAGAGATTAAATTTTTGACTGATACGATGCATTCTGGAGTTGATACTTCTATAAGTAGTATGCTTGTTGATTTGTTAGCATTTGATCAAAAGTATCGTTCGGAATTTTCTGGAAAGAATGAGTCGAAACGATTTGAAAAGAGTAGTATAGATTCAATTAACAAAATTGATGCAATAACAGGCCAAAAATTAATTGATTTATTAAAAGAACACAAAGGCTATTCTGAAGGAACAATGGGAGAGAATTGGAACTCATTTGTCACAATTCTCAATCATAATCGTGAAAATCACGAATTGTATTATCTGCTCTTGGAGTCTGTATTTGCTGGGAAACTTAGTTCAAATCATTTTATAAACATTCTTGCTTGGTCTTCTTATCGTGAAAGTAATCCCGACATGGTTCCAATTACCTCATGCCGTGCACATCTACTAAATAATCGAATACTTTTATTTTTTAAATTATCGAAAGAGAATCGAAAGTTTTATGATAATCAATCGAAAAAACTTATGATAGATTCGTATAAAATTTATCGAAAAAAGATTATATGGCAGTTTCGACAGGATCCAAGAACATTTTATTTTAATTATGAAACAGGCGAAATAATTGATGACACAGGTTTTTGGGATGTGATTATCTCAAATGAGTTGAGAGGGAAAGAATATAAGGTCTTCTACAAATCTAGTAAGTCAAAAAGAAATCTAAAAAGGGAAGCTCGGAAATTTGAAAAATCAAATGAATAGTTATGATACTCATACTTGCTGAAAATCAAGATGTTTCAACAGACAAAGTCTGTTCATGGCTGAATTATTTTATTATGAAATTAGAAAGTTTAAATCAAGAAAAATTCGAGAAAATCGAAAAGAATGAGTTAGGAATGCTCGTTGGTGGAACATGTGATTATGAAGAGACTGGAGCTGGTTCCTTAGATTTGGGTTCTGGAGGAATATGTTCATATTCAAATGATTGGGATAACAGCGAGTATGATGAGAACGGAACCACTATTAGTGGTTCTAATAACTTAATTTGCGGAGGAGATATGAAGACAGCTCCACAAGCTCCAGCGCCATCAACACGATAGAATAATTGCAAAGAGGACATTATATTTAAATAAATTATCTATTTTTAGTGTCCTCTTTTGTTAACTAAAGATATATAATATAGTAATAATTCTAAAAAAAATGAAAAGAGTAATAATATTTGTAATTCTATCTATTGAATTTTGCTCATTAATATTCTCTCAGCAAAACGATTTTAAACTAGATTCTTTATTGCTTTTTAATAAAGCAAATGACAGCATCAGCAAATATTATAAGCATGTCTATAAGGCTGAGAAATATATTATGAAAGGCGATTTTAAAAAAGCTGCCGAAATTTATGAGAAAGCCTTTACTTACATTGAAATTCCATTCATGGCTGATCTTGGACATGCAATTAAATGCGAAATGGATAGCAGAAAGGATGAAGGCTGCATTAAAAAATACATTTATTTTTTAATAAGAAAAACAGGACTAAAGAATGGCTATCTCACTAATAAAGAGTATCAAAAGCTTGAAACATGGCCCGAGATAAAAGAAATGATAGATACTCTCACTTCATTAAATGATACAACAATAATAAACGGACTGGAAAGGATACATTTTTTGGATCAGGATTATCGTAAACAATGTAATAAAAAGTATAACGGGAACACATATAACGACTTTACAAGAGATTCAATAGCTAAAATCGACTCAATAAACTATTATCAAATATACAGAATGTTTGAAAACTTAGAATATGTGTCTGAGGAAGTTATTGGGTATAGGGGTTGGGGAACTGTTAATGTGGTTCTTATGCATAATAGACAACGAAAATTAATTTATGAATTGTTACTTAAATCGGTTCTTGCTGGTAAGTTAGACGCAAGGTTATTCTGCAAAAGTTTAGATGATTCTAATTATAAATTTGAAAACAAATATTCTGTAGGAGGTGCGGCATTAGGATTCAGAGTTACTGATGATTGCTATATGTATATGAAACCAAAATTTATTGAGGGTTTTAAAATGAATAAATATCGAGAAAAATTATATGTTGAGAGCATATCAGATTTTCATGAAAAGATGATTTGGCAAATGAGAAATAAAGACAGTGGTTTTCTCTTCTATATCAATGTTATCATTAATTTGGATGAAACTTCTTTATGCAATCTGATTGCGAATGGGATATTTAATAATCATAAAATTAAAAATGCAAAACTTTATTATTCATCAGAAGATAATAAGGAAACTCTGGAGAGTAATGCTGAAAAGTGGGCTGCAGAGCAAAATAAGTTATAATTTAAAATTAAAGTTTATGAAAAGTTATTTTATTCTTATTTGCCTACTTTTAATAGTTGCTTATATCGAAAGCCGAGATTTTAACTCAGACTTAATTAGCCAAGCGAGTTCAAAAAATATTGATTTTAATGAGCAAACAGATCTAAACTGCTCGAAGATTCAAGTTGTTAAGGATCTTGAAGATACTATTTTTAAAGATACAGTTCTCCCAAAACCATTTAAACTCGAAGCAATTTGTGACTGCAATAATATTATTTGGCATTGGGGCGGTGTTGATAAAGCCAAAGGTTATAAAATAAACTTTGTTAATGATATAAACAGTGCAACAAACCTTTTTAACGAAATCAGTTTTTTTCAACAAAAACTAGCGAGTAATAAAATTTATAATTTATATGTATGGGCATACAACGATAGCCTTATTTCTGAAGCCTTGCATATAGAGGCTCAGACTGGGGTGAACTAAATCACAAATAAATTTAAAATAATTCGTTCATTTTATTGTTGTATTATCAAATAATAATTATATTTGTATCTAATTATAAGGAACGAAATAATATGAATGAAAATGATTGGGAAATGCGTGCCAAAGA
>JBBQWB010000160.1:0-3917 GCA_038210985.1 Bacteroidales bacterium
GGACTAGTTATTGTTAACTTTCAATAAAACACTTTTATTCTGATCTTTTTAAAATTCTTAATAAGCCAATTTTTTTCTAAATCTCTAACCCGTTGTACGAAGTCTCCGACTTCGGACAAGGGTTTTTTGTCCGAAGTCGGAGACTTCGGACAACGGGTAAAGATTTTTTTTATCTTTGGAAAAAAAATGGTGAATTTATTTTTGAAATATAAGTTTTTACGATATCTTTTAGTTGTTATTCAAATTGCTGTTATAGTTTGGTTTTCCATGCAAGTAATTTATGTTTCACTTTCGGTATTAACTATAATTGGGGTTTTATTATCCGGGATTTTTGGAATTTGGGCTATTGTTAGCATGAAATTATCAACCATAACCGCATTACCCGACCCTCGAAAAGAATCTGAATTGACCACAAAAGGACCATATTCAGTTATTCGTCATCCAATGTACACATCGGTTTTAATTTACTGTACATCTTTTTTGATTCAAAACTTTAATCTATTAAATACAATGATTCTTATTGTTTTAATTTTGGTTTTAGTTTTAAAAATGTATATTGAAGAGCATTTACTTAAAAACTGCTTCCCAAAATATTTAGATTATTCCAAAAATACATGGAGGGTTATACCTTTTGTGTTTTGAATTAACAGCTAAACATTATACTGCCTGTTTTGTATGAAAAATATTTTTACGGTAATTAGTGTCTTATCAAACACTGAGTTTTCTTGCAAGGACTAGTTATTGTTAACTTTCAATAAAACACTTTTATTCTGATCTTTTTAAAATTCTTAATAAGCCAATTTTTTTCTAAATCTCTAACCCGTTGTACGAAGTCTCCGACTCTAACCCGTTGTACGAAGTCTCCGACTTCGTACAAAACGGTTTTTCTTGTCCGAAGTCGGAGACTTCGGACAACGGGTTAACGGAATGATAGTGAGACTTTTTTTCTAAAACTACCTAATATTACGGCTGTTTGTCATGATAATATACTAAATTATCTAAAAAAAATCATAATGTTAAAAGATATTTATAAATTTGACTAAATAAATTTTGACAATGAAAAAAATACTTTTTATCCTTTCTTTAATGGGATGTGTGATTGTTGGATTTTCGCAACAAAAAACAAATAATTATTCAATTCAAGGTCGTTTAATGGATGGATTAAGTAAAGAGGTTTTACCGTTTGCAAACGTTGGTATTTTAAAACAAGGCGATACAGTTTTTGTAAAAGGAACAACGAGCGATATGGATGGTTTTTTTGTTTTAAAAGGATTAGATAGTGGTTTGTACTTTCTTAGAATATCTTACATGGGTTATCCAACTTCATTAATTCCAATTGAATTGGATAAAAAAGAGAAACAAATTGGAGATGTTTTGTTACAAAAATCGGCTCAAAATCTCGAAACAGTTGAAATTAAAGCCGATAAATTAATGTATCAATACGAAGCCGATAAAAAGGTATATAATGTTAGCGAAGATCCGAGTGTTCAATCGGGTTCGGCTTCGGATGCATTGCAAAATGCTCCAGGAGTGTGGGTTGATTTAGAGGGAAATATCACACTTCGAGGTGTTTCGGATGTGGAAATATGGATTAACGATAAACCATCCCGAATTCTGGCAGATGGTTTAAAAACATATTTGCAACAATTACCAGCAAATTCACTCGAACGAATAGAAGTAATGACAAATCCATCGGCAAAATATAGTGCAAGTGGCACTGCTGGTATTATTAATATTGTAACCAAACAAAAGATTAAGAAAAACTTTCTTTTATCCTTAGGTGTAAACGCTGGAACTCAGCCTCAATTAAATCCATGGTTGTCGTTTGTTTGGTCGAACGAAAAGTGGAAATTCAATATTTACACTTCTTATTCAAAGCAGCAATATGAATGGAATAGTGTTAATGCTGGACTAGTAAGAGATTCAATAAATTCATTATACGATTATAACTTATCTAATAATAATATTTCGGAACATGAGTGGAGTGCAATTTATTTTGATACAGAATATAATTTTTCGGAAAAGACCCAAGCAAATATCTATTTTGGTGGAAATATTAGCAATGGAAGTAATACTTCGGGAAGTATAAACGAACGTTATGTGTATGCTGATTCAATGGCGTTTAGCATTCAGCAGATGAATTTATCGAATAGTAAGAGCGGGAATTGGCATGCGGGGGGGGCATTTAATCATGATTTTATTCCTCAAAAACATTATATAAATATTGATTTTGGTCTTGGACAATGGTTAAATAATAATTCGGGAGAAAATAGCGAAACGGTTTCACAAATAGATAGAAACCGAAAGTACAAATCAATAAGCGATTACGATGGTGCGTGGTATGATTTAGATGTGAAGTATTTTAATAATTTTAAAACAAATTATTTTTTTGAGTCTGGATTCTCGTTAAATTATAATACGTTTGATCAAAGTTCACCCGTTGATACGTTCGATTTTAGTTCACAAAAATGGATATATTCTAGTCTTTTTAGCAATTTCAAAAAATCCTATTCAAAACAAGCAAATGCATTTTTGTCATGGTCGCAAAAAATAAAGTCATTTACGTACAAAGTGGGTTTGCGAGGTGAGTATCAGTATAATTTTTTGAATTCCATTTCAATGGCTTCTCAAATAAATCGGGATTACTTCGGATTATTCCCATCGGCTCATCTTAGTTATCAAACAAAAAAAATGTTTAGCTACACATTAAGCTATAGTCGCAGAGTTCAATATCCTCAAATATGGTATCTCGATCCTTTTGTTAGCTACATGAATGAGGAGTCAATATGGAAAGGAAATCCTGATTTAAAATCAGCCTTTACAAACTCATTTGAAATGGGAGCATCTAAATATTTTGAAAAAGTTGGATATTTGAGTTTGTCGTTATATCATCGCCGAACGGATAAAAGTCAAACTAATACAATGGAGGCAGTTTATGACTCGTATTTGCAACGATACACTCTGTATTCGTTTATGACAAACTCGGGAAGAGATATATTTACTGGAGGTGACGTTACTTTTACGTTCCGACCAAAACCGTTTTTAAATGTGTTGATTAATGGTAATTTTTACAATAAAGATATATATGCCGATTTTGGAACCTACGTTGTTTCGAAAAACGATTTTTCGTATGATGGAAAAGTTATTCTATCTGGTTCGTTTTTAAAAAACTATCAATTTCAAATGATGGGTTTTTATAGGTCGAAAGCTCCCACATTAATGGGCTCGTCAAGCGATTTGTATATTGTAAATGCATCGTTTAAAGCAGATTTTTTTAAACGAAAACTATCGCTTAGTTTAAGTGCTCAAGATATTTTTGATACTCAAAAAAGCACACAATATACCGAAACTCCAACCCTCGTTTCTACCTCAAAATCATGGTCAAATAGTAGATATTATGTAGTAGGTTTAACGTTTCGTATAGGCAAAATTGAACTTGAAAAAGAACAAAAACAGGGTAGTGGACAAACTCAAGGTGGTGGGTCTGGAATGTAGTATTAAACATGTTATTTATTAGTTATGTTTGAAAAACGAGCATTATGTCCTAGTTCAAGAAAAGTTGCACAAAACGCTTTTCAATTATCTCCAAATACTTATTTTTAGCCTTGTCTGAAAGAAAGGATTTGTTTATCATTTTCTTCATTTTATCTTGGGTGCCTTCAAATTCCTTTAATATTTTTTCAAGCAGTCTATCACTTATACCAAATCGTTTACCTAATTCGATAAAATCCTTCATTGTATATGAATAATTTTGACCTCTTGGTAAACTAGTTCTTTCAAGTTCCCTGAAAAGATTTAATGCGATAGGCGAATCATTAACATGTATCTTTGTGTTCATTAGGTCATATGCAGGAGATAATTGCATATCCCCATCAGGGGTTTCTAATAAAGAGAAGTTTTTTAGGTGTGCATCTCCA
>JBBQWB010000161.1:0-3913 GCA_038210985.1 Bacteroidales bacterium
GCTATTTCGGCATTAAAAGATGTAAGCACAATTATTTTGGGTGGCTTTGATAGAGGTATTGATTATGAAGATTTTATCGAAAAACTTTATCAAACAAATGTCGATTTAATTATATTTACAGGCAATGCAGGCAAACGCATGATTGAAATTATAAAAACCAAAAACACACAAAATAAATTGGAATTTTTATTTTTCGACAACTACTCTGACATTGTAAAAACTGCATTTTTAAAGACAAAAAAAGGAAAATCATGCTTGCTTTCACCCGCTGCTTCGAGCTACGACAGTTTTAAAAACTTTGAACATCGGGGAGATAAGTTTAAGGAGTTGATATCCTATTATTCTGAAAACCATTAATTGGTGCCTTCTAAAAATTGCTTTTTCATCGTTGCTTTTCAATTTTTAAATCCTCAAATACGCTAGTATTTTGCGGTTTCAAAATCTTAATCGCCTCAAAAAATCTAATTTTTAGAAGCCACCAAAAGTCATTGTAAGAAAACGCCAACTTTTTTCTCGCCTTCGATATTAAATTTTTAGTGGTAATCGTTGGACGACGGTCGGTAATCGGTAAACGGTAAACGTTGGTTGAGCCTGTCGAAACCTCCATTAATCGGTTATCAGTATTCGGTAATCGGTTATACCAATACAAGTTATGTAATAGTCTGAATTTGAGGAGTATAATATACCCCAAAATTAGGACAACTATTTAAGATAATAAAAGTATAAACTTTAAATTTTAAAAAGTATGTCAGCAAAAAGAAGAAAATTCAGTAAAGAGTATCGTTGAGATCTATCTTCGTATACTAAATCATCTGGACGTGCTTTTTTTCGTTCACTATTATTTTTGCAAAATCTATAGTTACACCCTGGCATTTTTGCTAATCTTTCAAAATATGCTAATGATAGTATCTGTCTTTGTTCATCAGTGAGGAGTGTATCTTGCAAAATAGCATAAACTACTGCCTTACAAATCATCTGTTCTGTGCTATCTTTTGTCGTCATATAGGTTCTCAGCTGATTGAAATACTCCAAGTCTTCCGTGTTGACGAATGTTCTAATCTTGTCATAAGGATCTCTGATATTTTGGCTAGTTTGAGCATTTGTTTTAAAAACTCAAGCCCACGAAATAAAACCAAAAAGAACAATAATTACTTTAAGATTTGTAATAACAGTAAAAATGGTTTTTAAATAAAAATAAATAAAACTTAGTTGAAAAATTGCCAAAAAACTTTGGCAACAAGAAGATTGACTTGTTGAAAAATGAATTTCAATAAAAAGAATTTTTAGAAGATTGAAATTTTCAAGTCATACTACAACTGTTAAAAAAGATATTAGTATTGTCAATAAATCGTTTAAGATAAAAGAATAGCATACTGTTGGTAATCGTTTTGTATCGTGCCTGTTCATAAATGGCAGCCATGCAACTTTGCCTGTGTATCACTACAACAGCGTAATACCGCACACTTTCCGTTTTTTGCACCCGCTTTACCATGCCATTCTTTGTACCGCCTGTTCTTATTGTCGTACAAGTTTATATTGAATTTTACCAAGTTTCAGAACTTCTCCTTCATCTTCGTTTCCAATAGTATTGTACAAATATGTCGTGTCATTTTTTATAATGAATGCAAAATTCTTTTCATTCTTTTTATACATATTAAAAGAGATTCCATCCAAAACTGGTTTATGACCACCTAAAAAGTCGGTAAATACATAATATGTTTTAAAGTCTGAGTGGCCAGTCAATGAGCCATCGCTATTTAATACAACTTTTGTTACAACTTTTTTATTATCGATAAGTAAATGCTTGCCCGAAAACAATTTCTCGTTTACTATAAATTGAATTCCCAAGTCTAAATCCTTGTCTTTTTGATTTTCTCCAACTTTAGTAAACTTTTGCTTATCTATAAGTTCATTTTTTGTGTTATAATGATAAAGAAATAAAAAATCTTGATTGTTTATCGTTTCATAACCAAGATCGTAGAAGTTTGATTCTACTTCATAGTTGGGAATATTAGTTTTTAAACTACTAGGTGTTTGTCCATTTTTAAAATACACCGAGAAGTTATACCCTTCGTGATTGTTCATACTTGCACCAACATCAATGCTGTCGTACTTTGTTGTTGCATCTATCGTCATAGCCACTACACCTTGTAGAATGGAAGCTGACTTTAGTGGTGATTTAGTTTGTTCAATTGCTTCAATATAATCTGTCAAAACCCAAACGCCGTTAAAAATCGGAATAAATTTTTGTTTTAAACTATCCATTTGGTTCGCTTCATTATTTGTTTCTAAAGACTTGTTATTTGAGCAACTTGTCAAAATAACACAAGTCAAAAATAGGTATATTAAATGTTTCATTGAAATTATTATTAATTAATTTACACTGTTATGATGGACAAATATAGAAAAAAATGGAATAAATGCAAAATAATTGTTTATTTTAATCAAATATGTATTTTAAATTTTGGCAACTTTTTTCTAAAGATTGATTTGGTGTCATATTTTTGGATTTTAAAATTTATCCAAAGATAGTATTTATTTCTTTATGTTAGCACCATTAATTCCAAATGGGGGGAGGCTAAATCAATAAAAAAGGAGCTTCGCTCTAGATTTTTTCAAAAGTTTTTTTTTGATTGGGATTACGTCCTTCGCTTCGCTCGAACGTGATCCCAAATGGGGGGAGGCTAAATCAATAAAAAATGCCTTTCGGCATTTTTTATTGATTTGCGGAGAAATAGGGATTCGAACCCTAGGACCCTTCGCAGGGTCAACGGTTTTCGAGACCGCCCCAATCGACCACTCTGGCATCTCTCCTATTAAATTCTTACACTCAAACGTATAAAAATACTTTAAAAGCTTTTGGGAAAATAAAATTCTTAGCCAAAATCTTTATAAGCCTTATTATTAATCTTTTATGTAATTTCAAAAAAAGTTTTGAAATCTTTTTTAACACTTATCTTGTAAGTGTTTATTAAATCTCAATGAACGTGTTTTTCTGCGAACAAAAGTAGTAAAAAGATAAGTCTGTGCAACATTTTGTCAAAATAATGCAAAAATAAATTTAATACACTAAGCATATGGACTTTTTGTAATTAATCCTTGCAAAAAAACTCAGTGTTTGACTCCGATTCAATGTTGGTTTTAAAAATCAAGGACTGAAAATAAGAAAACTTCAAATTCGAGGCTTGTCTGCCGTCAAGCAAGGTTTATCCGCCAGTTGTCGGACAAGTTATCTGTTTGATTACGCTATTACGGTGCGATTTACATTTGAATAAAAAGTCACATTAAGAAAAAAAGAATGATTTAGTCTGAAGATTACAAATTACTTTAGAATTATCATTATTGCTTTACAACCAAAGTTAAACACACTCTTTACAAGCAATTTCACTGCTTCTACATCATGTACATCCGGATGCGACAATGCTTTATTGTAGTTATCAATCATATTTACATTACCATCGCTATCTATATTTATATACTTTGATTTACCTGTAAATATATTATTAAACTCTGCAAGACTATTAAAATCTTTTATTGCTTGCTTGTCATTTGTTTTACATGAAAATTTGTATTAAA
Source organism: Bacteroidales bacterium (assembly GCA_038210985.1). GTDB lineage: Bacteria > Bacteroidota > Bacteroidia > Bacteroidales > WCHB1-69 > JAQUGA01. The sequence continues at coordinate 3,577 of JBBQWB010000161.1, forward strand.
CTTATACGGTATCTGAACATCAGTATTATCAGAACAAACATTATTATCCAATTGCATTTTAGGCATCATTGCACTCTCGGGCATAGCAGGCTCCAGCCCATCCAAATCAATATAGCTTATTGGCTTATTCCCTGCATACTGATACGGAGTATAATACGGATACTCAAATTGCAATGGATCAACACTCACAAACCTGCACAACCACGCCGCATAATACCTAGCTCCAAAATAGGAGTATTGTGTTTCGTCGTCTTTTTCTTTTGCGGAGAAGGTGTTGCGGCTGTTGTAGCTGTTTTGTTGGTCTACGAAGGTATGCGCACCAGCTAAAACTAATTTC
>JBBQWB010000162.1:0-3847 GCA_038210985.1 Bacteroidales bacterium
TGGCCCAGAAACTTTCGGAGTCCGATCGCGCGGCCTATAACACCGCCGCCGCCCGCGAACTCACCAGCGTCTGACGCTTCCCGTAATCTCCGATTAGACTTAGGGTATGAATTGACTTTCTCATTTTACATTTCTGTTTATAAAATTAAAATCCACTGCTTAACCCCCTGAGGATTCCACCATCTTCAAGGTCTTTTCGAAGTCCGGCTGCATTGACCGAAACAATTACACCAATTTTATATTCTTTGCCCACTTTCAATCGGTCTTCTGCTGCCACAGAACCATCGTTGGTTACGTTTACAAATTTCATGTATTTTCCTCCTTCGGCAAAAAAGTTTTTAAAAAATTCAGCTTGTTCAATTTCAAGATTCGGATTATTGGTAAGCGGTCGTTGGCCTGGAATGCCTGAGACTCCCAAAAAACCCCTGAAAATGATGCCATGAACTGCATTTTTCTTGGCTTGCTCAATCGCTACCAATGGTTTTTTTGAATAAGACCAAACTTTGATTAAATAAGAACCTTGAGTACCAACCCCCACGGGTTCGATTTCATAAATCCACTTTTGAGTGTCCTTGTCAGCTTTACGATTTTGGCTGTTTACCGCCGATGAAATAATTACCGCAGTTATTAGCAATAAACTTTTGGCAATTATCGCAAAATATCTCATGTCAATTTTGCGAAATGTTTCACTTAATTTTCTCATAATAATTATATTTTATTTGGAATTTGAAAATTTGAAATTTGAAAGAATTTATATTTTGTGTGATTAAAAAGTTGGTTTTTTAAATTTCAAATTCCAAACTCTTTTTTCGCCTCTGCCTTCGCCTTCGCCTTCGCCTTCTACTATTAAAACCTTACCCTCAAATTCAACACATTAAAGACTCCAACTCCCATTTTTCCAATATTAGCAAATCCCCAACCATCGGTATAGGATGAAGAATTTTGCATCAAACTTTCATCATTTCCAGTTTTGGCAGCCAGATTTAGGTATATTCCGGGTTTCCATTCGAGTGAAAGGGAAGGTGAAATGTTCCAGCCTAGCCCAATAGCTACTGGAAAATATAAAGCTGACCAATCATAATCCTTTTTATCAAAACTATAAATTATAGTAGATAATTCAGCACCATCGTATTTATTAAATGTATATGAAGTTAATCCAAGTCCGATAGAGGGTTTCAAATATACATTGCCTTTGTCAGTAAAATACATTTCTTTGGCAAAAGTTACTGCAATTGCCATAGTGCTACCTGACCATTTTTCCTCATCTGAAGTAAGTACTAATGTTGGAGTTTCCACTTGTCCAGGGTTGATATTTTTCATTGAATTAATCGAAATATCTAAACCAAAATGTACTCCTGGAGACTTAACAAAACGTGAAATCCTGAAATCAGCACCTAAATTAAATCCTCCAACTGATTTATTTGAACTTGAATTACTACCAATATTAGCAATTACGCCATAATCGTCTTTGCCTTCCATAAACATGCCTTCGTACAGTCTTTTGCCATTCACTTGTTGGAATGTTGACGGTTTCGATTCGCCGGTGGCTATTTTTTTATTATCCACAATTTTTTTTGCACGCACAACACCCATTCTGTTTGCCTTTTGATTTCCTTTTCTATCGACTTCTAATTCATATACATAAAATCGTTGGTCGGTATATAAATCTTCTTTTGTACCTAATTTCGCCGTAACGGGATAGGTTTTAAAAACTGTAACTTTTAAATGGAAATCTTCTATCCTTTTTCCTAACGCAAATAATGCATCAGCCTGCCATTTTTCGGGTAGTTCTTCGAGCAACTCGGCGGAAGTTTTCTTTTTATTCTTCGATGTATAACTTGAACTTTTGGGATCTTTGGGTTGTGTGGTTTGTAAATTACCTGAAACCTTGCTAATATACTTCATGGGGAATGTCGCAGATTCCCAGTTCGCAACTTTGTTTTTATCCTGATTTTTTGCATCAACCCAATAATTATTATAGAATATGGCAGCCACCGAATCGTTGAAGTTAAGTTTATAAGCGTAAACATTATATTTAACCTTAAATCCTTCGTCGGTTCGCTTTACGGGTTTATAGTCTGATTTTTTTTTATTGGATGCATCTACTTTGTCGTAATACTCTTCCATGGTTATCAACTCGGTAATTTCGTAAAGTAGGGTATAAGACTTATTAATCAATTTCTCGCCCAACATCTCAATCCTGTCGGTATTTGAGCCTTTTGTAATTATAGCGTCTGCATCACTTGCGGTATATGAGCCTCTGGCAGCTACATATTTAGCATCAAAGTTTCCCTCAGCATCTCTATTCCACCATTTTGCTAAAATTGGATTACTCGCCAAGCGAATATAATTATTCATTTTAGTAGAATTATTATAGTCATTGGTTACAATGCCACTCAACATAGGAAACTCGATTTTGTGTTCATCGAATTTCGGAACCATGGGAAGGGTATTAAATTTTGAAATGATAATTTTCTCATTTGCTGTTTTGGGTTCAACAAATAGTGTAGTTACTGAGGGGCGAAAATACTTTGTATCTACTTTTTTACCTGTGTTTTGAGAGCTAATGTTCCCAATTATAGCCATGGAAACAAGTAGGAGGGTGATTCTTTTCATATCTTATTATTTTTAAATATATGAGTTATTCAGACTTCTCATAATGGGATTATGAGAAGGGATTTTGAATGGAATCAGAATGAGAGATTCAATTATTAAGCTAACATTTTACTAAATTTAGTATGTTTAAAAGCAAAAAATAAGTACAAGAACTATTATTTCTCAATTTTACACTAATAATTTCATACAAAAATAAACAATTATTTTTGAAACTGATTATTTTTTTTAGTAAAAAATGAATAGTTTTTAGAAAAACTGGAAATATATCTATGTTTCATATATTAAAAAACATTAAAATATAGTACTATGTATTGCAAGGTACTAAATAATAAAATACATTTGCACCCAGATTATTTATTGTAATTCGATAAATAATTCATGAAATACTAAACAAGCTTTAAATTTAAACGTTTTAATTTAGATGTTTTTTTCAAGAATAATAAGCCAAATTTAAAATTATAATAGAAAAAAGATGATAACACTTACCAATGTAAATAAAACATACTATACTGAATCGACATCGTTACATGTTTTGAAAGGCATAGATTTACATATTGCCTCGGGCGAATATGTTTCAATTATGGGTGCTTCTGGCTCAGGAAAATCTACCTTATTAAATATTCTCGGTATTTTAGATAATTACGATATTGGTGAATATCATTTGAACGGAACATTAATAAAAAACTTAAGCGAAAAACAATCTGCTGCCTATCGGAATGAAATGATTGGATTTGTTTTTCAATCTTTTAACCTGATAAATTTTAAGAATGCACTTGAAAATGTCGCACTTCCGCTGTTTTACAAGAATGTGAGTCGCAAACGTAGGAATATTATCGCCATGGAGTATTTGGATCAGATGGGGCTTAAAGATTGGGCTTTGCACATGCCAAGTGAAATGTCGGGTGGACAAAAACAACGCGTAGCCATAGCACGAGCCATTATCTCAAAACCAAAAATTCTTCTTGCTGATGAACCAACAGGCGCTTTGGATAGCCTAACCTCAATAGAAGTAATGAGAGTGTTGAAAGAATTGAATAATGAAGGTCTAACCTCAATAATTGTTACACACGAAAAATCAGTCGCCGACGAAACCCGCAGAATAATACATATTAAAGATGGATTGATTGAAAATGAGGAGATTCCAGTTAGACAAAAGAAGAGTTTGGAATTTGGAATTTGAGATTTGAAAAAAGCCAAACTATTTTATTCCGAATTAATAAACTCCTAGATC
>JBBQWB010000163.1:0-3712 GCA_038210985.1 Bacteroidales bacterium
GGGTTAATAAACTTACCGGTATTTTGGATGACTTCCATTTGGTACCGGCGATTGCGATTGCTAACGTTGGGCGATTTTTTCGAGGAACGTTACGATTCAATTTCTTATTGCTTGCCATTTTATTGCAGATAAAACAATCGCCCAATAAAAGAGCGAATAATATTCTGAGTGTACTCTTACTGTTAATGGCGATTTATTGTGGATTTATTTTTTTTCATTATACCGCGCTTTTAGATTATCAGTTATTTAGCGATGTGCTATAACCTGACTAAAAAGCAAATACAAGGCTCGGACACAGCGATCATAAATAATTCTCAAATAGAGATTACCTGGCTTAGAACTTTTTTGCTGATAAATCTTGGTTTTATGTTTCTCTCAGCTCCGCTGTGCTTTTACTTAGCCAATGAACGTACGAATATTATTATCGGACAATTGGGCATGGATATACAGTTTATTTACCTTTTTTTTTAAGTCGACTTTAGAGAGTGATTTTATGGGCATTAAAAATTGCAGTGAACAGGAAAAAAAGAATAAATCACTTAAGTTAAGCGTTAACCTGTTCGAATCTCAACTGGCTATTTTAAATGCTTTTATGGAGGACTGTAAGCCCTATTTAAACGAAGCGTGTAGTATGCAATCTCTTTCAGAACAAACCGACATACCGATGTATCAATTATCAAATTTACTGAATTGTAAGCTGGAAAAAACCTTTCCCGATTTTATAAACGAAAACCGCATACATGTTGCAAAGCGAATGTTATTATCCATCAAATCGGATACTGTCACCATTGAAACTATTGCCACCGAATGTGGCTTTGGATCGAAAAGTGCATTTAATAGAGCCTTCAAAAAAATCAACAACAATCTTACACCAACCGAATTTATCCGACAACATAAAGCAATCGAATGATTTAGTTAAGAATTATTCTAAAACTTTGTGTCGTTTTGGCGAAACGCTACATTATAACTTAATTTTTGAACTATATTTGTCGTCGATAATTCTTAAAATTAATATTAAAACCGAATGCATTATGCATATCAATTATGTAGTAACGCCACGCGTTAATCCCAAAGACCTAACGGCTCCACGTAAATTTTATGCGATCCGATGTTTTTGCCACTATCGAGGCATTTATCGATCTTGTTCCTGAACGATTAGCCGAAGGTAAGATTGTTCGCATAGCGAATTTGGAAGTTTTAGTGTCAGCCTCAGCAGCGAAGGAGTGGAAAAAGCAGAAGACTTCACCGCTGCCAATATCAAAAGCAACAGCCTGAATTTCCGCCCGGGCAACCCTGATGCCACAAATGGTAGTACTTCGTATCCAATGCCAGTTTACAATCAAACATTAGGTGGTATTGACATAACTATTTACAACGGAAATGTTGTAGAATCTACATTTCACACTCATCCATTTTGGTCTTCGTCTAATTTCTCAGAACCAGCAACGGTGCCTTATGGAGCAAGTAATGATAAAGATGTTCAGTCAAACTATTTTCCAAACAGTTCATTAATAATTATATACAATGGTGAAGCTTATGAATACCAATTTGAAAATGGTTACTACATTCCTTAAAGTTATATTGGTTTTGTGTTTATCTATATTATCCATTAGTTGTTTCGGACAAATACAACGAAAGCTAAGAGTTGATACTTTTGGAATAGCACTTAGGATGGAACATAAAAAGCATTTATATCCTATCGTTGACTCACTAACAACTAAGGAATTGGCTGTATTTGTATTATCTCCTCTTGTAAAACCTAATGCTTCGTTAAGGTTGATTGAAAGAAATGCTAAAGCCTATATTGAAGCGCGCATTTTATATAAAAATGTTAGTTCAGAGGTGATTACAGCCTTTAAAAGTCATAATTACAAACAATTAATAATACAAACCGATAGTTTTACAGTAGAAGTTAGTCAATGTTTTAAAACCAAAATGTTAGATGCATTTAGGCGGACGGTAAATCAAAAATTCGTAGACCTATTCCCCAAAAAGATAGTAGTATACGATGGCACAAATTACAACTTTTGGCTCAACGAAGATGCTAAAACTACAGCTATAAACATTCAGGAAGATGGTGATGCAAGGTATTATGGTTGGAAGTTTGCAAAGTTGAATTTGCAAATAATTGATGATATAAAAAATGGAGTGTTTGACGAATCCAAATATGAAATTTACAAATAACAGAGAGTAAATATGGATAAAGATTTGTTTAAAATCTTTGCAGATTTATATACGTATGCAAAAGTCAATAAACTAACTTTGCGAATGGCGAACAATATAAATTTAAATGCAATATCTCCTAGAATGAAAGTTGGGTCTGAAATAAATCCGTTGCTTCCACCACTTAATGCATGTGGAATTGCATATGCAGCTATATCAACCCAGTTAAACTCAAAGGAGCAGGTGTTTTTCGATAGTTATTGGAATTCAAATGGAAACATGAACTTAACCCCAAATCAAATGTCAAACATAGTAAATTGCTCTGGGAGAATTGTTAATTCAAGTTCTACAGTCACAATTGGAGGTAATCAATATACAGCAAAAACTGTAAATTATTATGGTTCAGAGTATAAATATGCTTTTGGCGCTGCGACAGAATACTATAATGAATATGGTCAATGTGTTGGGTTTAAAGATACATATGACTTTAATGCAGCTTCTCGTGATTGGCAAAATGAAACTATTACAAATGCAGTAGGAACAGTTGGTTCACTTTGTGGAGCATCAAATTATGTAATCTCTTATGGTATACATGAGTAAAATTAAATTAATAGTAAGAATATTACTTCCACTAATTGTTTGGGGAATTAGCTGGTGTGTTAATTGGTTCGTTAGACTTCTATTATATGGCAGTTTTGAACAAATGTATAGAAATGGGTTTACCGATGATTCATCTGAACGAGCAACTCATTTCTTTATGGGCTTTGTCTATTTTATTATTCTACCTATAGCGTACTTGTTTCATGTTTTATTTTGTTTGTTAAATGATAAATACCGTTTAATCAACATACGACTAGCAATAATAATAATAAGTACCTTAATTGTTGGATGTATTGCTTTTTTTCTTTGGTCTGATAATATGGAACTTAACATCAAAGGATTAGTTAATTTAATTTTATTGATTTTTCCAGCGTTATTATTATATGTTTATGGTTTAAATCACACAAAAAGATAAAAGACTAAAATAATTTTAAATATCTAATGCTTACAACTTGTATAATACCTAATATAATATGATTTTTTTTTATGTTATAAAACATATTTGTTTTATTAACATGCTGATAAACAATAGTTAAAAGTAAATGTTAAATGGGGGGGGTGGGGGTGGTTTTGTTAATCAAATTCAAACATTAATGTTACCTTTGCGAAAGTTAACTTAAATAACAACTGTAATGTCTATTTCAGGACATTTAACCCTTTATGAGAACCATCAACTATCTGTTTTACATTGCGCTGAGTGTTTTGCTATTGTCATTTACCACCGTGAGCGATGAGAGCAAATACAAATCACTCCGCAAAGAAGTAGTTAAACATTACCAAAAAGATCCCAATCCGTTCAAACTGAAAGCTGCTAACTTTTTGCTGGATAATTTAAAAGACCTTTACGCCGTGGACGGTGCACGAGTTAAATTGTATGCCGACACCATTAAAAAGTATTACCGCAACGGCAATATCTTGCACCAAAAACTACTGTCCGTGCGATATCAAG
>JBBQWB010000164.1:0-3671 GCA_038210985.1 Bacteroidales bacterium
AAAGCTTTTCGAACACACGATAAAAAGTAACATGCACAATACGGTGAATGCATATCGGGGTGTTGGCCTGTCAATAAAAGATAGCATACTCAAATTTCAGGATCATTATAACATGGAAGAAGAGTATTGGAGCTATGAATCAATCAAAAAGGAATATTATCGAAAACGACCAAAAGAACCAATTGACTTTATTTCCGAAATAATCAACAAAATAGATAAATTATTTATGTCCACATTGTCCCGCAAAAAGGACAATGTGGGAGCTAAAAAAACTGCAAATGAAACAGCTGAATAAACCTTCTGACAACATGGGCGGGCTTTTATCCATTTGGGCAGTGCCGCCAACAGATGTTGCGATCGGCTTCGAATCGATTAGCTTCCTGACAACAGACAACATCATTCAATTGTACTGTTCTCCAGGCAGCCTTTCGTTCATAGAAAAACAATCTATTGAAAAAGCAGGTACAGTTTATAAAACCCAAATCAATGCCTTTACCCCGAAAGACTCTCCGGAAGTTCAGGCTATTATTAATAGTATGAGTGGTCGCAAATGGGTAATCATCCTTTTGGATCAAAATGAACAGTATAAAGTAGCCGGTACTCCGGATATTCCGCTTCGTGTTTCATTTGATCTGGATACAGGTTCAGATACTCCGGATCTAAACGGACATTCTATTTCTTTTTATGGAACACAAACGTCAAAAGCGAAATTTATTACTGATCCATTTGGCAAGTAATAATTATTAAATAGTTCGACTAGAGCACCTTTTTGAACCTTTTTGTTTGCGATTAAACTCACATAATCTTCAAGTTTTTACTTATTTTTGAAAATGATTACAATATATCAAAACTTAGATATAATATACTGACATTAAATCATTTGAATATTTTAATTGAAAAATAATAAACGATGGCACTAAACGATTTTTTTAGAATCAATCTGCCTTATGGCATTGAAAAAAACGATAAAGGAGAATGGCTTGCTTTTAATAGAGAGTTTGTTCCAATAGGGTGGAATGAAAAACATACAGGACAAAGCATTAGTGCTGAAGATTCTTATGCAGAACTCCCAATAAGAACAAAGTATAAAAACGCTACGGAGAAAATCCTAAAGCAGCTAATTGACGAAACTTCTGCTGAAGAATATGATGCACAGGGGAATATAAAAAGGATATTTCTTTATGAAGATGGTACAAATCCGGTGAATTATAATACTAAAGAAAATTGGGATACATATTTGAAAAAGATTAAGATATTAAGCCAATTGAATAATTATGACTAAACCCTGTTTAACAAACACCTACCTGCAAAAGCTAATGTTTTCGGTAATCAGTCGCTGTTTTCCGCTTAATTTCCATGTCCTTCCAGACAGGAAATCGCCCGCAATCCCGCTTCTTCAGGTGGCTGCGATACGTTGAACAAGGATAATAATAAAAAAACAGCAAAATCGGCAACTTAATGACGAATAATTATAAGTTTTGGTCATTACGATATTAAAAACTACTTTTGAAAATAAAAAAAAATGTTTACACGAACAATTGAAAATATCATAAAAGAAAAATTCAAAAGTGGCAAAGCTATAATCATAATAGGCGCAAGACAGGTAGGTAAAACAACTCTACTAAAAGAAATTCTAACAGATAAGGAGTATTTATTTCTTGATGCAGATGACCCATCAACCAGAAGTCTTCTTCAAAATCCGACAACAGAACAAATAAGAACATTTCTTGGAGATTATAAATACGTATTTCTCGATGAAGCTCAAAGAATTCCGGGAATTGGATTAACCTTAAAAATAATTACTGACCAATTTAAAGATGTTCAATTATTTGTTAGTGGTTCTTCATCTTTTGATTTAGGAAATGCTCTTAACGAACCATTGACTGGCAGAAAATGGGAATACGAGTTATTTCCAATTTCATGGGAGGAATACGAAAATAAAATTGGGTTTATCAAAGCAGAGCAGCAAATCGAAAATAGATTGCTGTATGGATTTTATCCGGAAGTAATTAATAATCAAGGCAAAGAACGAGAAACCTTAAAAAACCTTGTAACCAGTTATTTATATAGAGATATTCTGGCATTTTCAGATATTAGGAAACCTGAAGTTCTTGACCAGTTATTGCAAGCTTTGGCTTTACAAATGGGAAGTGAGGTTAATTATAATGAATTATCTCAACTCATAGGTGTGAATAAAATTACAATACAAAATTACATTGATATTTTAGAAAAAGGCTACATCGTTTTTCGACTTAATAGTTTTAGCCGAAACTTAAGAAATGAAATTAAACAAAATCGTAAAATTTATTTTTATGATAATGGCATTCGAAATATGATTATTGGTGATTTTAAACCTTTAAACCTAAGACTTGACAAAGGAGCTTTGTGGGAAAACTTTCTCGTATCAGAAAGGCTAAAACAAAATATCTACAAAGACACATTTGCAAGAATTTATTTTTGGAGAACACAGCAACAACAGGAAATTGATTTTGTAGAAGAAAAAGAAGGAGAAATCACTGCATTTGAATTCAAATGGAAAGATAAAAAAACAAAATTTCCACAAAAATTCTTAGATGCTTATAATGCAAATGGATTTGTAATTGACAGAGATAATTTTAGAGATTTTGTAAAAATAAAAAATTAAATGCCAGTGCATATTCGAATAGCCCGCCCCGCTTGAGTGTACTAGTGGTCAGAGGCTTTTACACCACTGTATTACGACATAAAATCGCTTATCATAACTGTTTGACGTTCATTGAATGATTAAACCTTGTGTTCCATCACAAGTAGCTTATGTAAGCGGAACATGGTAAGCCCGTAATATTTCCCGGCAACCGGGATAGGCTCTCCGCAAGGAGAGTAAAATATCATGCGGGTAAAGGAACGACAGAGAAAGCCAATGCCGTTGTGTAATGCAACGGATATGCCCACTTCTGTCATAGTACTCTTTTACGAGAAATTTACAGTGCGACTTTCAATGAGGAAATCGCAAATGAATCCCGATGAACCGGGATGTGCTGCTTATTTCAAGCTAACCAGCCGGGTTTCGGTGCTTAATTGTCAGTAAACTAATAAATTAAAAAGGTTCACATATTACAGAATGTGAACCTTTTTCTGCTTTTCACGGTGGTCGTTGTCCTTTATATCGCTTTTTTTATGTCCTAAACTTGCTGAAAATAAAGCAAGCAATGGCAACAAAAACAATCATTATTGACGGGTACATCGGCCCTTACAGTTACTCCAAACAACTCATTCGTAATGAACTGACCGGGCAATCCAAAAATCCGGTACTCATAAAAATATCCAGTCTGGGTGGATCGGTTGACGATGCCCTGAACATTTACGATCAATTTGTGGAACACGGCAATGTGACTGCAGAGCTTTCAGCATTTGTGGCCAGTTCGGCTACCCTGATTTCACTGGGTGCCAAAACAGTCCGGATGAATGAGAATTCGTTTTATCTGATCCACAAAGCCATGAACTGGGTGGATGAGTGGGGAACGATGAACGAAGATCAGATTGATGAACTGATCGCCAAACTGGAAGTCCAGAAACAACAATTGGCCAAAGTCACTTTACAACTGGCTAAAATGTATGTGAAGAAAACCGGCAAAACACTCGATGAAATCACAAGCCTGATGAAACAGCAAACCTGGCTCACCGCTGAAGAA
>JBBQWB010000165.1:0-3657 GCA_038210985.1 Bacteroidales bacterium
ATTATTTACCTTATCACGAATTGGAAACTCTCGTAGGTTCGGAAAACAGAATCGCTCTGAAAACCCGTAACTATATTGGCTACTCTGAAATTGGGCAAGCTGGTTATGTCGATTGTCGATTTATTGATTTTGAAATTATTAGAAAACCTGAAACAAAAGTATTATGAAAGCAACCATATCAAAATCAGGAAAAGGCTGGAGCCTAAAGTTTGAAAATGGAACGACTATGTCGATAAATTGGACAAATATTCCAATAGATTGGGATAATTCGGAGATAGAAGTTGAACGGATTGCCGGTCAGCCAGCTGTGCTAAAAAAGGGTGTCACTACCTTAAAAAAACCATCTGCGCCGAATGTAGTGCAAACCGATAATCGCAGAGATAACGATCGTGGATATCAACAGAAGAATCAAAATCAACAAAGGAACAACCCACCGAGAGCTAATAACATTGTAACCGCCAAATCTGCAAAATCACCCTATAATTTTGTTCCACTGAACGATAAGGTTGTTTATCCGGATGAACAGGTTGTAAGTTTCGATAAATATCATTCTGAAAGGAATACAGGGTATATTAATTTGGAGATAGAGACCAAAACTCCAATTTTTATTAGAGGAAATAATGAAAATTTTTTGCTCATAAATGGAAAACCAATCATACCGGGTTCTTCCCTAAGGGGTTTGATCAGGAACATGGTAGGGATTTTGAGTTATTCGAAAGCTGAATTTATCAATGATTCGAGATTTTTCTTCAGATCGTTTGCCGATTCTGCAATAAGACTTAGAACTGAATATAATCAAGAAATAACAGAACATACCAACGCAGGTATTTTGTATCAAAAGAAAGACAGAAATTATGTTTTGGTGCCATCAACCATAATAGGATCAATTTTTGATATATCCCTTGTTAATGATTGTATTTTTGATTCAGCGACTAATATTTGGAAACTATACTCTGGCAGCATGCCCGGTGGAGCGACAGCAAAACGGAACAATTATGAAATCAAGGGAAGAAAAATAGATGGTCCGGGGGCAACAGTTATAAAATGGGATGATGATTTAATTAGGGAATACAACGACGATATTACCCGCAAAGGATTCAATGTACTTAAAGAATTAAAAAAGAGTAAATACAAGACAGATGGCATTCCTGTTTTTTATCAAGCAGATAGTAATGGAAAAATAAGTTCTTTTGGAAACACGAAAAATTATCGGTTACCTTATCATGAGACTGTTAAAGACCATTTGCATGATTGTCATCACCAAAAGGAATTTTTTGATGAACAAATTGAGAAACTCGATTTTGTCAATTTAATTTTCGGTAAAACCAACGACAATAAAAAGGATGAGCGAACAATAGCAACAAGGGTTTATTTTGAAGATGCTATATGTAATAGCCCCCAATATGATGATATTTGTATACTGAAAATTCTCGCATCTCCCAAACCAACTTCTTTTCAATTATATTTAGAACAACCGAATGGTGTTAATACTGCAAAAAACCAATTAAAACACTGGAATGATACTGATGCCCCTATTAGGGGATTTAAACAATATTGGCATAAGAATGATGCTCTGGGTTATATAGAAATTCGAGGGACAACAAAGCCCTCTTCATCACATCCTGATCCTGTTAAGCCGATGGGTATTAATAATACATTTGTTGGCAATATCCGTTTCGAAAACCTTACTGACAAAGAGCTGGGAGCATTGCTTTATGCACTTGATTTGCCGGAAAATTGCTGCCATAAAATTGGTGTGGGCAAGCCTTTAGGTTTAGGTTCTATTCGAATTACTCCAAAGTTAATACTTGATGATAGGAGCAAAAGATACTTAGAACCGTTTGATGCAAATGGAAACTGGAATCTTCCGCAAAAGCATAATTTGCCGGATTTCAAAAAATCTTTTTCTGAATATATATTCTTAAAAGTTGGAGGGAAACAAAATGATTTATGGAATATTGAACGGCTTAAACAATTAAAAGCCATGTTGGAGTATGACGAAAATTTAATGAAGTCTCCAGAATGGTTAGAGAAAACCAGATACATGGTAATTAGGCCTAATAATGAGTTTAAAAATAGGGATGTACTTGATAATCCAATAAATATAAAATAGAAATAAGGGAATGATTTACATTATAAATTCTCCGGTGCTTACAAATTTTGGCAGCTACGAATATAAGGAATGCACTGTTGACGATCTTAAAAAGATTCTTCGGAATAATGAGTTTATTTCGGCTGTCGGACATGAAGAAACTGCTACTCTTTTAACCCGCCTTCTGGACGTACATATTCCTTATAATCGCATTGTTGTACACCAGGAAGCTGGCGATATTTTTATTGTAATCAAACCAAAAGCACGGCTCGAAATCAATAAAATATACTCTGAAACCGATATTGAAAACATCGGATATGAATTAGGAATATTAACAAAATTAAAATAGAAAAATTATGAAAAAGAATAAAACAATCCGAATTGGGCCATTCAGAATATTTTACGAAAGTTTAATAAGCTCAAAAATCCAATTTGGCTTTATAGTGTTTGCAATATTAATTGCATTTGCCTTCCTCCATTGGCCAAAATCAATCGACAATTATAACAATTTTTGGGATCCACTTATTTCAGTTTTGACCTTTATTACAGCATTACTAATAGGTCTATACAGTATAATTACTGACTGGAAAAATGCATTGGAAAAGCGGCTAACTGTATTTTTTGTGTATTATTATGAATCACTTGACGCAATTGATGATCTCAAGAATGGAAAGAATAACACTCTTATTGAAAAAGGGAAAGAGTTAATTAGTCAAAAATCACTTCAGAAACAAACCCCATATTGTTTGATGATATGCGAGGAAGCATTCTTGGCACATGAGGGAGATATAAGAAACTGGGCACAACAATTAGGGAGACAATTAGAAGGTGAAAATCTATCATTTCACGCATTTATTACTCTAGGAAATAACAATTCGATAGTAAAAAAAAGTATTAATAATCATTCATTCTTTACAAAGCAATATACCATGTTTATGTATTTAGATACAATACCTAACTGTATTATTGACAACAAAAAAGATAAAAAAGGTATTCTGTCAACTGATAATTACGATGATAAACCAACTAATACTAAAACTAATTTTGAGATTAAACCAATAAACTATAAGACATTACTTGATTATACTAAAGCAAAGCAATTCGTTGACGAAATCCGATAATGCTTCCAATGAACCCCAACCACCTCCTCCTTATCGATGATAACCCATCCTACTGCCAACTGCTTGCCCTCGAAGGCAGGCAGTATGGTTTTGAGGTGATTTACTTTCATAACCTCGAAGATGGTTTTGATGCGCTAACGTCCTCTCGCAGATATAAAGCACTTGTGTTAGATGGCCATTGCATGCTCGAAGCAGGCTTGGGTGAAACCGCAAAACCCAATTTTGTTTATCATGCATTACACAGGCTTAACGAACTTGAACATGGACAAAACCGGTCAGTTCCCTTTTGCATAAATAGTGAGTCTCCCGCTGAGTTTGTGCCCGAACTGGAAGGCATTGCCCAGGTATTCAATAAAATTGTACAACACCAGCAAATGTTCGAATACCTGAAAAAGGCTATTGCCGAACTGCCGGAGATGGCTATCCGCAATCGCTATGCTGATA
>JBBQWB010000166.1:0-3640 GCA_038210985.1 Bacteroidales bacterium
GGTTGAAAGCGATGGAAGTCAGTCGGTTGTCGAGAGAAAATAAATTTTGGGCATAAGCTAAGCTAATAAAAACCATTTGTTTATCTAGTTCGGGCGAAGGAAACTTTAAAATTCCTTTTACCGGAAAGACATTTGCTGCGGATAGTCCATGATACCCTTGCCCGAGAACGACTAGGGTGTCGCCCAATTCGATATTTAGGAGAGTTGATAGTTTGCTGCTAATCATAGCCCCATTGTCATCTGTGCTAAGGAAACTGCCTTTGACAAGTTTTTTTTGTAGTCCGGTAAGTTGATTTTCATCTTCAGGAATTATTCCGGTTATCAAGGCTCCACGGGTTCTGGTTTCATAAGAAACAAGGACAAAAGTTTCTATTCTTTTTACAAAATTTATTTTTGGGATATTTTTTAATTCTGCCAATTTCTCGGGAGTAATTTCCATAGAATTATTGACCCCAGGATTATCCTGATACCCTTTGGCATGAATTTGAAAATATCCAGAATGGGAATGAACAATGTTTTTCACCATATGCTCGTAACTTCCAAGTTGGAAGGCGCGCATTACAAGTGAAAAAAAGACAGCAAAAAGCACTGAGGCAACAGTAATTATTGTCCTCCGCTTATTGCGCCACAGATTGCGCCAAGCTATTTTGAAGAATTCAAACATAGATTGTAAAATATTTATTATCCGTCACAGTCAACTAATTTAGTAATTGAATTGAAATATTCCAGGCTGGTGTGGCACCGCAAAGCTGCACCGAAGGCAATCTCGATTTTCCTTTCCGTCATTGCGAGTCAACGTGTTGGAATTTAAAACATTAAAATGATTATTGTTGACGTGGCACCGCGAAGCAGCACCTAAGGTAATCTCGATTTGTGTACCGGTTATTTCCTCCCCCAAGCCCAACGCTCTGAGATTGCTTCGTGTGCTCAGGACATTTTCATTTGCTTGGTTGCTTGCAAGGCACCCTCGCAATGACGTATGATTAGACGTATAGTTAATATTATTCATCCTCCAAATCATAAAACAAATCTCTTCGTTCAGTTCCTCTTTCTTTTTTCTCGATCCTGCTTTTCACTTGGCAAAATAAGTTGTATAAAATACATTCATAATGTAAAAGATCAATTGTTTAAAAAATTACAGCTACTCATTTTTCTAAGAGAAACTATCAAGGTCGAAAGTAAAAGTACGGAATATATATCAAAAATTAAAAATATAATGAAGAACACAATGATCTGCCTGCATATGTTTTTAGTAAGATTGAGTGTTTTTACCTGATTTTCATTCATTGTTAATTCTCTTTTTGTTTTGGATTTCAAATAGTATAACTTTGTTAATTCTAGAAGATAAGATGAAAAAAAGAATTCTTTTACTTGAAGATGATGTTGCACTGGCTACATTATTAAAAATAAGACTTGAAATAAAGGGTTTTGAAGTTAAAACCACTCCCTTTGGTTCAGAAGCAATAGAATTTATAGAAAACAATGCTGATTGGTTATTATTGGCTGATTATCACTTAGTCGATATGACTTGTGACGAGTTGGTACATAAGTTAAATTCAAAGGGCATTCAACCTTCATTTATTGTGATGACAGGAATCAGTGATCAGCAACTTATTGTTGACATGATGAAAATGGGCGCAATTGATTACATTATTAAAAATATTGGCTTTATTGAAACCGTACCCACGATAATCGACCGAGCTTTTGAAATTATTTTAATGCGAAAAGCACTCGAACAGTCAATTGAAAACATAAAAGAAAGCGAATTAAAGTTTAGAAATTTCTTTGAAAAAATTCAGGATATTTTTTTTGTGATTGACATGAAAGGGGTAATTCTCGAAATTAGTCCATCAATAAAAAACATTTTGGGATTTGAACCATACGATGTTATTGGAAAAAGCATCGGTGGTTACTTTTATAATTACAGTGAGTATAGAAATATTCGATTGAATTTAAAAAAGTTTAAATTATCCGAATCTTCCTCTGTTATGCTCAAGCACATTGATGGTTCACAAAAGTATTTGTCAATTGTTTGTAATGTTGTTGATCAAGGCGAAAGGGGAATAATAACGATTGGGGTTGCTAGGGATATTAGCGAAAAAAAGCAAATGGATGCTTTAGTTGTGATAAAAGTTATGGAGGCTGAAGAGAGTGAAAGAAAGAAAATTGCCGAAGCTATACACGACGATGTTGGTCCTATTATGTCAGTCCTTAAAATGTATTTTGAGCTTATTAGTAATTCGGGCGAGGATATTATAAAAAGGAAAAAGCTTTTGTCTAAAGTTCAGGAAATCATGGACAGTTCTATTCAAAAAATTAGAGCAATCTCAAATTCTTTGATGCCAAATGTTTTAGAAATGTATGGTTTGAAAAAGGCCATCAATTCTTTTATTGAAAAAATAACCTTTGCCTCAAAAATTAATTTTATAATTGATGTGTATGATATAGACCTGAGTAAAACTATGAATATTTTTTTATACAGAGCATCTGTCGAATTAATAAACAATTCAATAAAACACTCTGGAGCAAGTCAGATCTCTTTGTCTATATCTCGCGAAAAAAACGAATTGCTATTAACGTATTCTGATAATGGAAGAGGGTTTGACTTTGATGAAAAATTTGGTAATGAAAAATTAAGTGGACATGGATTGTTAAGCATTATACACCGAACCTCAATGATGTCGGGAAAATACTCGATTAAATCAAAACCAGATGAAGGTTTTTTCATCAAAATAGTTTTTGACAACAAACTAATTTAATTAAATTTGGAAAAAATTTATGTATAAAGTAGCTATTGTAGAGGATCATGAAATATTTCGTAAAGGAATTATTACCCTGCTTGGTGAAATTGACAATGTTGAAGTAATAGCCGAAGCATGTTCCGGGGAAGATTTTTTAAAAATTTTACCTGAGATAAATCCTGATATTGTTTTTATGGATATTAAAATGCCCGGCATAGATGGCATTAGCACAACTCGAAAGGCACTAGAGATGAAACCTAGTATTCATGTCATTGCTTTAAGCATGCATAGCGAAGAGGATTATCTTCAACAGATGTTAGAAGCTGGAGCCATGGGGTTTTTACTTAAAAATATCACACTTGCCGATGTTGAGAAGGCTATAAATGCAGTAATGATTGGAAATAGATATTTCTCAGAAGAGTTAATGACGATACTCTCAAATAAATTTATAAATAAAGAATCTAATGGAAGTGAATCTGTTGCAAAATTTTCGGATCGAGAATTGGAAGTTTTAAAATATATTTGCGAAGGAATGACTAATGTGGAAATTGGCGAAAAATTGTTTTTAAGCAACAGAACCGTAGATGGTCATAGAGCTAGAATGATAGAACGTATTGGGGCTACAAACACAGTCGGCCTCGTTGTGTATGCAATAAAAAACAAGTTGATTTTTGTTTGATTTATAATAAAATCAAAGTATTATCACTTAGTTACAGCTGCTAGATATTTGAATGGTTGTAATAACATCTGGTTACAATCAATAAATTCCGTGAAATTTTATTTAAAAAGTTAAATTCTGCAAAAGAGTTATTCATATAGCTCAATTCGGGTAATTATACCTAACAACAATCGGGTAATATTTCCTTATCGAATGGGGTTATAACACTCTTGAAATGAGT
>JBBQWB010000167.1:0-3629 GCA_038210985.1 Bacteroidales bacterium
TTTAAATTCACTTTGTTCAACTTTGTCTCAAAGTTTTCGAGCAATAAATCTTTCTTTTTCATTTTTAAAAGTATTTTGGTTTATATGGGCTGCATTTATAGTGGCGTCGCCCTTTTCACTACGTTTATTATATGGCCAATAACAATTGTAGAGCAAATATATTAGACATTAGGTTGTCATATACAAGGTGGTCATCTTAACTTATAAATGGCTTTATTTCTGCCATAACTGGGCATATTTAACATTTATTTGGTAAATCATGAATTGAAAAATTCTTTAATTATTTGCCATTTTCGTCGTGAAACTTCCAGAATAGTGCTATTACTTAGTGTTATTTCATGTTTTTTGAATTCAGATTTAAAACATGATACATATTTACAACCGTATTATGATTTATGCGGAGAAAACCACTATCTGCAAGTTCTTCCTCAATGTCATTAAGTGAATTTGTGTAGGAGAAAGGAGTTGCATTTTGTGTATTAAACACAAATGCTAAATCACCAGTACATTCAAGATAAAGTATTTCATCATAGCGCAGTAATCTTGTCTGTGTTTTCTCTCGTATATGTCTAGTGTCGAAACCTGATCTCGACTGACAATACTTTCGTTAAAGACATGAAAACTATTACCTTTCCATTAATGTTTTGCCTACATGAACAAGCAGGTGGGGCCGCAGTCGCGGGAATCGAGTTGGTGTTTATAATTTATGCACAAGTTAATATCTATTGAGAGAACTGCTCTATAGGTAGGTATCCCATTTCGCCCTTCCATTTGTTCATATAGGGATTGTACGAACATAAATTCATTTTACCTAACGTAAATTCATAATTAGATATTGGGCCACACATAAATTGAAAAACACAAGCATCACAAGGAGAAACATTATTTCTTGTCATATGCCAAGCTTCATCCACATCAAAATTAACTCGTTTAAGCCCATCAATTAAATGATCC
Source organism: Bacteroidales bacterium (assembly GCA_038210985.1). Classification (GTDB taxonomy): domain Bacteria; phylum Bacteroidota; class Bacteroidia; order Bacteroidales; family WCHB1-69; genus JAQUGA01. The sequence continues at coordinate 955 of JBBQWB010000167.1, forward strand.
GTATTTATATTCCCAATTCGATTTAAATTCAGATTACTTTGAATATCTCCATTTGGAAATATAAAGAGGTTCCCATAAAAAAGTTGGTTAATGTACATGCGTGATAATAAGTCTCTATCCAGAAGTTCTTGATTTAAAATTTCTGGTTTAGCATTATAAATAAATTCTTCAAAAAATGAAAGATTAGTCTTTATAAAAAATGGGATCAAATTGTAATTAATCATCATATTAGTTAATGTGTTTTCTAAAAGTTGTACCTCGTTTTCATTTGAAATTATAAACCTAAAATATACTTTAATTTTGTGATGAATTCCGGATTCGTTTAATTTTTCGATTTTATTAAAGTCTATACTTTGATCAACCCAGATCAATATCTCAATATTTTGGCTTAGATTTACAATTTTTGCAAAGTAATTTTCCGATATATCTTTATAGTAAAGACTTATCGTTATTCTACTTTTTTTAAAAAAATCAATAAACGAACTATAATCATTTAAAAGAAAAATATCGCCAATTATTGAAATGTTAATAAGTCTAGAAATATCGAAATCACTCAAATAATTTTCAAGTCTTGGAAATGAAATATTTTCATCATTCTTATTATTATCAAAACAAGGAAATAATATCTGTTTAAGACCCGTTTCAAGTAATAAGTTATTATCACACAATGTCGATGGATTATTTATGATAATGGTCAACTCATGCAATGTATTTCTTAATTTTAAAGATTCCCATTTCCCATCTACACTATACTTTTTATTGTCAGAATTTATTTTCGGTTTAAAATCAATAACAAACGGATCAACAAAACATTGAATTAAATCCCCCATAAACAGAGATTTACACTTGTTGATAAAACTAACAAATTCAAAATTTGAAATTAAGATATCGTTAATTTCAATGCACCTGTTATTCTCTTTCAAAAAAATTCTCTTAATAATCTCAAAGGAATTTATATCTGAAAACTCAAAAACTAAACTAGAGTAAGAAAAAGTATTGTAAAGCAGCAATTTATTAGCCAAAAGGTTCGAATACACATATGGCTCTATATAAAAATAAAATTTACGCATATCTTATTTCCTCCCACACCTTTTTGTACAGACCCGGTACTTCTTCGAATATTGAATAAAAATCTGCAAGAAAGAGGGCATGCTCTGTATAATTAGTTGATTTACAGTTCATATCATCATCATTTTTAATAATATTTAAAAACAGGCACTTTGTACAAAAATTTATTTTATAGCAATTTAAACATTGCTTTCGTATCTGATTATAATATTTGTTATAATTATTTGCAATATCTAAAGTGTCTATTTTAACTTTGCCATTTGCGACATTCCCAAGGGCAAAGTTGTGGCCAATCGTTTCACATGGTAGAATTTTGCCCTTAGCAGTAATAAATATTCTCCTACTGAAAGGATTACAGGTCCCAGTTGGCAGGAAGTGTTTTCTGCTATTTCTGAAATAAGCATCATTATAATCTTCAAAATGGAAGTTTGAGTAATTGCGAAGAAAAAGATTATAACTAAATGTTTCATTTGATGATAAGAAGCATTTTATGTCTTCATTATTCCGGAAATCATATGAGTGTTCTCTATACTTGAACTTTTCTCCCATTAGAAGAGGATTAACTTTACTGCCATTTATCACATGATCAAATTCATTTTTAACATAATCTCTGATCTGAATAAGATTATTTTTGTCATGTAATACGGCGTTAAATTTTACATTTTTATTAAAAAAATCGGGGAACTGCTCTTTTAAAAGGTGAATATTTTTATATACAATGTTAAATGAAGACCTACCATCTTTAAAAAGTCTGTAATTATTTTCCTCTTTATTTCCATCAAGACTAATAGTAATCATAAAATTATTATCAACCATAAATTTCATATAACTATCAAGTAAAACACCGTTTGTTGTCATATTAAATCTAAATTTCAACTTTTCATTTTTGCTAATGTTATTGACATATTTTACAATAGAATTAATGAACGTAAAATTTAGTAATGGCTCACCTCCATAAAAGCCTATATAAATTTCCTTCTCTCGTGAAACATTAAGGTTTGACTTCCATCGTAAAGTCAAAAAATCCAGAATTGCTTTAGCATTATCAGTGTCTAGATCATGATTATGCCTTTCATCATATTGGTTATAATTATTTCCATAAAAACAATAATCGCAATTTAAATTACATCTTTCAGTAATCTCAAAAACAACCGATCTTGAATTGATTAGTTCATATTCTATATCTTTTGCTGATATTGATCCATCAGTAAAACTAATATTTTTCATTTCATCAAAAAATCCTACATTCCTGAGCATATTAAATTTGATAATGAAATATTTAGTTTCTGAAAATGAATACGTGTGCTCATCTAATAGTTTTCTGATTGCAGTTGTTGCATTTGGATTCCTAAAATGTTCATGTTTATAATATTTTAAAAACAATCTAATAAAAATTGTATTTGATGTTAGAATATAATTTTTATTAAAACTATACATGTAGAGATTATTGCCTCTTGTTTTAAAAAATGTGACCCTTGGCATAATAGTTCCAATTAATAATTTGTATTTAAAAAGTCGCGCAAGCACCTGTTCATATCTTTCTGCTTTATGCCAAGAACATTTTCAACGCTTTTATAAAAATCCTGTTCAGTATCAGTTTTTGACAG
>JBBQWB010000168.1:0-3603 GCA_038210985.1 Bacteroidales bacterium
AATCGACCACTCTGCCAACTCTCCGCAACAAAAGTACTAATTATTTTAACACTCCAAAATATTTTTTTGAAAATTTAATCGAATTATAAGTAAGTAGCTATGTATCAACAATTAATTTTTATAAAAAAATAAATTAATTACCCTTAAATCTATATCAAAACCTAGTATTTAGGTTTTTTATTAAATTTCAACATTCAGTTATGCATTTATTATCTATTTTTGTGTTGTTCTTTTAAAATTAAAAATCAAAACTATGAAACGTTTTTTTTCAATCATAATTATTTGCATCCTTTCATTTTCGTATTTAAAAACCAATGCTCAAGTTCGAGCTCTAATGACATACACCACCTACCTCGATACCGAACAAAATCCATACATTGAAACCTTTTTAAACATCGATGCCAAATCGGTTAAATACATTAAAAAAGACAAAACGTATCAAGGTGTAATTGAAATTACAATGGTTTTTAAAAAAGATGATAAGATTATTACATTTAGCAAAGTCGATTTATCCACTCCAGCCGAAAATGATTCTATTCCTTCTAGCCCAAACATTATTGACATTCAACGCATTGCAATTCCAAATGGCGAATATGATTTCGAAATTTCATTAAAAGATAAAAACACTTCAAAAGAAGCAACAATTTACAAAGACAAAATCACCATAAATCACCCTCAAAATACTATTTCTATTTCAGGCATACAATTAATGGATAAAATTGAACCCACTAAAAACCCTAATATTTTCACAAAACATAATTACGACATGTATCCTTACATTTCGGATTTTTTTCCTGAAAAAATTAACACTCTAACTGCCTTCGCTGAAATTTATAATACATCCACTATTTATGGCGATAGCAGCGAATACATTTATCGAATTTTTGTAGAAGATTTTGAAAGCAGCAGAATTGTTACAAATTTGTTTAAAATGAAAAAAGAAAATTCGGCTAAAGTCAAAATACTTACTAATTCGTTCGACATATCAAAACTTCCTTCGGGAAATTACAATTTGGTAATTGAAGTCCGAAATAAGGATAATAAAGTAGATGCTTTTAATAAATTTTTCTTTCAGCGTAGTAATCCATCGGTTTCAAATCAATCTTCCGATTTAACAACTTTAGATATTGCAAATACTTTTGTCGAAAAATTCAATAATTTGGACACATTAGCTCTATATCTTGATTTTCTTTACCCTATTTCGAGCATAATGGAACGTAATTATGCATTAAATCTTATTCCAAAAAGAGACAAAAAGCACACGGAAGAAATAAAAGATAAAACCGGATTAATAAGCAACATGCAACGTTATTTATTAAACTTTTGGGTAGGTCGCGACGAAAATGCACCCGAAGCTGCTTGGTTAAAATATCTGAGCGAAGTGAAAAAAGTAAATGCCGATTTTGGCAAGAAAAATCAAATGGGATATCTATCCGACAGAGGGAGAGTCTATTTAAAATATGGATCGCCAAACAGCATTAACTCGCAAACGCGCGAACCTAGCTCCTACCCTTACGAAATATGGCACTATTATCAAGTTGCTGGTCAGGGAAATGTGCGTTTTGTATTTTACAACCGCGATTTAGTTACAAACGACTACGAATTACTACATTCTGACGCCAACGGTGAACTTAAAGACTACCAATGGCAAATGAAGCTTCAAAAACGCCAAAATCCTTCAAATAATCCCAATCAAAATTCGATTAATCCTTATTGGGGTGGAAACTCAGACGAATATTGGAAAAGACCTAGATAGTATCCGTCTATAAAGTCCGATAACAGCGTTATTTTTTAAAATTTTCTTCGTCATTAACACTAGTTAACTCCCATGAAAATTTTTAAAAATGCCTCGTTCTCGAACATTCTAGACAGCCACTAGTATCGTAAATCATGAAAAACAATAAAGTGACAAAGTGATTAGTGAATAGCGAATAGTCCAGAGCATCTCAATACTCAATACTATCTTATTTGATAAAACTTAGAAAATTGTAGTACTTTTGTGCAACTGACAGAGGAAATTAAGAGAATAACAAAATCTTTGTATCATTCTCTTTTTATTCTTAATTGTTAATTTTTACTAACGACCAAAATATGCCATTTTCAAAACTTGGATTGTCCGAAGACTTATTAAAAACACTTTCAAATCAAGAATATTTAAAGCCTTATCCGATACAAGAAGAGGTAATTCCTGCCGTTTTAAAAAAACTGGATATTTTAGGAGTTGCCCAAACAGGATCTGGGAAAACGATAAGCTACGTGTTGCCAATTTTGCAATTAACTCAGAAACTACCCCTCAATCGCAACCGTTTTGTTCAGGTGCTGGTTTTAGTTCCCACTCGCGAGTTGGCAGTTCAAGTGGATGAAGTATTTCAACTTTTCTCCTCCAATTTGCCGCAAAAAATTAAAACCATGGCTGTGTTTGGTGGCGTCTCCATCAATCCTCAGATGATGAAAATGCAAGGAGTCGATATTTTAGTAGCCACTCCTGGTCGACTCTTGGATTTAATAAGTGCCAATGCCGTGCATCTTTCTGATGTTAAAATATTAGTGTTAGACGAAGCTGATAAAATGCTGAATCTCGGATTTGAAGAAGAGATGACCAATATTTTGAAACTTTTACCTACCCTGCGACAAAATCTTCTCTTTTCGGCAACTTTGGCAAAAGAGATAGACAATATCACCCAAATGGTTTTACATAATCCTGTGAAAATTGAGATAGAACCAGAACCTCAAGACCTTGATTTAATTAATCAAATTGCATACTCCGTTGAAGAGGAACGCAAAGGTCCTTTATTGCGCTATCTGATAAAAAACGAGGAGATGAACCAAGTTTTAGTTTTTGTCTCCTCTGCTCACAGAGCCGATGGAGTGGTGAGTAAGCTGAAAGTCAATGGCATTCAAGCAGAAGCACTTCACGGTCAGAAAAGCCAAGGAGCAAGAACCGAAGCACTTAGAAAGTTTAAAACGGGAAAACTTAAGGTTTTGGTAGCAACAGACATTATGTCGCGTGGAATTGATATCCCTTTTTTACCCGTGGTTATCAATTATGAGCTTCCTCGCTCGCCCAAGGATTATATTCATCGGATTGGGCGAACAGGCAGAGCCGAATCTCCAGGGGATGCAATATCTTTTGTAAGTTACGAAGAACAACATCACTTTAGGGTAATCCAAAAAAAAATTCATAAGAGAATTGCTCTTACTCCAACAGATCAGTTAAACTTCAAAGGGTTTTAAATCCAAATTAAACCATAAAGTGTTTTGGGTAATTGACATGCTTTTTCACCATTTTCAACCTAGAATCTTAGCGACTTAGCGTATTTGCAAGAGAAGTTATTCTGCTTTCTAAATGAAATAAACCGGCTTTGCAATCATCCACAGAATACCGATTACCAATTACTGATTACTGGAAGTTTCGACAGGCTCAACCACCGACCACCATTTACCGTTTACCGTTTATTGAATATTCAGACATCCAATACTATCGCAAATTAATCTGCAACCGTTTCATAAACTAACATCATATTAGTGTAAGGAAAATATGTTTGTGTTTGATTCAGCAACACACATAATTTTTTAATTGCATCATTTGCTCTTGGGGTCGAA
>JBBQWB010000169.1:0-3557 GCA_038210985.1 Bacteroidales bacterium
GGTGTTTCTTGATTGATGTTCGAACATTTTTTCAGGAAAATCCGAATTCCAAATTTTAAAATCCAATTGCTCGGGCGGGCAAAAAGGAAGGGGGTTGGGGGGAAGGAATTTTTGCCCGCCCTCGCTTTCCGATTCCAATTTATTTCCGCCGCCGAATTTCGTATTTCGCTTTGCGAAATACGCCGCCAAGAGAAAAGATGTTGTGTTTGCCCCGCCCACCCGTGCGCACACAACAAATAAAACTCCCTTGTAAAAATCAAAGAAAAGATGTATTCTAATAATATGATTACAATATAGATTCGCATAATACTATTGTAGCATAGCAGTATTATAATACAAGTATGATAAAAGAGAATAAAATCGGCAAGAATATAAAGAAGTTACGACAAGCAAAAGAGCTTTCACAAGATCGCCTCTCCAAGCTTGCCGATGTTTCTTATAATTCAATTATCAAGTTAGAAACTGGCGGAATTACCAATCCGACCATTGATACATTGCAAAAAATTGCAAAAGCATTAGAAGTTTCAGTTGATGATTTAATAAAGTAATTTAGGAATTAAATATGAACATAGACACTATAAAAAAATTTATTGAAGATGAGGCCAAGAGATTCGGGGCTAAAATTGATGCGGAATTTAATAAACCTTATGTCTTAAGAAATAATACGGGTGAAGAAGCTTTAAAAGACAATGGTGCGTACTTTGGTTTTATTCACCCAGATGAAGAGGTTTCTGGTCCATTTCATGATTTTTCACTTACAATTTTTCCAAATAATCAAGATAAAGCTTGGCTTGTTTGTCTGGGCATCGGTTCAAATGGTTTTAAAAATGACTATGAGCTTGCAACCTTTCCTGGTTTGAGGAGATTGTTTTCAAAGTTGGTTAATGAAAGAGGTTTTTGTAAAAGTGTTTTTTCTGATATTGAAACTAGTTTGCCGAAAGCGGTAACCGGGAATCCAGACCTCCAACATATTAAAAATACTATAAAAACATATTCGAAGGTGCTGCCAGTTTGCCAGATTGTTGACGATCCTGAATCTGATGCTGGAAAAAGAATTATTTCAGCTTTTGTTGCTGGTTATGCAGAATTAAGAGAATGGCCAACAAATAATACACATAGAAAAGCAATATCAGATGCGTTGTTACCTTTTGTAAAACAGCAACAGTGTGATGATGAAAAAGAAGTTCTTAGTCTTTTGAAAGAAAGAAAATATGTAATTGTTCAAGGCGCGCCAGGAACTGGTAAAACTAGATTGGCCAAACTTATTGCTGATAAGTTAAAAGCGAGAATATTTTTTACCCAATTTCACGCCGAAACTTCATATTCTGATTTTATTTATGGCATTAGACCTAATGTTAAGTCAGACTCCCTTTCCTACGCCGCAGAAAATGGGATTTTTGTAGAAGCTCTGAAATATGCACTAGATTCTAAAGAGCCTACCGTACTTATTATTGATGAGATTAATAGAGCCAATTTATCAAATGTACTTGGACCTATTTTTTATCTATTTGAGCATAAGCAGGACATTTCAAATGTTCAAATAGATATAACTCCTGAATTAAAAGTTGATAAAATACCTGAAAATTTATTTGTTATTGCGACAATGAATACGGCAGATAGAAGTTTGGCTGTTGTGGATTTTGCCTTACGACGAAGGTTTGCATGGTATACCATTATTCCCAGAGTGATTTCATCAGATCAATTTTATCTAGAAGATTTTAACGAAATCCATAGAATTTTTGATTGGTACGCAAAATCAAATGAGTTGTCTCTTCAGCCTGGCCAAGGATATTTTTTGGCAGCCTCTGACACTGAAATGAAAAATAGAATTAGATACGAAATTTATCCTCTCATTCGCGAATATCTTCAAGAAGGCTTATTGAATAGTGCAAAGGAAGAATTTAACAAGTATTTCATGTCAAAAATTAACCTCTCTCTTTGAATAATATGAATAAATCGTTAGATGTATTTTGTGAGATACCATGTTTGACTGAGAAAACAGTGCCCTTGAGAGGTATCGTTTTACAAAAAAAGTGGTTTCCACAAGCCGACAAAAGGTATATAGGTCAGCATCTTCAAAAGTTTGTAGATTACAATTCTGAAGTTTTTAATTTTCTTGGAGTAACCCCGTACATTATTGGATCCGACCAGCACTCGTCTATAGTATTTAGAACATCTCAATTTATTGGATCCATTCCATTACGTTCACCAGATACAGGGAAACAGATTGGAGATTTTGTTGTTGTACCCAGGTATACAGGGAAAAACAGATATGAAGACTACATCGAAATTCTAAATTTGCTTGGTAGCGAGATAAGCCCTCAGGTGATAGATAGTTTGCCATTAGCCTCGGGTCGAAATTTTAGACCGCCTATGTATCTTGAGGCTGCAAAATTTATTTTTATCCTGGAAGAAATGACTAAGCGGCCTTGGAAAAAATTCAACAGAATTGAAAAAATTATAGATGAGCCGAAAGGTCAAATAAATTGGAATAGATATATTCAAACAGAATTTAAAGCAGAAAATAAATTACGTTTCCCAGTTGGAAAAAATATATTGAGCGAATTTCACACAGAGTATTCTCATATTAGATACGTGTTTGATTTGTGCAAGCTCGAGCTGCTATCTGCCAATACTCCTTTGCGAATTAAGTTAAACATTCGAAGTAGATTGGATATCTTAGAAGAAAGATTATATGATCACTTGCCCCTGAAAACTAGTTCAATCCAAGTAAGATTTTCCGACAGTCCTACTGTTAAAAAATGTAAGCTCCAGGCAAATCGGATTTTAGACATTAATTTTACTGATAGTACGGCCTGGAGAGTAGATTTTTCAGATGTATTTGAAAAGTTTGTACAGTATATTTTTAAAGAAGTAGCTAAAGAATCTGGGAGTCGCTTGTTATCAAACTATAGGTTTCCTGGATATTCAATGCGACAGTACGCATGGGAATTAAATCATCTTGAGCCTGACGCGATATTACAAAAAGGCGAAACGGTAATCTTTATAGACGCGAAGTACAAATCTAACCTTTATAATAAATTCGGGAATAGTGAAATTCTAAAAGAAGAACATAGGCGAGATTTACATCAATTATTAGCATATACATCATTTAGTAAAACCGAAACAAAGTACGGCCTTCTGTGCTACCCATCAGCAGAGATCGAAATAAAAGAAATATGCTATGATAATCCGATAAATCAAACGTCAAATAAGGTAAAAATATTTGGATTACCTTTAAATAAAAGGGGTATTAGTGAAGCTAAGAAATTATTGTTAAATGAGTTGATGTTGATTGAAAATTCAAACGATAATAAATTGAAACGGGTTGCGCAGATTGCTTTCGCAGAAGCAAGCAATTAAGCGAAGCGCGGCGCTCCAGTTTCACTGGCACGAAATTCGGCGGCGGCGGAAAAAAATTGGAATCGGAAAGCGAGGGCGGGCAAAAATTCCTTCCCCCCAACCCCCTTCCTTTTTGCCCGCCCGAGCAATTGGATTTTAAAATTTGGAATTCGGATTTTCCTGAAAAAATGTTCGAACATCAATCAAGAAACACC
>JBBQWB010000170.1:0-3516 GCA_038210985.1 Bacteroidales bacterium
CCTTCAATTGTGATTCCTGAAACTTTTAATTCTCAGAAAACCAACGGAAAATTGATGCTCGAATTAAAAGAAAATAATATAATTGTTTCACAGAACGAATACAATCTAATATTTGCCAAGAAATCTTGGGTACAATCAAGCATTGCAGATAAAAAAATTGTGTTGGTTGATTTTAACAAAATTAAAAAAGCACTTGATTTTGTTGGAATAAACGGAACACAGTCTGCCACTGTTACCGAAGCTTTAAAAACGAATGCAGATTTGTATATTTTCTCAGGATTAGATACTTCGAAAAATGTATCGAAATTAGAAATTGAAGCCATACGGAAATCAGTTTTAAAAGGAAGCAAAGTGTTGTTGTTAAATGCTCCGAATGCAGCTAAAACCATGTTCCCAGAATATATTACCGACTGGATAGTGCCAACCGAAGGAGATATTGCTAATTTAGAAATTCCAGAATCTACAGTGTTCGATGGAATTAATATGATGGATTTACGCTATTTTAATAACAATAAAAGGGAACTCCCGATGGTTTGTTACGAATCATACAAAGTGAACCGAAATCCAAAACTTGAATTGTTAGCATCGCAAACCAAAATTCATGGATATATTGTTGGAGAAATGAATGAAAGAACTGATTTTATGAATACAATCAAAGGCTTTCCACTCTTGAAACTGAACGACAATGGAAGTATCATCATATCGTCCATGGCAGTAGAAAAATCGACAACAGACCCTATCGCAGCCAAGTTATTGCTGAATATGGTCAATAGCTTGCTGAAATAATAGCTATTTTTCAATTATTCAGTGGAAATACCAATTGTTAGAAGCCCGATTCACGAATCGGGCTTCTTTTGGTATGTAGTTAATGCGGCATAAACATATCTATTTTATCATTCTTTTAGACCTAAAATTGCAGTGAATTGATTTCAGTATCAGGAATTTACGACAGTAGTTATATATTTACTGACGAAGTCTTAAATACTTTTTATGCTGTCTATTTTACTTTCTACGGTCGTTATTTGTTAACTCACGGAGATTTGTAAAAATTTTAACTGTCTCAGCCCTAAGTCTACTTGTCTGATTGTACCGATAAATAGGGATCTGCAAAAAAAAGCGATAGAAGACAAACAAGCTATTTTGTGATTTTGTATTGTGTGTTGACTTGAGCAAATAGTAAGTGTATTTTGTTATTTGGACTTATTGTATTTTGAAAATTTTGAAACCTTTTATTTACATGCTCTATCTGCGGCTAACTTTCCAGTTAAAATAGACATGGGTACACCCGCTGGGCTATAAGTCCATTGTCCGGCCTTAAAAATAGTTGGAATAGAGGTGATAACTGATTTTTGAGAATCTTGTATTCTATTGGGAACAGGAATGGATTCCAGAAACGACCAACCTACAATTGCTCCTTCGGAACTGGCAACACGGTTATGAATGTTGAGTGGCGTGAAACTAAAGCTTTCCATTAGCTTTTCCTTAAGCATGGGGTAAATAGAATTGGTTATAACGTTTACAATTCTTGTTTCAAGTTCCTGTTTGAATTCCTCGTACCAACCTAGTTCTTTGAGTTTTGTGAATAAATCAAATTCAGTTAAAAAGCTAATAATGATGCCTGTTTTGCCTTCGGGAACAAAGCTTGTGTTTTTTAATCCGGGTATCGAAATTTCATAGGTATTTAACTCGGTAAATTTATCTAACCAAACGTATAATTCATCCTTTGTAATTGTCGACCAATTATCTATTAGTCGGTTTAGGTCTAGAGTATGCAGATTCCCCAGCCCCTTTCGAGAAGGAGAATAAAAGAAATGACCGCTTGCAATATCTTTAAAGGTTTTGAGTGGCTCGTCTACTTCTAAAAAAAGGGAATAAACGGAGTCACCACCTCGTCTTTCAAGCATTTCTTTTTTTTCAAGCTCAAATTTCTTTTGAACTTTTGAAGCTAACCCTTGAACAGTTGTGTTTTTATAAAAGTATTTTAAATCGGCAGCCCATATAAGTTTATCGTAAGTATAGATATTGTTTTGTGCGTCTTTTACCCATTGCTCTGTTGCATTTATTTCGGTAATCGTTGTTTCTGTTTTCACTTCCCCGCCCAATTCAAGCACTTTGTTGAAAACAGCATCGGCCAATGAACCAACTCCGTTGATAGGATATTGATAATCGAGGTACAATGAAAAATAGCTAAGTGCAAAAAAAGTAGGTGTCTGTCGAAAGAAATGTTGTGAGATAATATCTCGAAGTGATTGGTTTTTTATGATAGTCTCAAGGTAGTTCTCAACTGGCATATTCATTTTATTGATTTTGCCAATTGTGAAAATGAATTTTGGTAGCCATGGCAAAAGCTCTTTGAATATGTAATTTCTATCGTGTTTTAAATCTTTAAAAAACGGATTGGCAACACCATAAAGCACGTCCATGTGCTTCATTACCTTTCGAATGATCTTTATTGTAGCCTCAATTTCATCATTACTTTCAGGATAGTATTTTTTTAAAAGAAGTTCATAATCTCTGATGCTATTTTTGTCTTTTATGTGCAATACATCTTTCTCAATACCTACTGTAACTGGGCTTTTCACAAAGTCAAGTTTGATACCTAAATCTTCGAGCATTGGAATAATAATCCCAGCATTTTCAAGTGCACGAACGCCGGCTTCAAATTGAAAACCTTTGTGTTTAAATGAACTAACTAAGCCACCACACTCAGCATTTTTTTCGATAAGTAGAACGTTTTTCTTTTCTCGAGCCATATAAGCCGCTGCCGTTAAGCCCGCTATGCCACCTCCTACAATTATGGTATGGTAGTGATTGTTCTTCATCTAATTTGCTGTTTTTAAAGTTATAGTTTCATTTTAATTGGGAAAAAATAATATTCTATAATCATATTAATTCTACTTTACTAAAATAAAAGAAACAAATTCTATATTGTCCACCGAACCCCCAAATGGAGGGCTTAGAAGTAAAATTAGGAGTCGACTTACGCAATTCAGATTTACACAAACTGCGTCTGAAAGTCCCCATTTGGGGGTTTTGGGGTCGAAATATTAAATTGCTAGAGTAGAATTAAAGTAAATAATAAGCATGGAAGGCGGATAAACGCTGATTTAGCGGATAAAAAACGGATAAGAATTTCGACAAGTCGAAATGATTTTTCAATCTACTATTGTATTATCAGTCATGCTTGCATGACTTAAATCCGTTTTAAATCCGTCTAAATATTATCCGTTTTTATCCGCTTAATCCCCAATGCCGACTTGTCGGCACGTCGGAATACTCCGTCCGCGTTCTATTCTTATTTTTTGTGAAAATAGTATATTATTTATACTGCTTATCTGCTTTAGTCAAGTTTAAATATTTTCTTTACTTTTTTTGACCCCCAAATGGGGGATTTTGATTAGTATTGCTTTATTTCAACAGTAGAAACTCATATGTTTTTTTTAAAAGACTGCGTCTTAAGCCCCCATTTGGGGGTTTGGGGGTCATAACGTTACAATTAAAGAACTATTTTATAAA
>JBBQWB010000171.1:0-3492 GCA_038210985.1 Bacteroidales bacterium
CATATCGGCGAGTTGTCTGATTTACAGGTATTCCACGTTGATTTAAAAGCTCAACCAATTTACCTTCCACCAAAGTTTCAATAAGTTCACCCCATTTCGAAGTAAACAAATGTTCCAAATCCCTTGATTTTTTATCAATTCTCTTTTGTTCTGAAATCATTTCTCTAAGCTGCTTATCAGTTTCTTGGAACTTCTTGTCAGTTTCTCGAAACTTTGAATCAAGAATTTCTTTGGTAGCCTGAAGCTGATCTTTCGTTTCTTTAAACTGACTATCAGTTTCTCGAAACTTTGAATCAAGAATTTCTTTGGTCGCCTGAAGCTGATCTTTCGTTTCTTTAAACTGTCTATCAGTTTCCTGAAACATCAACCAAACTTTATTAAAATCTAAATTTTCTAATTTTGCCGTAGCTGCCATTTTATCACCAAATAATAATTAATTAAATAGAAGAATTTATTATTAAATTATTTTAAAAAGCTCATTCGGGTCGCTCCAAATCAGTGGTGAGTTATAAGCATATTGTTGCGGTGTCTGTCGCATCAACAAACCGAAGAGTAGCTTACGATTTTTTGCCAACCACCAAGCCCCCGATGAAGTTGCCATTCTTTTCTGCATCAACTTCATTATTAATTTAACATTATTTTTAAAATGCACTAATTTATGTTCCTGTGCAAAATTTTTCGATATCATTGTATGTTTTTGTAATCAGTACACAATTTTTGTTGATTTGTCCGTTACTATTGCTTGAATATTGTTGTGTTTTTTTAATTAATTATATGCAGTAGTTAGAGATAATGACAATTCCACAATTAAATTAACAATGTTAGTTATTTCTGATTTGAGCTATATTATTGTCATTTAAGAAATAGCTCTCTAACGTTTTATTGTCAATTAATCATTCAACTATAGTTAAATTAAAATATTTGGATTCGATATGAAAAAGATAATATTTCTATATTTCCTATGTTCGCTCACATTGTTAGCAAATGATGAGGTTTTGTTATTTAAGCCCTACACTTCTGCAATCTTCGAGCCCCGAATTGGAAGTGTAATCAATTTAGACGACAATAATTTAAGGCTCGATATAGGCGCATCGTTCGACTTATATCGGTTCAATCTTGATGAAAAGACCGAGCTTAGCATAGGCGGAGATTTTTTTACTTATACAAGATTACGCTCGGAGAAAAACTTCAAATTCCCTGTAGAAACCTCAGATTATTATTTCGGTGTAAATTCAGCAATGAAGTTTGAAGCATTTGAACAGGATTTCGCTACACGGCTTAGAATTGCGCACATATCCTCCCACCTTGTAGATGGTTACTCTTTAGGTGGCACTTTCTTCAAAATGCCTTTTGTCTATAGCCGTGAGTTTGTAGATTTATCATTAGCATATATCGGTAAAAGCCAACTCTTACCATTTAGGGTTTATGGTGGCGGAATTTTTGTGTATTCTACAACGCCAGGTCATTTGAACGAGCTAATACCATACATTGGAATAGATTTTACTAAAAGAATATCAAATTACTTTGAGCTATCGGGTGGATTGGACATTAGAAAGGGCGAGTCCAACAGAACAAATGTGGCTGCTCAATTAGGTGTGAATATGAAATTTTTCAAAAATTTCGGTTTGTTTCTTGGCTATTATAAATATGCGGGCTCGAGTATGCATGGTATGTTTTATGATAATTTTGATAATTATAGCGGTATAGGTTTTCAAATTATATATTTTTGAAAGTTTTTTTAAATATTTTGTGTATTTTGCATTTTTAGCAATGCAAATTAAAGGAAATAAAAATGGCATTAAGTGTAAATAAGGTAATTTTGGTTGGTAACTTAGGTAAAGACCCTGAATTAAGGTCAACTCCTCAAGGCAAATCTGTATGTAGCTTCAGTGTCGCTACATCAGAAAGATATCAAGATAAAGTTACAAGCGAATGGAAAGACAATACCGAATGGCACAATGTAGTGGCGTGGGAACGCTTGGCAGATTATGTGTCCCAAAGATTAAAAAAAGGTAGCAAAGTATATGTAGAAGGTGCTCTTCGCCATCGCTCTTATGAGGGAAAAGACGGAGTTACTCGATACGTTACAGAAGTACTTGCTCGGGAATTGGTAGTTTTTGATAAGCCTGAGGGTGGTAGCTCGTATTCTGGTGGTAGTGGTGGTGGTAGTTCTTACACTCCAAGTCAATCTCCTGCACCATCGAAATCTTTCGAACCGAGCCCCGAATACAACGATGATTCAAATGCTGATGACGATGTACCGTTTTAATCATGCTTGAGCATATATTTTAATAGAATGGGTTCCATCGCAAAATGGTACCCATTTTATTAACGAGCAAACTCAAACAAGTGGGCTCTGTCATTTATCAGTTGTCAAGATTTGACCTGCATTTTTATTCAAATCTATAAATTGGCTCAATATCGTCTAATCCGTGCACCATTACATTGAGGTCTTTTATAATACCATCATTTAGACCATATACCCATCCGTGGATTTTCAGCGATTGTCTTTTCCAAGCTTTTTGGACGATACATGTTTGGGCAATGTTGTTAACACTTTCGATCACATTCAGCTCTGTAAGCCTATTAGATCTGAGGTTTGGATCTTCGATTGCTTCGAGTTCCGAGCTATGTTTGGCATATACATCTTTAATGTTCCGAAGCCATTTATTTACAACCAATCCATGGTCGTTATTGGTCAAAGCCGCTTTGATACCACCACAACTATAATGCCCGCAAACGATGATATGTTTCACCTTCAGTATTTCGACAGCAAAATGCAATACACTCATACAATTCAAATCTGTATGAACGACAACATTTGCAATGTTTCGATGCACAAAAACATCTCCGGATTTAGTACCTGTAATTACATTAGCAGGCACACGACTATCGGAACAACCAACCCAAAGAAATTTTGGGGCTTGTCCTTTGGACAATTCGGTAAAAAAATCCGGATCTAATTCGAGAGTTTCCTGCACCCATTGTTTGTTCTTTTCAAGCAGTTCTAAATGTTCGTTTGGCATATTTTTTCACCTTTTATAATTATTAAATTGATTGTTTTTTTGAATTAATTAATATCGAACAATGCACGTTTTCAATTTTTGTGTCGAATAATTCTTATAATTATTTTTAACATTTTAATTATTTTATTACAATTGTATAGATTATGATATTTTATTCAACTTAGTTATTCTATTATAATTTCAGTGGAAGCAAAATCTATATTTTAGGTTAACTTTAGGAATAATCTTGTTTTTTTTCGCTTTCCAAAATATTTTTATCAAAAAATTAATTTAAAAAAGATGCTATTTATTTAGTTATGTCAATATATTATTTTGATTATTATCAAGAAATTGCTTTATTTGTAATTCGTAAATTAGTAAGTATAATATTTTAATTCATAGAATGTCAAAGTCAAACCTTTGCTCCAGATGCAGTAGCACAAAATTTGTAAAACACGGAATAACAGCTTGCCGATCGCAGCGTTAT
>JBBQWB010000172.1:0-3463 GCA_038210985.1 Bacteroidales bacterium
GGCAAATTCTTTCAACCTTTTCTGAGTCGTTGTCAAGGTTTGCTGCATCACAAAAAAGCTTATATATTGTGTTGCAATAGGCATACTCCATTGCTTCTTTGCCTTTGAAATTTTATATATTTCAATAGTGTTATAGAAATGTTTGAGCCCTAGAAAACACAATATATCATCACTACTCGATGTCAAAGCAGCTAACCATACTTGAGCCTCTTCTGGTTTAGAGTTTTTTATAGTGTCACTTATTTCTACAGTAAAATAGTAAACACATTTAGCTAACGCTCTTGACGTTAATGATGTCTCTCCTTGGATGTATGCGGCTATTTCAAATGACTTTTGATCAAGTAGATGAATAAAGGCTGGTAAAAACTCATTTATCTCAATAATTAATTTTTCTCTAACCACAGAAGATGCCGCTTTTTGGCTGATGAATTTTGCTTTTGTTAGTGCTTCATATGCTATTTCTTGAAAAGCTTGTCGCGTCTGACTCGTGAAAAATGATTCTTGAAACTCCGGTTTCATTCCAATAAGCAGAAGTTCTAACAAATCATTTTTAAAATGTTTCTCGCTGATTTTGAATAACTGGCCATTTTCCAACTTTCCATTATTCTCTTTCACCACTATATTGTTTTTTAAATTGCCCACTGACTTTGTCATATTTTTTTTATTTATTCTCATCGCACCACACTTCTTTCATTCTATTATATTGTAGATAATTTGCCCTTAGTTTAACAATCAAAAAAAAGCAAAAGACATCAGGATTAGAATCGCGATTTAAATTGGGACAATAAACAATTTTAATTGTCACGCTAATTCATCTGATTTTTGTGCTAATGATCTTCGTTGTTCACATTGTCCTAGTTACATTAAAAAATCGGAGTTAAGTATCGTATTAGCTGAAAAATCAGATTGAAAATCTACCGTTGTTCTTTCATATCATCACAAAGTTAAAATTGAATTTTCCATCGTAAAACATCTAGGAACTATGAACAATAATCAAATATCAAAAATTGTAAGTTGTTCAATTGTTTCTTCAATGTTTCCTACAATATTTGACTTGCCATTCATAGCACATTCATAAAAATGCGTAAAAATTTGGCTGTATGTTTTCATTCCAATTTTATCGGTTTCGGATATCATCCAAAATCTAATATACGGTCGTGTTTATTAAAGGTTTTTTTTTTGAGTTTTATTCAATTTTATGGTCTTTTCTAAATCCGAAATCTTAACAGAATTAAAAAGCTCTAACATTTGCTTCTCTACGCCTTCAGGAATGTCCAAATCATCTAGGCAAATATATATATCTATTTCTAAATCTGATAAATACCTTTCCATTAATAATTTAACAGAATTCCATTCTAATCCTCCATTATTTGTTCCAAGTTTAGGAAAAGCAACTGATTTAACATCATATTTTTTGTATGTTTTTATAAAATCTTTAAGACCATCTTCAACCCACTTCATTTTTGAAGGGTATTTGAAATGCCATTTTGTAGGAAAGTTAATTATTATTTCTGAGTAATCACCCTTGTAATAATCGACTTTTCCAACATTAATCATTTTTTCGTTGCACTTAAGTACATAATCATTATACATCAACGGATACCTCAACTTAAATTCTAGCGCAATTCCAGCACCCATTACACCTAAGCAATTAACAGTGTTCACAATTGCATCTACTTCTACATCTACATTAAAAACTGAACTTTTTGTATATTTTATCATATGTTTACCCCTTCCATATTGCACTTAAATGATCATTCATAAAATATTCTATTTTTCTGATACCAGAATTTCGAATTGGCTTATAAAGCATATAATAGTCAAATGTAATATATTTATTTATTTTTTTTGTATTACCGACTAATTCATTA
The DNA here is from genome assembly GCA_038210985.1 of Bacteroidales bacterium. Lineage (GTDB taxonomy): Bacteria > Bacteroidota > Bacteroidia > Bacteroidales > WCHB1-69 > JAQUGA01. Next base: position 1,872 of record JBBQWB010000172.1, read on the forward strand.
ATTTTATCTTTATCTAATTTATCAATATATCCGTCTTTATAATTAATTAGTAGTTTATGGTCATATTTTGAGGGATTTCTATAATAATTTAATGCCATATAAACTTTATCATTTTGATACCCAATATCATATTCTTTTAAAAAGTTGTTATTATAATTAAATTTTTCTTCATTGAAGTCTAAAGTAAATTTAAGATTATTACCCAAAATAGAAATTGCATTATTTAGGTCAGCTTTTGATCTAAATATTATTTTTTTTAGTTGGATTAAATCAACTTCATCAGAAATTAATAATTCGCTGTTTCGCCTATTAACAATTTTTCTTTTATCCTCATAATAATCAATTGGCCCCCTCTTAAAAATAGTCATCCAATCATAATTTAAAGCTTCTTTCGGATCTGAAGTTAATTCTGAAATATTACTACCTGCACATCCATTTGTAAAAGTAACATTTTCATTCAATATCAAGTTTTCATCAAACAATAAAATAACTGGCAAAGGCATATGAGGGTGACCATTATCCAATTTTATACCTTCATTATCAAAAAAAGTTGGTGTCTTTTCTTTATAATAAAATCTAACTTGTCTTTTTACAAAATCACTTGTGTGTTTAATTATTGAAGTGTTCGCTGCATCTACAAAACCTATTTCAGTAGCCTTTGAGCGACTTAGAAGTTTTTTGATTTCCATAACTTTAATAAAATTATGAAAATCGGTATAGTGATATAATCCATCAAATCCGTACTTTGTTTTTAACATATCTATCAATTGAATTTTTATTTTTTTTATATTTGCTGATTTTGATTTGTTAACGTTATTGATCACTGAATTTTTAATTAAGTCTGCATTTAGTTGATCAACTTTATCAGTTGGCGTTTTAATATCAATTTTATTTTCAATCTCATAACGATTAAAATAATCTATATGTGATGTATATTCAATATTTAAATGAGTTTCGTCAATAAATACAACAGAGCCAAACAAACTGTATGCCATTTCAATTTTATTATTTCCTTTAGTTTCAATAGTAATACAGTTTTCTTCAATTTTTACTATAGTTATGTTCCCTAAAAATTTGCTAATTATTACCTCATTTAACGAAAAATATTTGCCAAAATAATTATCCATAGTCGCCTCCAAATTTAATTTAAATTGTGCTCTACTTACAATAATTTTTAATCAAGTTTCGGCTATTTGGTTGTCTTTGATGTGAAAACTCAGACAAATTATAATTTTAATTTTCTTTATTTTATATGTAAAATTACGATTTGAGTTTTTCGTCTATATATGATACAAACATTTTTTGGGAAGTACTTTTTCATAGTTTCCCTTTCATCCGAGGTCTTACACTTACATGCTCAAGAATAATCATTTCATTTACTAGCAGCCTCTAGTGAAAAATTCCTGCCATTTGGTTTTCTGACAACAAATAATTGTTAAAAAGTTAGCGCTATTGTTTATGGTAAAATAGAAATGAACAAAACGGCAATCAAAAATGACAAAAAGTAATTGCCAGTACAATCCTAATCAATTATCCTTTTAGGTAGATGAACACTTAAAAGGGGTGAAAGGACGTGCTGACAATTACTCAAA
>JBBQWB010000173.1:0-3439 GCA_038210985.1 Bacteroidales bacterium
TAGCATTTATAATTATTCATTGAAGTTAATGCCAAACACCTTAGTTCCAATATTCTGAATGGGTTTGTCATTCAACTCCATTGGGTTATATCCCATTTCTAATTCAAAAGGAATAAAGTATGCCAAGGTTGACCAGCCCCAAAATGGATTTAAGCCAAGACCTTTTCCTGTTTCTGCATTAAAATATTCTCTTGTTACTTTGTTTTCTTTAAAAACAAGGTCAAACGTCTTTTGAGCTAATTCCTTTGCTTCTTTCTTATAACCATAATCATTTAATGCGTGGATTATCATATAGTTTGTTGGTATCCATGTCGTTCCTCGCCAATTACAGCCCCAATCGTGAACCGTTTGAGAATAATCTGGTTCTGTTTTAGCATAACATGCAACAGGATACTTTAACCAAAATTCATCTTCGTTTAACAAGTGCTCTTTTATTATTCGTTCAGCTTTATCTTTTGGCACAATACCAATGTACAATGGCATAAACCCTGCAACAGATTTCACTTTTATACTTTTAGAAGTTCTTTCGTTTCTATCGTAAAAGAAACCATCTTTCTCATCCCAAAAAGTCTGCATTATATTGATGGCAAGCTCATCCGCTTTTTTGTTAAAAATAATTACGTCTTCTTTTTCATTTAGTTTTTCAGCAATAAAAGCTAATGATTTTAGTTCCCGATAGAGGTAGCATGCTAGGTCCACACCTTCCGCCTTAAATTCGTTAACATTTCCAACCCTAGAAATTTGATTATCCATACCACTATGGTCTGAACTATTCCATACAGGTAAGCCATTTTTGTCGTTATCGTCGTACCAAAACCAATAATCAACAGACTTCTTTAATCTCTCATAATAAGAGATTTGAAAAGTAAAGGTGTTTTTATCGCCATCTACTTTTTCCAACAACCACTGATAATTATTAATTTGCTTACTACCTAAAACAGCTATTTGTGCCAGAAATGGCTTAAATTGTTGCTTTTGCCGTGGGGCTTTTAGAGTTCGAGAAGTAAATCCGCTTACATCTTGGCGTTTAAGAAAAGCTTTTAAGTTTGAAAAACAATATTCTGAAACTCCAAAATAGGACATGTAAATATTTTCAAAATATAAATCCCAATCGTAAAATTCGCCGTAACTGTATCCAGTTAATAACTTTGTGGAGTCTTTCCCAAAGGGTTTTATCCCTTTTTCCTTTATATTTTTTATATCAAATTGGATTCTACTTTCAAATTCTCCCCAATTTTCAACAGAATAATCTTTTATTATTCTGTCTTTTAATGATTGTCCTTTCACGTTTATAGTTAAGAGAACAAACACAAGTATTGAAAAACTAAGAGCATTTTTTTTCATTTTAAATTATTAAACATCCTAAACAGTTACCTATTTTTTAAATTTAGTTTCAATAATTACTTCATCATTCGGCATTGGGAAGTTATAATTTTCTAATGCATACTGTGAAGTACAGTTTTTTTGAATTTTTATTTTCTTACCGCATTTGCCTTTTACATTTATTGACTCTAATGTATATCCAGCTTTGGGTTCAACAGTTATTTTAACAGATTCACCCATTCTAGCTCTACTCGGCAAGGCTGTAACTTTTCCATTGATAGTATTTTCGGTAGAAATTTTAATTTCGTTTAATGGATTTGGAGTTTTTGAATTTCTTTTTGAGAATTCAATTTCTTTTAGTTGACATAAATCTTTACCATCGCCAGTAAAAGCTAAATACAGCGCCTTTTTACCTGCAATTCCACCAATTTCATTTAATAGTTTATTGGCGGAAATGTTTTTGATAGGAATCGAAATTTCGTGGTACAAGGTATCGTTAGTCGTGATGTAATCTTGTAGCTTGAACTTGGTAATTTCAACTGGATTTATCTTATCATCTGTACTTGTAGGTACTGCCAATTGGATACTTATTTCAACGTTTTCGAGTTTTTTAATGTTAAGTTTAAACACTAAATTATCCTTATCCGAAATCGATTTATTGCCAAAGTTGAGGTATTTATATCCAATTACAGTTTTTCCGTCAACATTCACAACAGGGTCTAAACCGTCAGTATTTCGTTGTTTCCCATCAACAAAAACATTTTTAGTTTTATAACACATTACATTTGCGTTATATCGTTTAAAAGCGTCAAGTCCGTTTTTTTCGACACCTTGCGAAGTCATTTCTACTGTCGGAATAACTAATTTATCTCCATCATACGAAAGATTGATAGGCTCAATCATAGCTTGACGGCTAAATCGTGGGCTTGTGTGGCGATGATAATTAACATACCAATCGTTGTTGATACTAAAAATGCTACCGTGATTATTTCCACCTTGCCAGTTTATTTGTGCATCGATTATTCTACCGCCGTAACTCCATGGTCCTTCGGGGCTATTGCTGTAACAATAGGTTAGCACCGAATTACGCTCAATTGCCGAATAGATGAATGCATATTTGTTTTTAGCAATCTTTTTAATTGACGATGCTTCAAAAAGAGTACTTTTGAATGTTTCGCTTTCTTCGGGCAATGTTTTATGAAAAGCATTCCGATCGGGTTGCTTTGTTTGTGGGTTAATAATTGTGTGCATATCCTTAGGGTCAATTTCGGCCCAACGATCCATTTTTCTCATTCCCCAATAGGCATAAACTCGTATTGAACCATCGTCTTGTTGGTCAACTAAAACAGAAGGATCAAATGTTCCAGCTTCGTTACCAGCAGGCCAATCGCAAGGTATAGGATTAACAAACGGACCAGCGGGACTTTCGCTTTCGATAACAAAGCATCTTGGTCCAAAATTTTCAAAATTTGGCATGTAATTTTTAGTTCCAGCCAAAGGGCCTTCTTTGCCATCCATTTTATATTTTTGACCCAAAAACACATACATATAATATTTTTTTGTAATTGGATTGTAAGCACAATCAGGAGCATACAATTGTTGACCATTGGTTAAACCAAATCCCAGATCTTGAATTTGTTTTACATTAAATACTTCGCCATGGTTTGTCCATTGTGTTAAGTTATCAACCGGAGCAGACCAAACATCGTGACCAAGACCACAGAACGCCGTAACCATTTCATCGCGTGAACCATAGATATAAACACGTTTTTCGCCTTTGTATTCGAAAACATGAGGTTCGCCATCGGGAATGAATGCTGTTGTTGGTAAGATAGGGTTGATTGCCATCAAAGCTGAAGACACTACACTAAACAGAAATAATAAAAATGTTTTCATTGCTAATTTTAATTTAAAATTTAATGCTAAAATAATAAATACTACTTTTTATTGAATTGACTTTTAAAGCTTGCTATTTTACTTCGCAATTTTTTGCAATCTCAATATCAGCTTTAACATCATCGGTTAATTTTACCCAATCAACATCCAGCACTCTATTCATCCATAATGGGTTAATATTTTGTTCCATAGCTAATGTAACAAATTGTTCCCAATATTC
>JBBQWB010000174.1:0-3438 GCA_038210985.1 Bacteroidales bacterium
AGAAATTATGATTTGAATGATGTTGTAAAGAAATCACGTTATCCGCAAATTATAGATTTTGAGCTTGATAATGTTTGTAATTTACAATGTATTATGTGTAATGGCGAAAATTCAAGTACAATTCGTACTAAGCTTGAATGTGAGCCCAATTATCAAATAAAGTATGACGATTTGTTTGTTAAGCAATTAGAAGAATTTATTCCCCATCTAAAAGTAACTCGTTTTTCAGGCGGAGAACCCTTTTTAAGTGAAATATATTTTGATATTTGGAATAAAATAATTGAATTAAACCCCAAATGTAAAATATATATTCAAAGCAACGGAACGGTGTTTAATGATAAGATAATGGAATTATTCACAAAAGGGAATGTAAATGTCTCTTTTTCTATTGATTCTATTGTTGAATCTACATATGCTTCTATTCGCAAAGGGGCAAATTTTAAGACAGTGATGAGAAATTTTGATCTTTTTTGGGAACTATCAAAAAAGTTTAATAGAGAAATTGGAGTAAGTTTTTGTCTTTTAAAACAAAATGCTACCGAATTTAGTGATTATTTGAGTTTTTTTAATCAGAAGAATGTTCGAATTACTGTTCATAAAGTGGTATTTCCTATTCAGCATAGTATTGCAATATTGTCTGTTGATCAGCTTGAAAAAATTTCAAAAAATTTATCTGTGAATAAACCTAAAATACAAACTGATTTGGAAAAATTAAACGATGCTGCATATAATGGAATAATTGCACATATTGATTCTGTTATTCAACAAAAAAAGACCAATGATTTTAAAAAGGACTTCAATTCTGAAAATAATATTACGGAGGATATTTGGTCGAAAATTGAACATCGATTGATAGAAATTAATCAAAAAGAACAATATAATACAGTAAAACAAAATTTTGAAGTGTTTGTCGAAAAAATAAATAATTCTGACCAAAAAGAAGCGTATTTAGCTTTATTAAGTCAAGTGCCTATTTCATTTTTGTTGCCCGAATTTGTTACCAATAGTCCAGATAGAATTTTTAGTAGAATTTTTATTCACGAAAAATATAATTAATGTTTGATAAATATAAGAAAATAAAAAAAATAAAAAAGTACCAAAGTATCAGAGATGTTTCTAATGTTCCGATATGTTTGGCTCCTTTTAATTCGCTGTTTTTTGCTCCATATGGACGTATTATGTCATGTTGGTATAATAAAAGAGAGCCCTTGGGTAATTATTCCGAAGATTCTATAGATGAGGTTTGGTTCGGGGAAAAACTTAAAAAGTTAAGAAGTCATTTGCTTAAGTTTGATTTTTCGCAGGGTTGCGAGGTGTGTTATTCAAATTTAATAAAAAAAAATTATTACTCAGTAGATGCATTTCGCTATGATTATCTAGTTAATGACAAATCAAATTACCCTACATCATTTGAATTTCAAATTAGCCATCAGTGTAATTTGGAATGTATCATGTGCAATGGAGAATTGTCGTCAAGTGTTCGTCAGAATAGAGAAAAAGAAAATTTGTATAAAAATCCATATGATGATAAATTTGTGGAGAAGTTGATGCCTTATTTGCCATATTTAAAAGATGTTGCATTTTCGGGAGGGGAGCCTTTTTTGAATAAAATATACTTTGATATTTGGGAACATTTATCACTCATTAATCCTAAGGTTAAAGTTTCATTGACGACCAATGGAAGTGTTTTAAATGAAAAAGTTAAAGAGTATTTGAATAAATTAAATTTTAGTATTTCTGTCTCTATTGATTCTTTGGATGAGGATAATTATGCTTATATCAGAAAAAATGGCAAATTACGTAACCTGCTGGATAATTTTCAGTACTTTTTGAATTATACTCATAAAGCAGGTACTTCTATATCCGTAAAAACTTGTCCAATGAAGCAAAATATACGTGAAATGCCTAGTATTATTGAGTTTGCAAATACGCAGGATGTTCCTGTTTTTTTTAATACTGTGGTTTATCCTCCGAATTGTACATTGATAAACGAAAAGGCTGATACTTTAAAAGAACACATTTCATACTTGAAATTCTACTCATTTGAGAATATGGAAAATGTTAGAGGAAATTTTAATAGATATTATTCACTAATTAGTCAGCTGGAGGGTTGGTGGAAAAATGCAATTGAGCGAGAATCTAAATATAGAAAAGTAAAAACGGATTATAACTACTTTTTCAAAGAAGTTCAAAAAAATATTTCATGGTTTATAACTCAAGAAACCGATTCAAATGAGATAGAAAAAAAAGAAAAAGTTAAATTTTATAATCAATTTCTATCGGAAGTCTTAAGTAAAGTTTCAGATGAAAAAATTAAATTTGAAGCTATAAAATACTTTTCTGAAATACCCATTTTTAGGGTATTGTCCGAAATTGAATTCAGGGATCCACAGCGCTTAGCTGAGAGATTGATGTTTTGGGATTTCAATAATTTAAATGAAAAGTAAATAACTATCATGAACTATTGCGTTTTAAATTTACCATTTCGAAAAAAAATTATACGAAAATACTCATGTTCATACTATGCTAATGGTTTTTTGTATCCACCAATAGAACTGCTAAGAGTTGCTACGATTATTAAACAAAATAAATCGGAAGGCGACCAGCTCTTTTTTATCGATGCCATTGCTCAAAATTTGACGTATACAGAAACTATTTCTGAAATTAAAAAGTGTTCCCCCGATTTAATTATTTTTTTAATTTCAGTTGATTTTATAAATGAGGAAATAAAGTTTATTGAGTCGCTTCGTAGCAACATCGATTCTAAATTCATCGCAATTGGCTATTTGCCCGACTTATATCCAGAGAAGTTTCCTCAATTTGATGCCATTCTTGGTAATGACTTTGAAGGAGCTATTTTGTTGTCGATGCAATATGATTCTGTTGTTGAAAAACTCAATGTTCTGAATGCTAAAATCCCTATTGAGTTTAATCCAAATATTATTGAAGCTTGTGATTATTCATTGTTAAAACCTAACTTATATTATGAATTTTTATGTCGAGGTAAAACAGCATTTACATATTTGTCTTTTGGCTGTCCATTCAAGTGTTCTTATTGTATAAGAACATATAATTTAGATCATGTAATGTTTCGAAATATCGATTTTATATTAAATGAAATAACTTATTTTGCTCAAAATAAGTATACCGATATTCGAATTTTAGATGATAATTGCACGTTAAATAAATATGTTTTAAAATCTATTTTTGAACATTGTAAAAAAAATAATTATAGTTTTAAATTTCATGGTTTAACTCGAATTGATTTAATTGACGATGAAGTAATTGATTTGTTAGAAAAAATGAATTTCAAACGAATTTTTATAGGTATTGAGTCCTTTAATGAGCAACGATTAATGGATTATAATAAAGGGACGAAGCTGAATATCGAAGAGGTGAAAAATAAAATCATTAATCTCAAAAAGGCAGGAATAGAGG
>JBBQWB010000175.1:0-3368 GCA_038210985.1 Bacteroidales bacterium
TTGTCCGATAAAATAAATAAATTTTGCTTTGGGTGTAAATTACTTCAATCAATTTTTGCCTCAATCCTAAAGGATGAATTGATTTTCAGCAATTTACATTCGCCAGCTGGCGAACAAGCGGGCAATAAATTGCGGAAAATCCATATTTTTAAAATACACAAAAACAAACTCTACCTTCCTTCATTTTACCTATTAGCTTGTTATCCAACATCATACAACAGATGTCAAAATTCATATCGGGCAATAGTGAATTTAAAATATAAAAATTGCGAGATTTAAGAAGAATCTCTCAATTTATCGCAATTTATATTTTTGCAAAATCGACTCAAATTTTGTTGACTTAACAAACCGCTGTTTGATTTTATTCACTTGAATTATTTCTAAAAAGCCTAATTCTACTAATCCTTTTAAATCTGAACGAGCAGTAAAATTTGAAATTTGAAAACGATTCTCAATTTCCTTATTATTCAATACCCTCTCCGATTCTTCATTTAACAGTTTTATAATTTGAGCTTGACGTTCGTTGATATTTGGAATTTTCAGAAATTGTGCTAACTGTATAACCTCTTTTTGTTTACGGCTAATATGCTCTTTTAACGCAGCAAAAGCTTTGTCCATAGTCTTGAGATGGTATGTAACAAAATAGGACAAATCGTTTTCATCCATTTCGGTATAGATGAACGCATTCTCGTACTGACTTTTTGTGTCTTTGATAATTCTAGTGACGGAAAGATATTCGGTAAGCCAATACCCTTTTTTCAGCATATACCAATAGAATAAAGTCCGGGCTGTTCTTCCATTACCATCGCTAAAGGGATGGATCCATGCAATCATAAAATGAATTATGATTCCTTTGATTATGGGATGTGTAAAGTTTTCAGTATCTTCATTGAAGAATAAGCACAGTTCATTTAGTAATTGTGAAATCTCATTATAACTGGGTGGTTGATGAACGACTTCACTCGTTAAATGATTTATAACAAATATCTCATCATTATTACGAAAAGCTCCTTCTTCTTCAGATTTATCCAATGTTTTTTTCAATATCAGACCATGGATATAAGCTAAATTTTCAAGGGTTAAATCATCATTTTTATGTTCAACGACATGTTGTATTGTGATAAAATTGTTCAAGATTATCTGTTCCGATTTGCTTTTAGGCTTAAGCTCCTTTTGAAGCATTTCTTTAGCCTTTTTTCGAGTGGTAACCGCCCCTTCAATCTGACTGCTCGAAATAGCCTCTTCCATAATCGAGCTGATCAAATATTTCGTTTTTTCAGTATCTGCAATTCGAATATTGCTTCCCAAATTTCCACCAATATTTAAATCAAAAAAGTGCAATGATTTTTGAATGTAACCGGTAATTACATAATTGAACGAGTGTTTGCCAAATTTATCCTCTTGATTCTTGAGAAATCGACTTAACTATACAGCACACCAAAGTTCTTCAGGTTTGATGTTTTGTCGAAGTCAGGTGAAGCCAAAATCTGAAAACTATTTTTTTTCTAACTTTTTAAAATGCTTGTTTAGAGTTTTCTTGTAAGGACTAAATAAGAAACGGTATAAATCCATTAAGAATTTATACTTTTGTGACCAAACAAGAATTTTTTTGCGTGTATTGATTATGAACTAATTTACTGAATATGAAAGCTATAGGTCGAAATAATAAAATAATTATCTTTACAATATGTATAATAGTTTCAAATTTTATTGCTGTTGGACAAGCAAAAATAAAATTTGATTCGTTGGTATATAAAATGAATCCTGTCAAGAGAGAAGAACCTGCAGAATTAAAAATTCCTTTTAAAAATATTGGCAACGAGCCATTGATAATTACTAGAGCACAGGGTGGTGGAACGCCCGTTATAGATTATCCTAAAGAACCAATAAGTCCAAATGAAACAGGATTTTTGTATTTTAAAATGCCTACCAATTTTGTGGGAAAGACAAAACAGAATGTTTTAGTTTACACAAATATGGATGATAATGCTATTGGTTTGACCATATACTTAGAAGTTATTGAAAACAATTTGAGTGAAATCAAAATTTTTGGAAAAGTTACAGATGAAAATAACCTTCCATTACCTTTCGCAAACGTTTCGGTCGAAAATACATTTAAAGGTACTCAAACCGATTTTGATGGTAATTATTTCATCCGTGCTAAAACTAGTGATTCTTTGATTTTTAGCTTTGTTGGATTTAAAACTCAAAAAATTAGAGCTGAAAAAAATGAAATAAACGTGCAATTGCACGAACTCGAACCTTTAGAAGTAGAGTTTGGTCCACCTTATCCACCTGTTAGACCTAAAAATCTTGCGGCATCAACCGTTGTTACTGCAAAAGACATAAAAAAAAGGGATAATCTAAAATATTGGTTTAAGAAAAATGCTAAAAATAATGTATTTGTAATTTTTGTTTCGGAATTAACTTCATACAATTTCAATTATGAAGATTTAGAATTTCAGAAAAATTATAATGTGAAATATTCTCAAATTGGCACTCTCAAAAGTGATTACGTAATCAAATATAACAAACTGACTTTTAAATATCTGAATAAAAAATATAAAAAAAATTGGCAAAAAGATATTAGAAAAGATGCTATTGGTTTAACGAACTATATTAAATGATAACAGCACCCAACAAAGGTTTTGCGTGATTGCGAAAAAAGTGCAAAATTCATATTTTTCTAAATCGGAAGCCATGCCTTTATATAGAATTCCATTTACACTCCTTTAAACGTAAACAATAATGACATCTATCATATTTTATAGACTTTTATTAAATAAAAAAGAGAATCGCAAGATTCTCTTTTTTGTGACCCCGCCAGGATTCAAACCTGGAACCCCCACATCCGTAGTGTGGTACTCTATTCAGTTAAGCCACGGGGCCGTTTTGAGTTTGCAAATATACAAATTATTTTTAATTTGCAAACGTTTTTTTTATTAAAGATTCTTTTTGCCAATTTCTTTTCAGTATCTAGTGTCTGCAAATATCAGCATAAAGCTCTGACTATCAACAATTAACGGTTAGTTTCTTTCTTGAATCTTTACCTTTTTTTCTTTGATATATAAATTGAAATGACTAATTTTGAGCATGATCTGGGGGAAAGAACAAAGATGCACGACAACTAAAAGCAGCAACAAAATATTTAAAAATTGCTTTTTTGTTTTTAGAGAAATTGAAAAAAGAGAAGAAAAACTTACCATCGATTGATTTGCATGACTGTAATTTACATCTGGAATTGGAATACTATCAATCAATGCTCGAAAAACACATTGACTTACTAGAACGCAGGATTATCAAAGGCGAAACAATTCCACATAAAGAAAAGATTTTTTCTATCTTTGAGACTTATACAGAGTGGATTA
>JBBQWB010000176.1:0-3325 GCA_038210985.1 Bacteroidales bacterium
TCAGGAAATACAACTCTCTGGCTGACAGTATTCGCGACCACACTTATTTCCTTCAACAAAATAAAAGATACCTACCAGTCTTTGAAGCCAAAACACCTGAAGACCAAGCAAAAGCTTTACTGGCTTGTGGCTATGCCACTGACCCTCCTTATGCCACCAAACTAATAAGCATCATTAATTCAAACAATCTAATCTCTTTAGACCAAAAAAAAAACTTATGAAAAACCTTGATTACGTCATTTGGGGCTTATTGCTTCTTGTAGCCATTGCTGGCCTTTACAAAACATTCAGCTCGTAATTTTATAATATTAAACAAACCTAATAATGAACAGTTTTTTTATTGAGAATAAATATATAATTGCTACGGTTTTAATTATCGTTGTAATTGTTTACTTATTTTCTAATCGTAAAATAAGACCAGTTCAAGGAGCTGTCATAAGTTCAAAGTTTGGGTATCGCATTCATCCAATTACAGGCGTTTATCAACTGCACAATGGCATAGACTTATCCGCAAAGCAAGGCACTCCAATAAAAGCAATAGCCTCTGGACTTGTAGAATATTCAACTTACGATAATTTAAATGGATATGTTGTCAAATTAAAACATCTAAGGTACAGCACATCTTATGGACACATGCTCCAAACGCCCGAAGTAAAAAAAGGTGAATTAGTTCACAAAGGACAAATAATTGGATATACAGGAAGTACTGGTCAAAGTACTGGTCCTCATGTTCACTTTATGATTTATGATAAAAACGGAACGCCTATAGATCCTTTAAACCAAACACACATTTTTGAAGCCTAAAGTATATGTATTTGTATTTCATTAAACATTAACCATTAATCATTAACCATTGTATATGTATTTGCATTTCATTAAACATTAATCATTAAAAATTAATCATTAACCATTGTATATGTATTTGCATTTCATTAAACATTAACCATTAATCATTAATCATTCATCATTAATCATTCATCATTAATAATTATAACATGACAAACCTACTCCCTTTTAACAACATTATTATAGACCATATCGAAAACAACTCAATACATGGTGTTTCAAATATTACCAAAATAGGCGAAATCAACGCCCATGACTTCAACCAACACGAAATTCAAACTTTTGTCAAGAAACAATTCCCTGCAGCAATACCCGAAGGCAAATACCTTGGCCGTGTCTTTTGCAAATTCTTTGAACCTTTCTTATCCCAAAGCCTTTTGCATATTGTAGTTATACGTCAAGAACAAACTCCAGCCATCAGCAATGCTGAAAACAGTGTTTTAGTCTTAGCCTACAACGCCCAAGGCTCAACCATTGCCGATATCGACTTGACACTGACTCTTTCCAATACAAACGCCCAAGACTGGACTAACGGCCGCATAGGTGTCTATGCTGAACTGATAGATTTTCCTGTTATGGCCGATGCACTCAGAAGACTTTTCCTCACCATCCTTGACAATCTCAACAATCCAGTCGAAAATGCCCTGGTAATTGTAGATGATGAAGAAATGGGCTTGACCAATATTGAGGGATCCATTGACTTTGACGTAAGTTGTGAATCCTTTGAACTTTCCATTTCTAAAAATGGCTTCAATAATCTTATTGAAGAAATCCAAGAAGGCATTGAAAATATTACTGAAGAAAGAATTTTAAACACTATTTCAGAACGCCAATTGACTATAATACTCCCCAAAATTAGGACAGTTACAAAAGATATAAATTTGTAACTAAAAACTGATAAAAATGAACACAAAACAGAAAAGGAAATTCACATCCGATTTTAAAGCCAAAGTAGCAATAGAAGCAATAAAAGAACGCTTAACAATTGAAGAAATTTGCAAGAAGTATGAACTTCATCCAAGTCAAGTTAATAATTGGAAAAAAGCATTTAAAGAAAATGCATCGTTAGTATTTGAACCGGGAAACAAGCCAAATACGGATAAAAATCACGATTTAATACAACAATTATATGCACAAATAGGAGAATTGAAAGTTGCGAATGATTGGTTAAAAAAAAAGCTATTTTAATGCCATTGGAGCAAAAACGCATGATAATAAGTAAAGAAAACAAGCAACTTAGTATATGTCAGCAATGTGAATTGTTATCAATAAATCGAAGTGGAATTTATTATGTTCCAGTTCCTGAAAAGGAAGAAAATTTGGCAATTATGCGAATTTTAGACGAACAATATTTAGAAACTCCATTTTATGGAACGGAACGTCTTTTGGTATTATTAATTGGACTTGGATATCGAATGAATAGAAAACGTTTGCGAAGATTGATGGGTTTGATTGGTTGGCGAACATTGTATCCTACAAGACGCACAACAATAGTAAACACAGCTGAATACAAATATCCATATTTGCTTAAAAATCTTAATATTTCAAAGAAGAATATGGTTTGGGAAATTGATATAACCTATATTCCAATGAAAAATGGATTTATGTATTTATTTGCAATAATAGATGTTCATACTAGATTTGTTGTTGGCTGGAGCTTAAGCAACACAATGACAGCCAATTGGTGCATTGAAACCATTAAAGAAGCAATTGCAATACACGGAAAACCGGAAATAATAAATTCCGACCAAGGAAGTCAATTTACTTGTAAAGATTATGTTGATTTTTTAAAATCAAATGAGATAAAAATTAGTATGGACGGCAAAGGACGTGCTATTGACAACATATATATTGAACGATTTTGGAGAAGTGTAAAATACGAGCATGTGTATTTATTTGCATATGAAAATGGAAGTGATTTATGGAGAGGGTTAAATAAATATATTGATTTTTATAATCAAAAAAGAAATCATCAAAGTTTAGATTATAAAACACCTAAATCATTGTATTATAAAAGTGTAGCGTAACGAGAATAACTTTTTTTTGTCTTTAACGGACAAAAAAGTTATTTCCCGTTAAATATGATTTGAAGAATGAAAAAAAATACTAATTTTGAATAACAAAAACTTCAACTTGAATTCTATCTTAAGTTGATACATAAGCTGTCCGAACAATGGGGAGTACTATAAACTTTCTACTTTCTACTTTCTACTTTCTACTTTAACCTTTCACCTTTCTACTTTCTACTTTCTACTTTAACCTTTCAACTTTCTACTTTCTACTTTCTACTTTCTACTTTCTACTTTCTACTTTCTACTTTCCCCTACCTACTCAACATCACACTTCCCTTTTCCACCCTCATTTCCCCATCTTCAAAGCCCAGCGTTACCACATAAAAATAAGTGCCTTCTGCTGCCTCTTTGCCTTTATATTTGCCGTCCCAGCCACCGTTTATTTCCGACCATATAAACAATTCCTG
>JBBQWB010000177.1:0-3318 GCA_038210985.1 Bacteroidales bacterium
TGGCATTTTCACCCTAATTCTACTTCTTTTTCTGTTCCACGCTCGTTGAATGAAGTCTCTGCAAGGGGAATGTAGCTCAACAGGGACTTCATGCTGGGTCTCGTTCCTCGACCGCACGAATTCCTATGTATTAGCGGTTAGGTGTTTGTTGCAATTCAGTTTAATTCTCATGACATTCAGTTATATCTGTTATCTCGTTGATTTCTTTTAGTTTCTTTTTCAAGTCTAATACAGCTGGAATATTAGTCGTGATTTGAAAATGAACTTCTGTTATTTTATTCTGTTTACATTCATCTCTGTTAAGAAAAGCAATTACATCTTTGTTTTTTAGTTGTTTCCTTATTTTTTCAATATCATAATTAGCTAAAAGTTTAAGATTGTACAAATAATGAGTTGGCTTTTTTGATAGTTGTTGCTTGTATCTATTAAATTGTCTCCAAGTTCTAAATGGTTTATAACTAAACATTTCACATTCTTGATTTACAAATACACTTTTGAATAAACTATCAGTGCTATTCCAAAACTGTATTTCATAGTCATAGCCACAAAAATGATTTAGACGTTTCTCTGCCAAAAATAATTCTTGGTCAATTTCAATTTCCCGCTTATTCGTAATCAATATAATAGCATTTGGTTTTACTATGTCGATTTGATTGAAACCAAATGCACTTTTTACTACTACAAATTCAATCTCACTAACTTTCCCAGGTGTTGCAAATATATCTGAATTTACCATTAATATGCGAACAATTATATAACCCAATATAACCGATAGAAATATAGTTAAAATCAAGATCTTGCGTTTACTTCGTCTCATGATAAGTTAATAAATTAATAGTTTTTGTTGTCAACCAACCTAATAGAATGAAATAAAAAATTGGAATCACAATGTGTGAAATATAAAAGATAGATATCGAATCTGGCATATATACTCCACCATCATATATTCCATAATTTGGAAAAATTTCATTGAATAAAAATGTCAATTCAGTGCTGTTTAGAAATAGATATTTAAGACCAAAATTATCAAATGAAGTAGAAAATGAAAATGTATTTTCTATTCTTACAATGTTTAGAAATAGAATAGCATGAAATATAATTGTCTGGAAAATAATAAATAACAATTGCTTTTCAGTTTTCCAAACGGCTTTAGCAAATAGTGAAATTATTCCATAAATTAATGTCTGGATAAATATGTATTTTAGATTAGTTAAATAACTGTCAGTTGTTATACGATATTCAAGATTGAAAGCTAAATTGAACAATAAAGCCGTTTCGTTAATGATAAAATTCAAAATCATCCAAGTAAAAACAAGAACATGCGGTCTATTTATTGTCAGCTTCATAAAACTCTGATTTTCTTTATCTTTTCTTTTTTTTTACACTTACCGCTAACATCTATATACCCCCCACTCTTTATTTATTTTATGGTAGCAATCCACCCATATTGGCTGTGCTTCCTTTAGTTTGTTAGGTTTTTGAGTCATATAATTAGTTCTACAAATATACTATATTCTTTAAGCTATTTGTCAAACAAAAGTTAGGAGGAAGACAGTCTAGCTATTCGTAAATCCTCAGTATTCTCGATATTCTGATATATTAAAACTTAAAGACAATCATCCCAACAAGCTATTCACAACCCATCAGGATGATTAAATTTATCTAAGCCTAAACTGTTTTTGTCTCAACCTTTGCCTTTGCTCCGCTAGCATTCACCCTTTTCAGCAATGCGCTTATGCTGTATTTTTTGAGCTTTACTTCATCCACACCCTTGTAGATGGCACGCGCATCTTGGCAAACGTTGTTCGTCATGCTCCAAAGCTCATTATAGTCTTTGATATTGGTCGATGTGGTCGAGTTACGTTGATTTTGCAGTTGATTCTGTAAGTTATTGAGTCCGTCAATATCCATAGCCAAAGTATTTAGTTCCGTAACAAATTCTGGTTTCAAACCTTTAGCTTCCAAAGCCGTACGGTTGCGGTCAATGTTGCCCATAAGCACTTTCAGACCAGAAATAATTCCCTCATCGTTCCCATTACTAATAGCAACTCTTATCTCTTTGAGGCCAAAACCATCTACAGCAATTTTCAAACTTTCGCTGGCACGCTTAATATAACCCTCCACTTTATTCAGCATAGGGCGCAATTGCAGCTCCTTGTCGAGCAAAGTTACTGTGGTACTCTTCAGCTCTTGAATCTTGCTATTCGACTTTTCCAACTCCAAGCAAAAGTTACGCTTGCCAACCAAAGCATCCACCGTGGGCTGCCCATAATCCGACGAGTAATCTTGAAAATCAGGTAGATCTTCCACCAAACTATCCGCTACAAACCCTGCCAATACTGGCACTTCTTCCATTTTACAACTAAATTTACGTTCTTCCATAATTTTTTAATTTTTTAAATGTTAGTATTAAATATGCTATTCGTTAGCTTAATTCCGCACTATCAATTCTAAAAATACCTGTTATGGTCCAAAAAGTCCAAAACATCCTATCGTCTCCTAACGCCATCCCCGTGCTTCCAACTGTCATCCCCGTGCTTCCTAACGCCATCCCCGTGCTTCCGAATGCCATCCCCGTGCTTCCGACTGTCATACCCTTGTTTCCGAATGCCATCCCCTTGTGTCCGAATGCTATCCCCGTGCTTCCAACTTTCATACCCTTGTTCCCGAATGCCATCCCAGTGCTTCCAACTGTCATACCCTTGTTTCCGAATGCCATCCCCTTGTGTCAAGCCACCATCCTCACTAAAAACACTGCGTCTTATTAGGCGAAGAGAATAGTTTGATTGTCGAAATTATCTGATGCTCTCTCAAATTATTTCTTAGTAGTATTCAACGCGTAATTAATAGTTGATTAACTTAAATTTCGTGTTCCAAAGATATGAATAATTTTAAGTATTTTATGTTTTTTAAAAGAAAAATCAAATAAAGTTTTTAACAAGACCTTGATAGTCTTTATTGGTGGTGTATTGAGAATTATAATTGGTTCTTAGTAATAAAACATTAAGCAACTAGAGCCTTAAACTTCGCAGCGTATATATTAGAGTTTATATAAGTTAGAATGTTATGAAGATAATAGAACGCTGATTTTCGCTGATTTAGCGGATTTTAAAACGGATTAGAATTCCGACAAGTCGAAATGATTAAGTGTTTGTTCTTAAATCTTCCCCGATTTTTCGGGGATAAATCCGTTTTGAATCCGTTTTTGAAATTTAAATCAGCGAATATCCGCTCAATCCGCTTAATCCGTGTTGCTATTCTTTTTTCTTAAAATATAAAGTTCAATTTATCAGACACATATAACTTGTATAATGACTA
>JBBQWB010000178.1:0-3254 GCA_038210985.1 Bacteroidales bacterium
GAGATAAGCGAGACCGTCCGAATATCAGCTATAAAATAGAAGAAGGTTCAGTAAAACATATACTTAAAACATCTATTCAATACATTATTGGATTTAATGCCATTATTGGTCAAATAAATCAAGTTCAAAACATTGATTATCTTGACATTAACACTGCAAAGGCATTTGAAAACATTCAAGATATTGCTGTTAAACGAAATTATGTTTTCAGCTTAAAAACTTCACTTGATCAAACGAATGAAGTCAAAATTGACAGGACAACCAAATTCTACAGAACGGAAGCAATTTGGGCAGATGCAGAATTTTATTTCTATGGAAAAGTAACTAATGCAGGAGGAAAGGACAATGCAAACATTCACGTTTATACCGAAGAACTTGGTTCGGTCAGAATTCAAACTCCGATTAGCTTTTTAGAAAAATATGACGAAAACTTACTTTATAAAACATTTGGCATTAGAGCGACAGGTAAACAAAAAGTAAATGAAAACGTACAAAATCTAATTCGGAACTCGCTAAATTCGTTGCTGCGAAAGCCTTTCCAAACGAAGTGAGAAATCTGTTATTTTTTCGTATTTCCGAAAAAGATATATTCAAAAAAAGATAGTACCCTTGAGGGCTGGGGCAAAAAAAAAATGAAAACCAACAAAATATTGGTCGGAATGACCTGAATTCGTTGCAAGTATAACAGCTTGTCCGATTTTTGGCGGAAAAAGTTGGCGTTTTCTTGCAGACACTATATAAACAGATTTACATTCGAATCCTCAGCTCTTTCTAAGTATGCGGCAACTCCGCCAAAAGTTACGTAATCGTTGAGTTCTTCTTTTTTTACTCCCATTACATCCATCGACATAGTGCAAGCGATAAATTCTACTCCACCTTCGTGGGCTTGTTGAATGAGTGATTCTAAAGATTCGATTTTTTTGTTTTTCATGACACTGCGAATCATTTTGACACCCAAACCCCACATATTCATTTTCGACAACTTGAGTTTTTTGCTGTTTTTAGGCATCATAAAGCCAAACATCTTGCCCATAAAATCTTTAGAAACAGCTTCTGGGTTTTGTTTTTTAATCACATTTAAACCCCAGAAAGTAAAGAAGATGGATACCTTGCTTCCCATTGCAACAGCTCCGTTTGCAATTACAAAGGAGGCAATTGCTTTGTCTAAATCATCGCTAAATACCACAATCGATTTATTTTTAGCACCCGTGTTGCTCGTGTTATTTGCAACTTGCACTTTTGCTTGTTTCTCAATTATTGCAGTTACCACTCCAGCGGATTCTTTTACTTCAATAATTCGGTTACCGGTGATGTTTGCCCATGCTTTTACATCCGCTGAAAATGCTGGATCGGTTGATTTTACTTCCATTATCTGTCCAGGCAGAGCCAAATCTGAGCTTTTTTTCAACTTTAAAATTGGTCCAGGACACTGCAATCCGCATGCGTCAATTACAATTGTATTAAGCGAAGAGGCTATGTTGCTTTTTAGTTGACTTTCTACTTGATATATTTGATTGTCGATTCCAATCTTATCATTGGCATACACATCTTCATTGCTTTGTTTTTGGATGGCAAACTCATACGTTTTATATCCACCAATTAAATTATAAACTTCGGAGTAGCCGTTTTGCATCAATATTCGTGAAGCCACATATCCACGAAGTCCAACGCCGCAATAAACCACTATTTTCTTTTGTATAGATATTTCCTCCAATCGGCTTCTTATTTCATCAACTGGAATATTTATTGCTCTGCGTATTGCTCCTAATTCAAACTCATCTTTGGTACGAACATCAATTAGTAAGGTGTGGGTAAAATCGATGGATTCAATATCTCTCCATGAGTAAGGCTTCATGGTACCATTTAATATGTTTTCGGCTACAAAGCCCATAATATTTACTGGATCTTTTGCCGAAGAAAATGGGGGAGCATAGGCATGCTCAATTTCCATTAAATCGTAAATTGTACCGTTGATTTTTACAATTCCAGCTAATAAGTCAATCCGTTTATCCACTCCGTCATATCCAACAATCTGAGCACCGTATAATTTGCCATCTTCGGGCGAAAATACTATTTTAATACTCATTGGAATAGAACCTGGATAGTATCCAGCATGAGAGCCAGAGTGAACAATGGCAGACAAATAAGGGATTTTTTCGGCTTTTAATGTTCTTCCCGAAACTCCTGTAGATGCTACCGTTAAGTCGAAAACTTTGGCAATGGCTGTGTTAATCGAACCTTTGTAGGTCGATTTATTCCCAAATACGATATTGTTTGCACAAATTCTACCTTGCTTATTAGCAGGTCCAGCCAAATAGGTGATTTGCTTTTTGTGAATAATTGGATTTTCGAATTCAATGGCATCACCCACGGCATAAATATCTGGATTTGAAGTTTGTAAATACTCATTTACGACAATTCCACCCGTTGCTCCAACTTCTAAGCCCGAATCTCTAGCCAGTTTACTGTCAGCTCTTACTCCGATAGAAAGGATAACGATGTCGGCATGTGTTTTTCTGCCACTTTTCAGCGTTGCAACGATTTCATTATTCTCTTTATGGAAGGAGGAAACTCCATCGTTTAAAAAGAAAGCTACGTTTTTTGTTTTAAGGTGCTGATGCACAATCGAAGCCATGGAGTAATCCAATGGAGTCATCACCTGTTCTGCCATCTCAACGATAGAGACAAAAATACCTAATTTATGAAGGTTTTCCGCCATCTCCAAGCCAATAAATCCAGCTCCAACAACGATGGCATTTTTTGTTTTATGATGGTCGATAAATGATTTAATTTTGTCGGTGTCGGCAACGTTTCTGATGGTAAAAATACCTTCACTGTCTATTCCGGGCAAATTTGGACGGACAGGTTCTGCTCCTGGCGACAACACTAATTTGTCGTACGATTCGGTATATATTTCTCCAGTGCGTAAGTTTTTAACTTTTACCTCATTTACTTCGGGCATAATCGAAATTACTTCGTTAAAAACACGGACATCTACCTTAAAACGTTTAAAAAATGCTTCAGGTGTTTGTACAAAAAGGTTGTCGCGTTCTTTAATTACGCCCCCAATATAATATGGAAGTCCACAATTGGCATACGAGATGTATTCACCGCGTTCAAACATAATGATTTCCGAATTTTCATCTTCTCTTCTTAACCTTGCTGCGGTGGTTGCTCCTCCGGCTACTCCACCTATGATAATAATTTTCATTTATATTGTTTTTTATTTATATGCTAAAATCTAAATTAAACTC
>JBBQWB010000179.1:0-3233 GCA_038210985.1 Bacteroidales bacterium
TATCACCCCAATCAATGGTATTTTGGTAATTCTCTGCAAATTGCTTCTTCAAAGATAATATATTATTTTTAAAATCGTATGCTTGGAAATTTGTTTTTCCATCTTGGGTATCGTTTTTTATTTTATAATTCATAAAAGATTCCCTCTAAATTTTGAAGTTGGTTTGCAAACAAGAGTTTTAATCAAAAGATATTTTTGACAAAAACCTCTTTGTTAGTTATTTACCTCATCCAATATTTCTTGAATATCGTCTTGGCATTGACCACAAGCTGTTCCAGCATCGGTAGCTTCGCCAACTTCTTCAACTGTTTTTAATCCACCCTCTTTAATGGCTTTCACTATGGTGCTTTTATAAACCTCCATACATGTGCAAATTAATTTATCTTCTTCCATAATTTTTTATTTTTAAGCTATTTCAAAAATTTTCATATCTTCTTCTACCGTTGTTATGGTTTGAACTCCAAAAAGCTCTTGCACTGTTTTTAACAAATTAGGCGTTAAAAATGCTGGCAATGTTGGTCCAACATGGGTGTTTTTAATTCCCAAATATAATAAAGCAAGATGAACGATAATTGCTTTTTGTTCGTACCAAGCAATGTTAAACACAATAGGTAATTTATTAATATCATCCAAGTTTAACACTTCTTTCAATTTTAAAGCTACTAAAGCCCATGAGTAGCTATCGTTGCATTGTCCTGCATCCAAAACGCGAGGAATTCCACCAATGTCGCCTAATTGCAATTTATTGTAACGATATTTAGCACAACCTGACGTAAGGATTACTGTATCTTTAGGCAATTGTTTTGCAAATTCGGTATAATATTCACGTGTTTTTTGTCTTGCATCGCAACCCGACATAACTACCATTTTTTTGATAGCTCCAGAGTTTACAGCATCCAAAATTTTATCTGCAAGTGCAAGCACTTGATTGTGAGCAAAACCAATAACAATTTCGCCATTCTCAATTTCGGTTGGAGGTGGACAAGTTTTTGCCATTTCAATAATTTCCGAAAAATCTTTATGTCCGTTTGGCAATTTCTTCTCAATTTTTTTCCATTCAGGCATTCCTGTTGCACCTGTAGTAAAAACTCTATCGTTGTATGTGTTTATTTTGCGTGGTGGCACTAAACAGTTTGTAGTAAATAAAATGGGACCATTAAAAGTTTCAAATTCCTCTAACTGACGATGCCATGCATTTCCATAATTACCAACCAAATGTTTGTATTTATTTAAACTTGGATATGCATTGGCTGGAAGCATTTCGGAGTGAGTATAAACATCAATTCCTTTACCTTCGGTTTGTATTAAAAGTTGCTCAAGGTCTTTTAGATCGTGTCCGCTAATTAAAATACCTGGATTTTTGCCAACTCCAATATTAACCTTTGTTATTTCAGGATTTCCGAAAGTTGTAGTATTTGCTTTGTCTAAAAGAGCCATTACTTTTACACCAAATTCGCCAGTTTTAACTACCCAATTTAAAGCGTCTTTTAATTCGATAGGCTTAGTAATCATTACTAAACTTTCTTCCATAAAATTATAAATATCTTGATCTTCAAAACCCAAATTAAAGGCATGTTCGGCATAAGCAGACATTCCTTTAATCCCAAACAAAACGTATTGTTTTAGTCCACGGACATCCTCATTGCTATCATACGTTAGCGTTCCTATTGTTTTTGCAAAGTCGTTTATTTCAGCATCGGATGTGCCCGACCAGCTAATAGATGAATGGGTTTCGGAAATATTAACCTGCGTTTTTAATTTGTCGCGAAAACTAACACAATCTTTAATTGCCTGAATAATCGACTTGTCATCAAAATTTGCATTGGTGATAGTCATAAACAAACAATTGGTAATATGTTTGCTTTCAGCATTGGTATTTATTCCCTTTTTTCTTGCTTCAATTGTAGCATAAGAGAGTCCTTGGCATGCAAACATTAATAAATCCTGAATATCTGCAGTAAATTCTTTTTTCCCACAAACTCCATTAATTGTGCAGCCTATGTTCTTGGCTGTCTCTTGACATTGATTACAAAACATAATTTTTATTTTTAAGGTTCATAAATTACTTTACCAACACCTGATTTACATAAGCTCCTGCCCTATCTATCAAACTAGCATATTTTAAACAAATTAAGCATGGTTTTTTTTTTTGCAATTTAGCCATCCATCTTTTTGTTTGATAGTAGCAAAGTTAAGAATAATTATTTTAAATTCCTGCAAAGAATTGATTTTTAAAAAACGTTAACGATTTCAGGATATAATCCTGACTTCGACAATGCTTCACCCTGTATTGTGCACGTTTTAAAAATGTATTTAAAAATGTTGAAGTCAGAAAAAAACGTACACATCATTTTGAATACTAAATTCACGAATTTCTGAGGTGCGTAGCACCGTCCTATGGAATTTAAAAACAGAAACATTAAAATACGCTTCTTGCTTGATAGAGCGGTGCGATGCACCTTTTTGTTTTTTTCGGATATTTTGTTTTTACAAAGAGAGCGGTGCGATGCACCTTGGCTTGGAAAGCTATTTTTTGTGGTGGCGGAAAATTCGCCTTGAATGTTTTAAAAATGTATTTAAAAATATTGAAGTCAGAAAAAACGTATTCATCATTTTGAATACTAAATTCACGAATTTCTGAGGTGCGTAGCACCGTTCTATGGAATTTAAAAATAGAAGCATTAAAATACGCTTCTTGCTTGATAGAGCGGCGCGCTGCACCTTTTTGTTTTTTTTGGATATTTTGTTTTTACAAAGAGAGCGGTGCGATGCACCTTGGCTTGGAAAGTTATTTTTTGTGGTGGCGAAAAATTCGCCTTGAATGTTTTAAATTTTATGACAAAATCTAACTTTTTTGATAAAAATTTTCCGTGAATTTTTAATGAAAAACATAAGCGTTTTAGCCAGAAAAGAATTATTGCAACTACAATTGTTTGTTTTTGTGTTTGCAGAAAAATGCCAACTTATTTTCGCCAAAGGTCGGAAAAGCTACTCTACTTGCAACGAATTTAGATCATTTAAAGGATTACAAATCACTATTGTCCGATAAACATTTTAGAAATGATTAAGCCTGAGATTTCTCGCTTCGCTCGAACGGAACTTACTACCAGAAATCGTGGATTGACAGGGCTTGTGGCGAATATTTTTCATGATTCTGTTGCTACGCTGTCATAATATCCTCTATTTTAACATTAAATAAGTTTGTTATTTCTCGTTGAATCTCATTTAGTTCT
>JBBQWB010000180.1:0-3197 GCA_038210985.1 Bacteroidales bacterium
TAGGCTCTCGTTCTTTCATTCAGGTAGAATTTGTTGTTTCTTTTCTCTATTTTCGTTTTTTTTCAGTTTGTGAGTTCTTTGATTTTTTTCTGTCAAAATGAAAGTCAACTACAAGTCGATTTTACTGTTTCTTAGTAAAAATATGGGGATTTCAAAAATACCGTAACTTGCTAAAGAAGTGATTGTAATGCAAATATTTTATGGTGTCTTTGTCTCGATACTGAGAAAATACGGGGATTTAATTCCCTTATTATTTTTCCTTTTTTGCTAGTGAATAGATTTTTCCTTTGAATTGTCCATCTCTGTCCAATACACCTTGTTCAACTAATTGCTCAATTATGTAACGTATCTGATTTTTATACATAAATCGGTTCAATAAAGCTTCAAAGTCAGCCATTTTTGCCTTCCCAAATTCTTGTAAGTGAAGAACGATTAAACTTTTCGCTTGTTTGTTGTTAATTGGTTTAATAGCTGAATACTCTCCTTTATTGTCGGTAAATACAAAATATTCTTTTCCAAGAATTAGTTTTTGTGAATTTGTTTTTCCTACTCGCTCAACCAATCCTTCTTTGATTAGTTTTTTAATGACAGTTTCCTCAACAGAATTTTTGTATATGTCTTTTCTAATCCTGTTTAGAGCGATTACCTCTTAGGCAATGCCCAACCTATCAGCGTATTCGCTAGGTTGTTTGTTTTCGTAAGGTTTAATTTGTAGCTTGTCAATCATAAGCACAAAGATACTAATTGTTTAAATTCTTTTGGTTGTGTTTTATGAAGGGTAATTACGTTTCTCCCAATTGCTTGCAATTGTAATTCTTTTTTAGATGAAAAGGTATAGCCCTGAATGCTTTATATAAAATAGCCCGGAGGTAAAAGCCCTGGGCTATGGTAATGAAAGAAAATTGAGTGTTTTATACCGATTGCACAAACAATATAGTCCAATGTCGACCCTGCCTGCCGCAGGCAAGTTCGTCTAATGGAACATCCCTTGTAACGGGATTGTACTGTTTATTTCTCCCGTTTGACGGGATCTCCGCTTTGTTACGATATGCCTTCCGCAAGCGGAATCTCGAAATACTCGATCGGCATTATACCAAAGTTGACTTTGGGCTGAATTAAAAATTCATTTGGTATAACAGGTGGAACATCAAAAATTAACTGTGTATTTTAAAAATCTTCGTTCAAAAAACCTTTCAAGATTTGAATGCGGATTTGAAACGGATAAGAATTCAGACAAGTCGGAATGATTTTCCCTATATCAATCCCAATTTATGGGGGTTTTAAATTCCGTATTAAATATTTTAAATCCGTCTTTGTCTACTTAATCTGCGAATGCCGTCAAGTCGACACGTCAGAATACTCCGTCAGCGTTCTATTATTGTTTTTTTTTATTAAATATATTGATTTCCTCAAACACAATATTTTTGAACGTATTTATTCTCAATTAATTATAGTTTTTTTACACCCCACCTGTTAGGTATTATTTTATCTGTAACAAAAGAAAGAATGCCTGAAATTAACATACATTCTTTCTTACCTTAAAAAACTAATAGAGATTATATTGAACAGTATGTGTGTTTGCCAATAGGATTTACCAAGAAAGAAACAACAAAAACAGCAGGAACTTTATTTTAACATAATCAAGTGCAAGTTGATATAAACCCTAATTTTTTAAAAATTACAATGCTCAAATTCAATGAATTAAAAAAGAAATTATTTATTTTTTAACATTACATAAGTTTTCTGCTTCAAAACTCATAATCACAGAGTTAAAAACACGATAAAAAGCTGTAGCATCGTGTGGTAAATCGGCTGGTAAAAAGATTGGTTTAACATTTTTTGAAATCAGATAATCTACGAATTGATTTTTCTGACCATTACGCATAGCACCTTGTAGAATCATTATCTTCATTTTTTTTTCAATTCCAGGATACTTCTCACAAGTTTTTTCAAAAAGACTAAAAAACGATTCATCATTTTGATCTTTTTTACTATTATGATTTTCAGTTGATTCTATTTCTATAGATTTTTTCTTGGCAATTGAACGTCCATCAAAACAGACAACGTGCGAAAAAAGCTTTGGGTATTTTAAATAGAACTGTAGAGCACCGCTTGCTCCCATGGAGAAGCCAGTAATTCCTCTACAATTCAAACTGGTTCTAAATTTTTTATTTATAAAAGGGATGAGTTCATTAATAATATGAGTTTCTATTTTACCATTATAACCATCCATTCCGTTAGGATAAACCAATATCGTTTGTGGAAAACTATCCACTAACATTTTATCGTAATAGAAACGGGTATTATAAATATCGGAAGTTTCCATTCCAGTAGATCCGTGTAAAAAATAAATAACAGGAAAAGTAGTTTTTGAAAAAGTTGGATTATAATAATCTTTCGGTAAAACTACACAATATCCAATACCTTTTCCTTCGAATGCAGGACTTTGAATTGAATCATGTATAAATTTACTCATACCTTTAATCGGCATAGAGTCTGTTGGTAAAGGTCTTCCTGGCCAAATATTATTGTAATAAGGAGGATTTAATTGAGAAAAAACGCTTATTTGAATAAGACATAGCAAAATAATTAAATAATTTCTTTTCATAAATTGAAGTGATTTAATGGCTTCACAAACTTTTAAAAACAACAACATTAGCCGGTTTTAACATCTTATTTCCAATTAAAATTTTTGCATTTTCCGGAATTGGGACTTCAACAGATTTATCAGAATTATAATTTATACCTACCCAAAAACCATCACGCCAATCCATTATTAATCCTTCAGGTAATGTTGGGATTTGAATGCCGGTTTTTGAATACATTTTATTTAAAACATCTTTTTCCAGTTTGCCATCATCGGTATCCGGGCCAATATATGTTACAGTTCCTTTACCGAGTTTATGGAAAGTTGCAGCCACTTTTTGTTTATAAAACATGTTGGTATAAGTGGCTAATGTTTTCGTTCCAGTTAATGGTTCCATTACATCTGCCCAGTTGTTCCAGTTGTACGATTTTTGGTCCATCTCCACTTTTCCCATTCTGTCTTCCGGTAAAACGTCATAGAAAAGAATTTTTGCACCGATAAGCTCTTCAATCATCTTACCATAAGGCAATTCCCATAAATGAGCATTACGGTCTTTTTGGCCTGCACGCGCTGATAAAACAAGGTTTCCACCATTCTGAACATACAATTT
>JBBQWB010000181.1:0-3186 GCA_038210985.1 Bacteroidales bacterium
GTGTTTTGTCGTTTTCCTTTTTCAAAATGCTCACTTGCATTAATGAAAAGTACGTCATCTTGTTTTTTGCATTTTTTCAAAATCAAAATACAAACAGGAATACCAGTAGAATAAAATAAATTAGAAGGTAAGCCAATTACAGTATCAATATTATTGTCTTTCAATAGTTTAGTGCGAATTCGTTCTTCCGCACCACCACGAAATAAAACGCCATGAGGTAAAATGATGGCCATTGTACCTTCACGACCTAAATAATGAAAGCCGTGTAATAAAAATGTAAAGTCGGCAGCCGATTTGGGTGCTAAGCCATAACTTTTAAAACGGAAATCGTCGGCTAAGGTGTCGTTTGGTTCCCAACGTAAACTAAAGGGTGGATTAGAAACAACAGCATCGAATTCCATTTTTTTCGATGGATTCATCTCGTTGAGAATATTCCATTGATTTTCCAAAGTATCGCCGTGAAATATATCAAACTCTGTATCTTTCATGCCGTGCAAAAGCATATTCATGCGGGCAAGGTTATAAGTGGTGATATTCTTTTCTTGTCCGTAAATTTTGCCAATATTCCCACCATTTTCCTTGATGCGTGTTCGCACATTCAGCAACAATGAACCCGAACCACAAGTAATATCAAGGACTTTGTCTAATTTATTTTTCTTGCCCGATGTTGGATCTTGACTGTCGAGCGTTACAATTTCGGATAAGATGGTTGAAATTTGTTGTGGCGTATAAAATTCTCCTGCTTTTTTGCCCGAACCTGCAGCAAACTGACCAATTAAATACTCATAAGCATCGCCAAGCGTGTCGGAATCTGAGGAGAAATCAGCAATTCCTTCCGCAATTTTCTGAATAATGGTACAGAGTTTTTTATTTCGTTCGGTGGATGTTTTACCAAGCTTTTCCGAATTCAAATTGATTTCAGAAAACAAACCTTGAAATGTGCTTTCAAACGATTCATTTTCAATATACCGAAATCCTGCTTCAAGTGTCGTTAGCAATTCGCCATTTTGTGTGCGCGCCAATTCGGTGATATTGCTCCAAAGATGTTGAGGTTCTATCACATAATGTACTTTACGACGCATCTGTTTTTCAAAATCTAGTATATCAGCTTCATTATTTTTATACCACAGACTTAACGCAGTACCACTGTCATCTTTTTCTATGGTTGGAAAATCGGAACCTAATTCCTTTTTTGCCGATTCTTCGTAGTTGAACGATAAATAGCGAAGAAACAGAAACGAAAGCATATAATCACGAAAATCATCGGCATTCATTGCTCCACGTAAATTGTCGGCTATATTCCAAAGGGTTTTACCCAATTGTTGTTGGTCTTTTTGTGTCATATTTTATTCAATTACGAATTTTCAATTACGAATTACGAGTTTAGTGAGTATTTTTTTGATTTTAAAATTTTACTTCCCAAAAACCATTTCGTTTACCGTTTTTGCGTTCTAACAGATTTTTTTGTTGTAGTTTTGTTGTAATTGTTTTTACGGTTCGTTCTGATTTTTTGATACTTATGGCAATTTCTTTTTGTGTTGCTTTCGGATTTGTTTTTAGGAATTCTAAAACAAAATGTTCCTCCAAAGTGCAATTCAAAGTGCAAATATTGCTCTTTGGAATCTTATTAATATCGATTTTTGCACTTTGAAAATTCACAAGCATTTCTCTATTTTTGAGAATATTGTTTTCGCCCTGCAATAAATTTCCAAAAAAGCGAAGTAGGAACTCATTTGTAGCGTGAATATCTTTTGTAAGGTTATTGAAATTGGCTCTTACAAGTGCATTTCGAAAATACCATGAATGTTTTTCAAATAAACTGTTATTTACTTCAAAACCAAAAGTGCGAAGATATTTAATCGTAAATACGGCAGTTGTTCGAGTATTGCCTTCTCCAAAGGGGTGAATTTGCCACAGACCCGACACAAAAGAAGCAATATGCTGAATGGTTTCGGTTAAATTAAGTCCCTTATAACTGAATTGTTTTTCTTGCCCAAAATCATATTCAATAGTATCTTTCAAACTCTCGGCACTAGCGTACAAAACCGTTTCGCCATTCAGCACCCATTCATGTTTTGTAATATTATAATCACGAATTTTACCTGCATGGCTGTAAATATCTTGAAACAACCTACGATGAATGTTTAGGTACTCAGCAGGTGAAAATGAAAATGTTTTTTCGCCCAATAGTTGAGCAATGCGTGCCGAAACTTTGTCGGCTTCTTCGGTTCTATTCTCGGAATCGGTTACAGGGTGTTGCTTATAATAAATATCAATTAGCAATTTAACCTCCTCGATGCTGATGTCGCCCTCAATGTTTTGTCTGGCGGTTGTTATCAGATATTCGGACGGTGTTAATCCATCAACTTGTTGCAAGCCGATGGCAGTTTTCCAAACTTGTGCTTTCTCCTTTTTGTTTGGTTCGCCTTGCTGTATGTATTCTTCAAAATTTTCCATTGCATTAATCATTCATTTTCGGAAACATCCCCTGCATTAATCCCTTTTTATGCAATTTCAATTGTTCTATTTTCTCCACTTGTGCTGTGATTAATTTATCTAAATAAGAAAGACAGGTAGCGATTTTTTGTTGTTCTTTTGAATTTTTAGGGAAATTACATTTCCAATTTTCGATTGTACCTTTTGTAATATGTAGTAATGCAAAACCATTTGCATTTTGGGATTTCATCTTTTCAGTTTCATTATCTAATAGTTTAAATAAAAAACTCTTATCTATTTCTGGATTCTCTATAACTTTCCAAATGTGATAATGATAAATAGTTTTATCACCCTCCCAAATTCGTGGTCCAAATGAGGCAGACCACGCATATAGCAAATCTCCATTGTCACAATATTTATTTGATTCTAATTCTAGATCAGAATAATACCAATTATTATTTGTAAAGAAATTCCCTACGCGTAATACTTTATACTTTCCTTTGTCTAAAAGTTCTTCTTGTTTGTAAGCCTTTCCATTTATAAAAGTTGCTGCACTACCAAATGTTGCTTTGACCCATTCCCCATCTTTCTCAAATTCCTTAAACCTGAATTTTGGCACAGTTTCCCCTTCTTGCGGAAAAAGATTTTGCATCAAGCCTTTTTTATGCTCTTTTAATGCTTCTAATTTTTGGCTGTGGGCTGCAAGTAGTTCATCTAATGAGGAAAGGCAAGAGGCGATATTTTGTTGTT
>JBBQWB010000182.1:0-3172 GCA_038210985.1 Bacteroidales bacterium
CGAAAGCCTCGAATTTGACGTTTTCTCATCAAACACTAAGTTTTCTTGCAAGGACTAAGGCATTCTGAAGTTTCTTAAAATTAGGAGCCCTGAGTTAGTTTTTGTAATTTTTTTTCAAAAAAAACAAACAAAATCTTTATCGGGATGACAGATTTTGAGAACGAAGACAACGAAGTTTTTGGCGTTTTCTTACAAGCACTAATTAGAATGGCCAAAAACTATTGTCGTACCAAACTTCTTCCATTAATTCCTTATTTAATTCATTAAGGATTTTATGGTGATCTTTTTCAAAATTTGCCAACCAATTGTAAAGGTCTTTTTCGTTTTGGTCGCTTGAGTCTTGAGCTCTTTTTGAATACACTTCTATAGCTTTGTTTTCCATGTCGATAGCTGCACTGATAGCAGCGGCTTCGAAGCTTGCAGCAGAAATAGTTTTTCTGATTTCAGGATTTAAAACAAGGTTTGCAATACTTTCTTCTTGATCGTTTGTTTCGTGTTTTTGAATAACAAATTTGCCATTATCTTTATAAGATTTGTATTGTTGAGAAAGCTGTTCAATATGAAGTTGCTCTTCTTTTGCCATTAAGCTAAATATGTTTTTAACTTGCTCAATTTTAGTTTGTGCTGCTATTGTGTTGTAAAATTCTTTACCACGACGTTCCATCAAAATAGCCATTTTTAAAATTTCTAATGCATTGTTTTCCATGCTTAAATGTTTTTTAGTTGATAATATTTACATTTTAAACGTCATTATTTTAAAAAGGTTCACCGATTGGAAAATTAAATAGATATTTGAAAAATAAGTAATTTAGCTTAAAATATTTTGAATATGAATTCGGACAAACTAGAGTTTAAAAAACAAATTGTGGATATTGCGGTAATTCAAATAGAACAAAAAATTGAATTTATCCGCGAATCTATTTTAGAAGCTCAGCAAATAGCTAATGATTACGGACAACCAAAGGATAGATACGATGGATTTAGAAATCAACAAATTCGAAAAAAAGAGCAATTGTCGCAACAACTTCAAAATTTCATGGGAGATTTAATAAATTTAAAGAAAATAGATTTATCTAAAATTTGCAAAAAAGTTGCTCTAGGCTCTGTTGTTATTACCGATACGCAAAAAGTTTTTGTGTCGATTAGTTTAGGCAAAATTGAAACCAAAATGGGCGATTTTTTCTTAATTTCACCTGCGGTGCCGTTTTACCGAGCAATTGCAGGAAAAAAAATTGGAGACAGTGTTGTTTTTAATGGAAATTCGTTGATAATTAGAGATGTGTTTTGAGGGGAAGGAGTTTGTTGTTTGTTATTCGTTGTTTGTTGGGTTGAGTAATAGTGGTTGTTTGATTTTGTTTTATGTCTTAAGTTTTAAAAATTCTGTTGAACATTCATCAAAAATTTATATTTTTGTAAATAAAAAAAACAAATTATGGGAGCGTTTAAAGCATATGATATTAGAGGAATTTATAATGTGGATTTTAATAAAGAAACAGTTTATAAAATTGGATTTTTTTTACCATCACTATTAAATACAAAAAAGGTTTTAATTGGTAGAGATGATAGAGTGTCATCTCCTGAAATTTTTGAATACTTAACAAAAGGGATAACTGATAGTGGAGCAGATGTTTACGACATTGGTTTGGCAACTACTCCAATGGTTTACTATTTTACGGCAAAACATAATTACGATGCTTCGGTTCAAATTACTGCATCGCATAATCCAAAGGATCACAACGGTTTAAAGGTCTCTCGAACAAATGCTTTGCCAGTGGGTTTCGATAGCGGATTAAATAAATTGGAAGAGCTTGTAAAAAACGGTAAAATTGAGCCTGTTGTTCAAAAAGGTGTCATTCATTCGGTGGATGTTAAAGACGAATATATTACATTTTTGAAAGGATACACCAAAGATATTTCAAATTTAAATATTGCCATGGATTGCTCCAACGGAATGGCAGGACTTTTAGTTAAAGATATTTGGGGAAATCAACCGGAATATATTTTTGAAGAGCTTGATGGTACATTTCCAAATCACGAACCAAATCCGCTCGAAGAAGAAAATGTGGAACAATTATCTCATTTAGTTAGAAAAATTGGAGCAGATATCGGAGTTATTTTCGATGGTGATGCCGATAGAGTAATGTTTGTGGACGAAAAAGGACAGTTTATTCGTCCCGATTTAATGATAGCCGTTTTAGCAAAATATTTTTTGATTGAAAAAGGTCTAAAAGGGAAGGTAATTCAAGATATTAGAACCTCAAAATCGGTAAGCGAATACATTAAAAGTTTAGGCAGTGAAATGGAGATGTGGCGAGTTGGTCGTGCTTATGCTGCATTAAAGTTAAGAGAAATTGACGGAATTTTTGGGGGAGAACTAGCAGGACATTATTATTTCCGCGATTTTTTCTACTCCGATTCGGGAATGCTTGCTGCTATTTTAATTATAAATATTATTTCGGATGCTAAACGCAATGGGATTTGTTTGTCGAAAATGATACAAGATATCGATAAGTATTCAAATTCGGGTGAACTGAATTTTAAAATTAATCAAAAATCCGAAGCGATGGAAGCGGTTACAAAGCACTTTATGTCTATCGAAACCCCAACCGCTTTTCACGATTTTGACGGATTCCGAATTGAGTTCAATGATTGGTGGTTTAATATACGCCCATCTAATACTGAACCATATTTAAGGCTTATATTAGAAGCAAAAACACCAGAATTATTGAGCGAAAAAACAAGATCGATAAAAGAAATTTTATCTCGTTTTAATTAAGCATTTATAGTGTATAATGTGTTTAAAAAGAGGTGTTATTTTATTTGCTATTTAGCATTTGCAATATGGTTATTTAATCCAATGACATTGATTTGCACTCCTAAAATCATTGGTTTTGAGGAAATAAATGACAGTGTTCAAAAGAATCGGATAAAATTATTAGCCATTGGAATTCCAGTTTTGCATGCAACTACCATGACAGGTTTATATTATGCATGGTACCGAGATTATCCGATGAATAATTTTCATTTTTTTGACGATAATAAGGAGTGGCAACAAATGGATAAAGCTTGTCATGCTATTGCGTCGTATAGTATTAGTAAGTACAGTTTTGAAATTTGTCGTTGGTCGGGAATGAGCAAAAATCAATCGATTGCTTGGTCTTCAATAGCAAGT
>JBBQWB010000183.1:0-3162 GCA_038210985.1 Bacteroidales bacterium
ACCCCATGAGTTTTCGATTAGCCATTTATTTGGGGCTCCATTTTTATCTAAATCCACACCTATCAGCGACATTGCATGAGACGAGCCACTTTCAAAAGTTTTAATTCGCTGAGTTTTATTCATCGGAAAATTCGTTTGAAATACATCTTCATAATCAAAATTATTCACATCCAAAGTTCCGTTTTCTTTAGTCAAAAACTTACCCACATCGCACGAAAAATACATTGCATTATTTGCTTTAATAGAAGCAATTGCCATCTTTTTTAAAACATCTACCGAAACATTAATATATTTCCAATTTTTTCCATCAGCCATATTTCGGTCATATTCAATTTCGTACACTTTATTGTATTCGCGAGTGGGGTCGTTCATAAACATAATATATTCCTGCATATCTACCCCCAGCATCTCTTTATAAAAACCCAATGGAGTGTATGTTTTTAATTCCGAAATTTTATCGTCTTTATCCGTATAACGCCAAGAAAAGGTTTCGGGTGGCGTTCCAAAAGCAATACATAACATTTTATATACTTCTCCTAACATCTCAATTTTTCGAGTACTTAATACATCTATTTTTTTTCCAGAAGCAACCATTTCTCTTAATTCTAAACCGTATTCACGTAGTTTAGTAGTTAAAACAGAAGACATTTTCCGAGTATTATCGGTTTGTTCGGTTTCGGGCATCACCGATTTAGGAACAACTCCATATTTTGTAACAATATCCGCAAAAGTTGTCCATTGTCCACCATCGCCAATCGGATTTTTAAACGCCCATTCCACCGTTTTATCATCCATTTGTTTGGAAGCAGTATTGAGGATAATTTCGAGATAAAGATTTGCTTTTTCGAGTTGATCCCAAAAAAAACAATAGTTTTGGGAAAACTCAAACTCCGAAATATTTAGTTTATCCATCACTTTTGGACGAATAAAATTCAAGCCAGCAAAAAGCCAGCATCTACCCGAAGTCTTTTGATCGGAAATACTTTTCGTTTTTACTTTATTACTAAAATAATTGTCAATTTTACCTGCATTTTCACGATTTACAGATAATTTTGCGATTCCATTTGCTGTAACCGCATTTTGACGCATTTTAAAGGATCCATCGTTTGTAACGGATGACTTAATTTTTATTAAATCACTAGCTGATAATCCTTTAAACTGTTGAGCAAATGAGATTTGCAACATCCAAAATCCCAACAATAGCAATAAACATATTTTTTTCATCTTGTATAATTATATAATAAAAATAGATAGGCAAACTTACAAAAAAAATAATATTAAGTCGAAAACATTTTGATTAACTAAGCTTAAAATTTTGAAGACATAAAAATAAGTGTAATTTTGCAACAAGTAAATTATAAAACATAAATATATCATGAAAAGAGACACTCAAATTTTTGATTTAATTGAACAGGAACGCAATCGTCAAACTCATGGAATTGAGTTAATCGCTTCCGAGAATTTTGTTAGCGATCAAGTTATGGAAGCCATGGGTTCTGTTTTAACAAACAAATATGCCGAAGGCTATCCTGGTAAACGTTATTATGGAGGCTGTCAAATTGTGGATCAAACCGAACAATTAGCTATTGACCGTGCTAAACAATTATTTGGAGCCGAATGGGCAAATGTTCAGCCACACTCTGGAGCACAAGCCAATATGGCAGTTATGCTAGCTTGTCTAAAACCAGGCGACACTTTTATGGGCTTAGATTTATCGCATGGCGGTCATTTATCTCACGGTTCACCAGTAAATTCTTCGGGAATTTTATACAAAGCAGTAGCTTACACTGTGGACGAAGAAACTGGAACTATCAATTACGACAGAATGGAAGAAGTTGCTTTACGCGAACGTCCAAAATTAATTATTGGTGGAGCTTCTGCTTATTCTCGCGATTGGGATTGGAAACGCATGCGCGAAATAGCCGATAAAATAGGTGCACTTTTAATGGGCGATATCTCCCACCCTGCTGGTTTAATTGCTCGTGGATTACTAAATAATCCAGTTCAATATTGCCATATTATTACAACTACTACTCATAAAACCCTTCGTGGACCTCGTGGTGGCTTGATTTTAATTGGTAAAGATTTCGAAAATCCCTGGAAATTAACTACTCCTAAAGGTGAAATAAAAATGATGTCGCAATTGCTTGATAGTGCTGTTTTTCCTGGTATTCAAGGCGGACCACTAGAACATGTTATTGCTTCTAAAGCAGTGGCTTTTGGCGAATGCTTAAGCGACGAATATCTTACTTATATCAAACAAGTTCAAGAAAATGCTCAAGCCATGGCTAAAGCATTTGTAAATAAAGGATATAAAATAATTTCTGGAGGCACCGACAATCATTTAATGTTGATTGATTTACGCACAAAATTTCCTGAATTAACTGGTAAAAAAGCTGAAAACACGCTGGTACTTGCTGACATTACTATTAATAAAAACATGGTTCCTTTTGATAGCCGTTCGCCTTTCCAAACTTCTGGAATCCGCGTTGGAACACCTGCTGTTACTTCCAGAGGACTAAAAGAAGAACACATGTCTGTAATAGTTGATCTTATCGACCGAGTTTTAAGTAATATTGATAATGAAGATATTATTGCTCAAGTTAGAAAAGATGTAAACAAAATGATGAGTAGTTTACCTCTTTATGCTTGGTAGGTGAAAGTTTGAAAGTGAAGAAGTAACGGGTGATTAGTAACGGGTAATTTTTAACCCATGACTTATCACCCGTCACTTGTTACCCGTCACTTGTTACTCAAAAAACACCATAATACTCTAAAGTTAAATAAAAACAATAAATGCACGACTGCGAGCATCCTCAATTTACATTAATTGAATATGTATTTCCAAAAAACGTATCCTTTTCACGAATTTTCGACAAGATTGTTTTAACTGTTATTTCGCTTACTTTCATTTGCCAAAAATAACAATGATATGATTTCAAAGTATAAATTGGAATGAATTAATTTGGTTTAATATTAAAAAATATTTAATTTTGAAATCACTGTTGTCAGATATAAATTTTGACATCTGTTGTATGATGTTGTATAACAAGCTAATAGGTAAAATGAAGGAAGGTAGGGTTTATTTTTGTGTATTTTAAAAATATGGATTTTCCGCAATTTATTGCCCCTGCCCTCAAGGGTGTAAATTGCTGAAAATCA
>JBBQWB010000184.1:0-3139 GCA_038210985.1 Bacteroidales bacterium
AATCTGCTCCCGACAGTGTTTACTTACCAATAAGTAGTTTTAATCAAGTTAATTATAATACTGCCATTAACTTTGACCCCTATATTACTTTTTACACTGGAAATACTCGCCATAGCTTAAAAGGTAGATACTTTTTTGTGGATAGCAAAACAAGGGCTGGTGCTAACAATAACGAAACTTTATTATATGGAGAGTACCAAATACAAAAAATATACGATAAAGGACTTACATGGTCTTCGGGTGCTTCATACAATAAATCGTTAACCATTTCCGAAATTTATGGAAAATCGAAGAGAACTACCAGTAATAGTTCCATTTTTACGCAACTTGATCAAAAATATAAACGTTGGACTTTTTCTTTAGGTGGACGTTTAGAATTGTACAACTTTAACGACGACGTGGACGTATTGGATACCATTATTGGTGCTGGAGATACAAAAAAATTTACAAAATTTATTGAAAACATAAAGCCTGTTTTCCGCTCAGGAGTAAACTATAAACTATTTGATTACACCCACATAAGAGCTAGCTATGGTCAGGGATATCGCTATCCTACCATTGCTGAAAAATATTTAAGAGCCTCGGAAGGTGGTGTAAATATTTTTCCTAACGATACTTTGGTTGCTGAAACAGGATGGAGTAGCGAATTTGGAATTATGCAAGGTTTTAAAATTAGCGATTGGAAAGGCTATATTGATGTTGCAATATTTTGGACAGAATATCAGAATATGATTGAGTTTGCTTTTGGTTATTATACTCAACGTCCTGTTCCACC
This sequence comes from Bacteroidales bacterium, assembly GCA_038210985.1. Lineage (GTDB taxonomy): Bacteria > Bacteroidota > Bacteroidia > Bacteroidales > WCHB1-69 > JAQUGA01. The sequence continues at coordinate 776 of JBBQWB010000184.1, forward strand.
TGATTCAATTAACAACTTTGTTGGATTTCAAGCACAAAACGTAACAAAGGCAAAAATTTCGGGTGTTGATGCTACCATTAGTGGAACTGGAAAAATATTTAAATTTCCTGTTACTTTTTTGGCAGGTTATACTTTTTCAAATCCAATTGATTTAAACACGCCTGATTCATTAAAAGGTACAACTAAAAAAATCTTAAAATATAGAAGCAAACACACTGCAAAAGCCGATTTAGAGGTTGGTTTTAAGAAGTTTTCATTTGGTATGAGTTATAATTTTTTCAGTAAAATTGAAAACATTGACGATGCTTTTGAAGGTGCATTGATGCTGGGCACTTATAATACTGGCATTTATATTCTTCCTGGACTTAAAGAATACCGCAAAACTCATAATGGACCAGAACATGTTTTTGATTTTAGAATAAGTATTAGTATGGGTTCGGGTTCACGTTTGTCGTTTGTGGTTAAAAATGCATTTAACAAAGAGTATATGATTCGACCAGGTGATGTTCAAGCTCCTCGAAATTATTCGATTCAATATACTTTAAAATTATAGTGAATTTAAAGGGACATCCAAAAGTTTTGGTTTCTCCATTAAATTGGGGTTTGGGACATGCTACAAGGTGTGTCCCAATGGTTCGTGAACTTATTAAACTAAATGCAGAAGTTGTTATTGGTGCGGATGGAAACGCTGCCTCTTTTTTAAAAAAAGAATTTCCAGAAATTGAACACATTTGTTTGCCCGATATCAACATGCGTTACTATAATAAATGTTCCGCTTCAACAAGTATCATTCTTCAAACTCCAAAAATCATTTTACAAATTGCAAAAGAGCAGAAACTTGTCAGAAAATTAGTAAAAGAAACGAATTTCGATATGATAATTTCCGACAATAGATATGGAGTTCGTTCGAAAAAAGTTAAAAGCATTATTATTACCCACCAACTTCAAATTAAAGGTTCATTTTTTCAATTTCTCCCAAATTTTTTTATCCGTAAACAGCTACACAAATTTAATCAATGCTTAATTCCCGATTTTAAAGCCATTGAGCACTCCTTAGCGGGCGAATTGTCACATCCTAAACAAAAGCACGAAGCTATATCTTATATTGGACCATTAAGCCGATTTGAGTTTAGGAAAACTCCCACAAAATCAAATCAAATACCAGTTGTTATTTCTGGTCCCGAGCCACTAAAAACAAAAATAATTAATCGATTAATTGAAATATTGCAAAATACGGAATGGTCTTTTATTTTTATTTTAGGAGATGCTACTTCCAATAAAACTACAAATCAAAAAAACCTACAAATTGTATCGCATCTAGAAACTAAAGAATTGGAAGCTTTAATTTTAGAATCGCCAATTATTATTTCAACTGGAGGTTATTCGTCGATAATGGATTATTCTATATTGAAAAAAAAGACCATTTTTATTCCTTTTCCAGGACAAACCGAACAGGAGTATTTAGCAAAATTTCATAAAAACACAGAATTGTTTACTTTTTTAAACTTTAATAACTGCTCCGAACTCGCTGATTTGATACCCAAAAAACTTAACGAAAAAAACAGTTTAGCTGAGTGCATTCAAAATTTTGAATCAACCTCTCGAGTATCAAAATGCATCTCGAGTATTCTTAAACTAAAATGAAAAAGCAAAAGATTTCTTTTGTGAAGATTAAAAAATAATGGATATTTGCATTCCTAAATTATTTGCATGATTGATTTTTCGGATAAAATTATAATATTTAAGTTTTTCAAATTTGGCATAGTAGGCTTTTCGGGCTTATTTGTCGATTTTGGAATAACCTATTTGTGTAAGGAAAAACTTAGAATCGAAAAATTTATTTCAAACTCTATAGGATTTTGTTGTGCTGCTACTTCTAATTATTTTTTAAATCGAATTTGGACATTTAGAAGCACAAATCCTCAAGTTATGATTGAATTTAGTGAATTTTTTCTAATTTCTCTTATTGGACTTGGAATTAATCTATTGATTTTATGGATACTAACCACAAAGTTTTCAAAAAACTTTTATCTTTCAAAACTTTTTGCAGTGGGAGTTGTAACTCTATGGAATTTTTGTGCTAATATGTTGATTACTTTTAACTACTAGTGCTTGTAAGAAAACGCCAAATACATTACAGGAAACAGAATGACTTGGCAATATATATGGAGGTCTAGGTTGGCACACTATATCAAATTAAATTTTTCGCTTGGAGGAAATAACAAGTCAAGTCCTTTGGGTTTGATTTTAAATAGAGGACCTTTTTCAACTACTTTTCCAACAGAATTTCTTTTAATTAGGTGGTCAAGTGTGATTATTCCTTGGTCAACTAACAAGTCAAATTGAGAAGATATTGGTTTTTTA
>JBBQWB010000185.1:0-2993 GCA_038210985.1 Bacteroidales bacterium
AAGCTTTCATTTCCGGTTTTCTTGAAATACTTTCGAATATCATCGTCCGATTTCTTTAAACTACTTTCGAGCAATGTATATAAAGCCCAATAAATGGTTGATTTACCACTGCCATTTTCGCCGTATATGAGCAAATGATTTCCATCTATTTTTAATAAAGGACTATCTGGCTCAACTTCAGAAAAGAATTTGAAATCGTTTATATACAGCTCGTGAATTTTCATAATTAATGGGTAGTATCGTTAATTCGTTTTATAATATTTGGACTGCGAGTTGATGAAACCAATATCCTGTTCCGTATCGGATTATCCTTTGCTTTTAGCCAGTAATATATTTTTTGAATGGCATCCCACTTATCTGCAAAAGATTCTATTTTCGTTATATCAGAGAAGTTTACAAACTGCAACACATCAATTTCTTTTTCTTTCATGTGTCCTTCAAAGTACAGCTCGTAAACCATCATATTCAATACTTCTTCAAAGTTTTGGCTAATAATTTCGTTTGAAGAGTGTTCTAATATTTGCGGTGTGTTGGGGTCATTCAGTAATATCAGATATTCTGCCAATATTTCAAAATGCTTTCTAAGCGTTTCATTTAACTGTGGAATTGGTAATTGCTCTACATAAATTTTTTTCCATTGATTTGTACCTTGTCCTGTTGATGAAGTTATTTTATCCAAATACCATTCAATAATCTTTGAATTTAGCAAAACAAGAAGGTATTTTAAATTATTACCTGAGAGAAAATTAGCTGGAGCAGTTATATAATGTTTTACATCATATGCAAACGCAGGTTTGTCAGAAATCCCTAACCAAATTAATTTTGGCTTCTCAAAATAATCAATAAAAGCACAATCGCGTAAATTTGTCCAATGATCCCCTTGATCGGCTCGGTCTTCTAATGATTTAAACGTTCCATCATCGTTTTTTACTATCAAAGTTGATTTTCCATCTTTAAATTTCAATAGGTGATTATAAATTATCTTGTAATCATTTTCTACATCAATCCGTGGTATTGATAAATAATTATTGCTTTTATTTCCTTTTAGACCATTATGAGTCCATATAACATATTCATTATTAAATTTGTAGGTGTATTTTTTAATATCTCTACCCCTTAGAAGCGGTTTGATAATTTCTTCACTTTTTTTGTCTTGGGTTATTAGCTCTATCCTTTTTTCAGCATCAATAAAAAATGGTTCATTGAACCCTGTTTTAAATCCAAAATTTATTTGAATATTCCAATCTTTTAAAGGGATTCCGTGTTTTTCAATTTGCTTCTTTATTTGAAAATCTTCATTGTCAACAATCACCCAGCTTGACTTGTCCAAATCGTAAAGTACAATCTGCTTATTTGTCAAATAATCAATGATTGAAGTTCCTGGTAAATAATCGCCTTTTATTGCAACAGCAGCTAAATTATTGTTCCAACTTTCTCTTTTGGTAACCATGATATTTACTTCTACAGTAGCCGTTGGGAAAATTCGTGTATCCTCAAAATTTAAAAGGATTTCCGGATTTGAATCAGTGATGAAAAATTCACGCAAACCCTCGCCAAAATTGGTACGCATCCATGTGTTTGAAGTAATATAGGTTAGTGTGCCTTTGGGCTTTAAAAGATTTAATCCCTTTTCATAAAACAAAGTATAAATGTCTCCAGTTTTTCTGTAGGTTTTAAAATTGGCTTCTTGAAGTATGTCGGAATCTTTCCCCATTTTTTGCAGTTGAATGTATGGCGGATTTCCAATAATTACATCGAAACCACCTTTTTCAAATACATCCATAAAATACAGATGCCAAAGGAAGTAAGGGCGTTCGTCGGTATGTTCAAAATTGAGTAATTTTTTACGCGCTTCGCCCTTTTGTGTTAATTGCTTTTGCCGTTTTTCGATTTCTTTTTCAGTTTTATCGGTTTTACGAAGAAATTCTTTATTGCGATTTAAGGATATCTGTAGTCCTGCAATTTCAATCAACAGTTGATTTTCAAAACCTTCCAATGATTTATCAATGTGGTCGGTAACAATTTTATCAATTTGCTTGCGTATTTCGGCTTTTTCGTCTTTGTCTTCGACTTTGAAGTATGTTGAAATAAGTTCCTTAATATCCGACCTGTTTTTCTCCGAAAAACCATACACCGATTCGGGTTCACGGAATAAATCGGGTTCAATAATTCGAACTTTTGGTTCTTCAAACAGTGCCGCTTTGCTAAGGTCGATGCCTTCAAAACTTTCGAGCAAACTGTTGCCCTGCATTATTTTATAATCGAGATTGGGTAACGGGTGCGGGTTTTCTTCATCAACCACCAAAGCCAGCCAAAAGCGGAGTTGTGCAATATCAACTGCTCCTTTTTCAAGGTCAACCCCATAAATTGATTTCTGAATAATATCTTTTTTTACCTGTGCCGGATTAAATTCCTTGTTGGTTTTCAGGTAGGGATAAATAAACTTTTTGGCTTCAAAAATTTCCTGTAGTATTCCGATTGGGAAAGCCCCCGAACCAATAGCTGGGTCGCAAACTTTAATACTATCCAAAAGCTCGTTCAGTAAAACGGCATTGTCTTTTTGTGCCAATCTTTCTGATACAATATGGTTGCGAATAAAAGATTCAACATTCACTTTTATATCGAACGAATTATTCAGGTATTGAATCAAACTTTCCTTGCACATGTATTGAACCACTTCTTTGGGCGTGTAAAATGCACCCTTTTCCCGGTTTTCTTCCAGTAGGTTTTCAAAAATGTGTCCCAACATTTCGGGGTCAATGCCAACTTCATGGTCATCGGGGCTGTTTTCGTCAATGGTAAAATTGTACTGTTCAAAGAATTCGAGCAGTTCAGCAAAGTATTTTTCAGGGAAATCAATTGTTAAAACCTTTTCGGGCTTATCGGTATCAAACAGACCACCATTCAGGTATGGAACACGAGAGCCGTTTAGTTTTCCGGTTAAACCGTCAATTTTAAAAATATCGTTTGTCCTTCGGGTGTTCAACGTATTG
>JBBQWB010000186.1:0-2923 GCA_038210985.1 Bacteroidales bacterium
ATTTTTTTTTTGCCCCAGCTCTCAAGGGTGAAAGCAAATGAAAACGTACAAAATCTAATTCGGAACTCGCTAAATTCGTTGCTGCGAAAGCCTCGAATTTGACGTTTTCTTATCAAACACTGAGTTTTCTTGCAAGGACTAAATAGGAGTTTTTTTATTGTGTTTACTATTCTATTTTTATATAATTTTACTAAACGTATAAAATTTATAATCATGGCAAAAGAAATAGAACGCAAATTCCTTGTTGATAAGAATATATGGAAAAATATTCCATTTAAAAAGAAACTGAATATTGTTCAAGCCTATATTCATAAAGATGAAGATAAAGTTATTCGTATCCGAATTCAGGATAAAGAAGCATTTATAACGATTAAAGGAAAAGCAAATGGCATTGTTCGAGACGAATTTGAATATACTATACCAGTTAAAGATGCAAAACAATTAATTGCTAAATTTTCAAATCAAACCATCGAAAAACATCGTTATATTGTGATGTTTAAAAGAAAAAAATGGGAAATAGATGTTTTTGGTGGGTTAAATAAAGGACTTATAATTGCCGAAATAGAACTTCAAAGTGTGGATGAAGAATTTGAAATACCAACTTGGGCAACGGAAGATGTTAGTGCCGATTGGCGATATCATAATTCAAATTTAGCTACTAATCCATATACAAAATGGGAATAAATTAAACTGCTAGGCTCAATAAGCAAGTGGAATTGTAACACAGTGTTGCCGCGGCGAATAGTTCGCTGTGCAGAGGTTTAAGAGCCATAGGCTGGGTATTAATAATCGTTAAATACAGACTTCGACAATGCGTCACCTTAATTGAAATGTGGATTACCTATTTTCTGATACTTTTTTCTTGTTTAATCAAAATTAATCAAGTAGGGAAATTAAAAAATAAAACTGCTTGATTTAGTTTGATTTAATCCCGATTTAGTGGTTGCTTAAATTTGTTTTGACAAATTTAAGCAACCATTTAATCGTTTCAGCGATGATAATCGCTGATTCTGGGTCAAAAAAAGTATCCAAAAAAAAGCTAGACAAAACTAATGCTTCTACCCGCTCTGCTAAAACAAAAGAAATTCAGAAAAAGTAGTCAAACCAAAAACTTTTACGCAATAGCCCATATTGAGTTTTTGTTTGAGACGCAAGTGCCTTTTCCAAATTTCTAATTGTTTTATCATTCACGCCACCGTCTAGCCGCTCCGCCACGGCGGATTGCCCTTGCCACCGCACGAGTTTAGAATTTTTGTAATTAGCAAATTTATTTTCACCAGTTTTTCATAAGGTATCAGCCGGCTGGCTGATTATCTATTTGATATTAAAAATTACGACGCCGTAAGTGTCGAACATTAATAACCCCCGCATGAAATGCGGGGGTTATTATGTAAAATTAAAAAAAAAGATTTTGGCGAAAAATTTGCCTTGATGTTTGCAAATTTTATGACAAAATCAAATCTTATAGAAACAAAACTTTCGTGAATATTTAATGAAATTGTGCCCTAAGTTACCCAAAAATGGAGTCGCATAGCCGTATGCGTCTCGTCTTAAGATTGTTGTAAAATGTGTCAAAGTCAGGAACCATAGGCTGGTAATTAATAATCGTTAAAGATACAAATGTCTTTGATTTGTGAAATTTGTAATATTGTTAAATATAAGAGTTAAATTCGATTAATCTCTTTTGCACTCTAACAGAAACTCTCTCGGCATAAACCTTTCTAAAACCAAATTATCCCATGGAATAATTTGATTAAAGAAAGCTAATATCGGACTTTATAGACGGACACTAACTATCGAATAATCATAAACGTTTTAGTATATTCAAGGTGTTCGCCTTTAAATTCATATTTCAGAATAAAATAGTATGTTCCATCTGGTATATTTCTGCCGTCCCAATCGTTTCGGTATCCAGTTGCTTGGTAAACAACATTTCCCCAACGGTTGAAAATTTGTAATTGACTATCTGGATATTTTTCCAAATTTTTAATCACAAAATTGTCGTTTGTTCCGTCACCGTTTGGAGTAAATACGCCAGGGAATCCTAGAATGTCGTCGATAATCCAAACAACATGATACGTTGTGTCCACGCAACCGTGTTCGGTAGTGGCAATTAGGCGAACGTTGTATGAGCTTTCTTCGGTAAACGAATGCGGAACAGTTGGAAGATTAGAAATATTATTGCCACCTGAAGATGGATCTGCAAAATCCCAATCCCAAGCTACGGCATCTTGACAATTTTCGTCAAATAAAACGGTCCATGTTGCATCATCGCTTTTCTTAAGCACATCTGGTGTAGCATAAAAACCAGCAATAGGCAAAGGATAAACTGTAATTATGTTCACAAAATTACGAGTACTGTCGCAATTATCGGGAGTTGTAATAGTTATTGAAACATTTGGACTGCCTGCATTTTCAAATGTATAGGTAGGGCTTTGTTCGGTTGAAAGTCCACCATCACCAAAGTCCCAGAAGAATGTATTTTGATTTGCAGGATTAATTTCAGTAAAATTTACTGTAAGCGGCTGACAACCTTCGGTTGGTGAAATTAAAACATCAACAGGTGCTTTTGGATGTAATTCAATTAATGTAATGCTATCTTGCTTTTTACAACCCAGAAAATCTGTAATAATTAACGTATATGTTCCAGCATAAAGGTTTGATGAAACTGGTCCATCGCTGCCATATGGCAACCATGTATAGATATATCCAGGAGTCCCACCCCAAACCAAACCTACAATTTCACCCGAAGGATCGCCCGCACACCATACGTCGGTTTTTGTAAGGGTAATAAAAAGTTCTGTGTTTTGTGGAATATCAATTTCTTTAAAATCCATACACCCATTTGCATCTGTAACAGTAATACCATAGTCTCCAGCACTAACCAAAAATAATGTATCACTAATATTTGTTGTGATATTTG
>JBBQWB010000187.1:0-2886 GCA_038210985.1 Bacteroidales bacterium
CAATTTCAGCCTTTCGAGCGTAAGTTTTTCGAGTGAAATGGGCATAGTCTTGAATTTTTTTGCTTGCTTTTTTGTTTCAAGACAAAAAAGTAAGTGTGGTTTGGGGTAAATTCCCATTATAAGTGCTTGAAAACAAATGATATACTTGCACTTACATTTTTTTATCATGTACTCAGTGAAGTAATATTGAAATTTTCTCTAATGAAAACATATATTGTAAGTGGTATTGAACCAGCGAAAAAGGGAGCAGGGCGATTTCTGAATTTTTTTATAACTGAATTCCAGAAAATCGATAAAAATGTAAACATAATATTTATCAAAACGCCAGAAAATAAAATTGTTAAGTTTTTAAAAGGCACTATTTTTTTTGAGTTTTTAAAAGAACTTTACTATTTAATATATCGAAAATTTGTGAGAACAAATCAAATTGAAAATGCTAGCGTGATTATTTTTCATCCTCAATCACTAGGCGTTAAAACTACTATAAACTTAATCAGTAGAAACGATAAAATATATTTCTATGTACTTGATAATTTTTTCTTTTGTATAAAGTCCTATAATCATTTAGACAATAGTTATGTGCCCTGTTTTTATTGCCTAAAAGATATACATGAATCCAATGCACATAATTGTAAAAGTTCACCTAACAATGTGTCGTTCGACGATTATAAGCTGTTGAATAATTCAATAATAGAAAATATAAATAAAATAACATTTTTAACTCAGAATACCAATCAAACAAAATTGCTTTTAACTAAGTATGGAAAAAATGCTCAAGTTGAGCAAATTGGAATGAATACGGGTGAAATTTCAGTAGATGAAAATGTAGTTACACCTGATTACTTTGAATATGATTTTCTTTATCACAACACCTTGAACCATGCAAAGGGTATTAATTATTTTGTCAATTTAGCTCAATTAATGCCTGATTATACATTTGTTATTCCATATCCTAAAGCCGTTGTTGAGAAATTATGTAATGCAAAACTTGATAATGTGAATTTGCTTTTTGTGCCATGCAGTTGGGAAACTGGATTAAGAGAGTTAATATTAAAATCTAGAATTACAATTGTTCCTTCGCTTTGGTCAGCACCGATAGAAGGCTCATTGTTGAAATCAATGTTTTATGCCAATGCAGTTGCAGTAGTAAAAAGTGAATACTCTTTTAGTTCAGAAATTCCCGAGAATTTGTATATTCAACTCTCAGAGAATCTGCAATCAACTGTTTTGAGTTTAGAATCATTTATGAAAGATTATATAAGTCAGCATTTTAAAGCAAAGGAATGGGTGATAAGTTTTTTGAACCAAAACACCATAAGTATTAGAAACTTCATTGCTGGTTTCAAATAAAAATCTACCACGTAAGTGCAAGTTTGTAAGTTCTGCCATAAACTAGAACTCAACCAATGCCAAAACCACTAGTAGAGTATTCCTACATGCCGACTTGACGGTATTCCACAAATCAGATTTTAATGTAAGTTATCACACTGAATAAACGGAATGTACGGATAAACACTGTATTGTTTTTTATTTCTTATGCCAGCAAGTCGGCATGTCGGAATACTCCATTTTGCGCCTGTCTGCGGTAGGCAGGTTTTTTCTTCGCATTCTGGCGCAAGTTTAGAACTTGTGACATTTGGTATTCATGATTTTTAGAAAAAAAAATAGGCAGTTATTTATCAGAAAATATTTCCACCTTTGCCTGCATATTAAATTGTTTGAGTATGCCAAAACTATATGAGTATTTTGGATTAGTGAGTATTCTGATGAAAGTGTACAACCATTCTGGACGAAAGTGTACAACTTTTTAAGGGAAGAAATTACGTGACAAAAGTAATAATTTTTATTTTCTTTTTCTCATCGAATCCCTCCTGTGGGCAGGTTTTTTCTTGGTAAACCAAGTGGCATAGCCGAGTGGCCAGATTTGCGTAATTTGTGTTCTTTCTTCACATCCACATTAGAGGCTTGGAGTCATCTTGTTCCATAAACTAAAACCTGCCTGCCTGTCGGCAGTTTATTTCTTCGGTTTAACCAGTAACTCCTCGTTACAAACGAGGAGGGAAGATTAAATCTTGGTTAAATGCAAGATATATATTATCTTTGACGCACGTAGTTAACAGTACAGACAATTAACGTATGAGACGCTTTGATATCACACGCCGTTTTAAGTTAAATTATTCATAATCAAGCTCCAGATGTCAAAATAAGGCTCTATAACGAACAAGGTGGGTAATCAATTTTTCCTTATTCACTGATTTGATTTGTTTTGTTCAAATTAGACTCCAGAGGAGTCATCTGTGCCATATGCATTGAAAACTCCTACGGAGTAAATATTAGAAAATATTTTACCCACACAAAACGTTATAGAGCCCAAAATAATACTTTATGGTTCTGAAGCTCGGGGCGATGCACGTGCTGATAGTGATAGTGGAGATTCGATAGTGAAAATTTTCGATGACAGAATAGAGTTTTTCAACTCAGGTACACTTTTTGGTGGACTCACAATTGAACGTTTGTTGTCAGATAATTACTCACCAAAACCACGGAATACACTGATAAATATTATGTTTAAAGAAGCCGAATCAGTTGAAAAATAGGGTTCGGATATTTATCGTATTATCAGCGAGTGCAGAAGATTTTGTGGTATTGATGTGGATTTTTCAATTCAACAACATGGTTTTAAGGTGGCAGTGTGCATATTCCGGATCATACCCGTTCACGTTTTCCGGTGATATCCGTTCACTCAGTGTTCAAAAATTGTATTGGCAGATGTAAAATTAATACTTTTTTCTTAAACTCTCTCCTGTTAATTGAAAACGTATTGATTTATGAACAATTCTGTCTAAACAGGCTTCGGCAATAAGTTCATTTCCAATAACTGCATAC
>JBBQWB010000188.1:0-2815 GCA_038210985.1 Bacteroidales bacterium
TGCCATTTTCGTCAAAAAACTATTGCCAAATACAGATCAGTTTAGTGCGGAATACTTTGATAATTCAAACGTTGGAGGAATACATATTATGCAATGGAATTTAATTATAATAGCATTAATCATTTTGGGAGTTTGCATTAGTATTTTTGTATTAGTTACAAAATATAAAATGGCAAAATATTACAAAAGCGATGTGTATAAAAACACAATAAATATGATAAATGAATTTTTAGTCAAATTAGAAAATGTTCAAAATAGTTATATTGCTGAAAGTCTTAAAAATGAAATAGACCATAATTATAAAAAAACAAGAGAGAAAATCACTTCAATTAGGTTTAAAGAATCTGATATTCCTCAAAAGGAATTATTTGTTGATTATTATGACAATCTGAATACATACAAAAAAGAATGGAATAAGAAATATGTGGAATCCGAATTAATTCTGAATAAAGAATTTTTTAATGATATTGATGGTAAGTCATTGGATAATGAACAGCGCCTTGCTGTAATAGTTGATGAAGATAATAATTTAGTAATTGCAGGTGCAGGAAGTGGAAAAACTTTAACAATTTCAGCTAAAGTAAAATACTTAGTGGATAAAAAAGGTATATCTTCGGATGAAATACTTTTATTATCTTTCACGAAAAAAGCTGCTAATGAGATGCAAGATCGTATTACGGACAGAATGGAAATTAATGTTGAGGCAAAGACGTTTCATAAATTAGGTTTAGAAATTATTTCAACATCTAAGGGGCATAGACCAGAGATTAATTCTGAATCAGATAAAATAATCACTGATTATTTTATCGAAGAAGTACTAACCAATAAAACAATTGTAAGCGATTTGATGCAATTCTTTAGTTATTATTTGAGCATTCCAATATCGTTAGATGAGATAGATAATTTGGGTGAAGCGTACGATTATTATAAGAATGTTGATTTAGAAACAATTAGATCCAAAATTGAAAAGCTAAAATCTGAAAAAACTACAATGCAAGGTGAAAAAGTAAAGAGCTATGAAGAAGTTGTGATTGCAAATTATCTGTATTTAAAGGGCATTAATTATGAGTATGAAAAAATCTATCCTTTTGAACAACCAGATAAATTCAGGAAGAAATATAGTCCGGATTTTTATCTAATTGATTATGACTTGTATTTAGAACATTTCGGAATTTCTAAAGACAATAAAGTACCATGGCTAAGCAAAATTGAAGAAGAAAAGTATTTAGATGGAATAAAATGGAAAAGAGAACAACACAAATTAAATAAAACTCAGTTAATCGAAACTTATTCATACAATTTTTCAGATGGGCACTTCCTGAATTTATTTGAGAAGAAGCTTAAAGCATGTGGCGTTTTATTTTCACCCGTTGATTATAATGAAGTATATAGAAAGCTATTTATCGATAATAATAATGAGAACTTTAAGGAATTTGTTAAGTTAGCAACTACTTTTATTAATTTATTTAAATCTAGAGGTTTTTCTGACAATGAATTTGATAAAATGGCAAGGGAAGCAGAACAAATTGAAAACAACTTTTTCAAAGATCGAACAAAGTTGTTTTTATCTATTGCAAAACCGCTTTATAAACATTATCAAAAGGAATTAAGTAAAAAAGATCAGATAGATTTTAATGATATGATAAATAATGCAAGCGAGTATGTTGCTGAAGGCCTACTAAAGCTTCATTATAAATATATTATAATTGATGAATTCCAAGATATGTCACATAGTAGATATAAATTGCTCAAAGCGATTAGAGATCAAAGTGGTGCAAAGATTATGTGTGTTGGTGACGACTGGCAATCCATTTATAGATTTACAGGTAGTGACATCGATTTGTTTGTCAATTTTTCTAAATACTTTGGTTATACCGAACTATTAAAAATTCAGAAGACATATAGAAATTCTCAGGAGTTAATTAACATTGCAAGTAAGTTTGTTACGGAAAATCCAAAGCAAATTAAGAAAGACTTAAAATCAGATAAAAGTTACCATAAACCTGTCAGAATATTTGGTTATGACACTGATTTCGAACAAGCATTTGAACGCGCTATTGAATCGATTGTTCAATCATCAAATAATGAAGACATAGAAATATTATTAATTGGCAGAACGAATTACGATATAAGCGTGTTTGATTCGAGCAAAAACGCTGATAGCGCTCCCAACGAATCGCAAGCAAAGTTTGAAATTATTAAAGAACGTAATAGTATTAGGCTTAAACATATTGATTATCCTAAATTATACATTACATTTTTAACCGCACACAGCTCTAAAGGTGTTGAGGCTGAGCATGTGATTATTTTGAATATGAAAAATCAACTAATGGGTTTTCCGAACAAGATATCTGATGATCCAATACTAAAGCTTCTTTTGACTAACGAAGATACATTCAGTTATGAAGAAGAAAGACGACTTTTCTATGTGGCGATTACAAGAACAAAGAATTCTGTTTATCTAATAACGCCTCAAAAAATAATGTCCGTATTTGCTGATGAGCTTATAAAGAAACAGGAAATAGCATTTGAATTTTACACTGATGAAGAAAATATAATCACAAATCCAAATTGTCCAAGATGTGAAAAGGGTCATTTGATTTTAAGAGAAAACAATATAAATGGCTCTAAATTTCTAGGCTGTTCAAATTTTCCACAGTGTGATAATACATTCAAACTCATAGTCCGCCTAACAAAATTTACCAAATAAATATTTATTAATTTCCATAAATTTCAAAAAGGAGTTTTCGAATTTATCACGAATATACTTATTATAAAGAATATTCGAGGTGAAAGTATGAAAATTGATTTTGGC
>JBBQWB010000189.1:0-2778 GCA_038210985.1 Bacteroidales bacterium
AAATAAGCTATATTCTTGGTTTATTGCTTTAACTTATTTACTAGATTTTCTTTGAAAATCATATATATATATAAGAATAAAGCATAAACAACGACCGTAGAACTTGCAATCAGCGCATAAACCCAAACGTCAGCTGGGCTTTGTACAAAAATAAAAATGAAAGGAACCGATAGTATTCTGAAACTCAGCTGTACATAAGTTACAATTTTCATTTTCTGAACTCCTTGAAAATACCACGAAGGATAAATGATTTCAGCAATGATTTGTGTAAAAGTAATTATAAGAATCAATTTGTTTTCCCTTAAAAAAGGAATTGAAAAAAGCAGGATTACAAAAAGTAAAAAGCTCAAAATTCCAATATAGAATTTTGAAGTAAGAATAGACGAGACTATTTCGCTTTTAACGATTATATCAGTTTTGTTTTGGGAAATGGCTTTGACACCAGGAAAATTAAATCCGAACGAAATTAGTCCGATAAAGTACGAAGTTATGGCTAATGCGTACACATAAAGTCCATAACTCTCACCGCCCATCACCCTTATCAGATACGGATAAATTAAAATTCCAAAGGCTGAACTTATTAGTTGTAGTGCAGTCATAAAGAAGTAGTTTTCAACTACTTTTCCATTGTTTTTGAAAAGAGAAATGAATTTTTTATACTTGTTATGCATGTCAGATTCCATCAGTCAAAAGGGATATTCTCAATGCTTACATTGAATACTTTGTCAGGTTTTATATACTTACTTTGATAAGCAGCTACAACTTGTTTTTTTGTGTAAATGGCACATATTGTGTTCGATACGTGATAAATATTGGCATGAGTTTCAGCGGGCATTCCGTCAAGTATTCCTGCAATAACCGAATGACGTGGAGTTTCGGGATTGAAACCGTAATCGTGCCATACTATCATCGAATCGTCGTTTCTGAGGAGTTCAAAAACCTTCGCACTATCCGATTTTACAGTTTCGTAACTGTGATCGCCATCTACGAAAATCAAATCGAATTTCTTGTTAAGCGATTGAAAGTCAAAGCTTAGTGAATTGGCGTAAACTTGGGTAATGTTGGTTGCATTTTTTATCAAACAGCTATGTAAATCTGCATATTCTTTTTCAAAGCCAAACTTAACAATATCTTCGGGTGATAAATTGATAGAAGTACAATGCTTGGCCTCTTTGGCGACATTGATAATGCTTTCGCCACGCCAAGTACCAATTTCGAGATATTCGCAGTTAGGTAGTGAGTGAGCTATTGAGCGGAGCAATACTAAATCAGTTATTAAGGATGAACCATCTAAAAACGTATAGCTTTCAATCTCACCTTTCCGTTCTGTCAGAAAAGTATTGATATCAACTGTTTTAAGATGTTCCACATCGTACTTTTTCTTCAAGTATTTTCTATAAGGTGTTTGATCGCCTATCACAAGAAAAATAGAAGCAGGATGTATTAATAAAGTCTTGATTGTTTTTAGCGAGGCGTTTACTATCTTTTTGAATTTCATTGTTTTAAAGATGATTTATAAATATCCATTATACTGCAGCCAACCGATCGATAGTCGTATTTGTGCAGTGCGTTTTTGGCAATTTCTTCTTGGTTGTAGTTATTCAAATGATCTAACATATAAGTAATTGCCTCGTACATTTCATCCTCGTTTTCAGGATGTACTAATATCCCATTATAATCGTCAATATGTTCGCCAATACCACCTACATTGGTTGATATAAATGGTTTGCCACAAACTAAACTTTCTGAAATCACCACTGGGATATTCTCGTAATTAGAAAATAAAACGGAAAAAGAACTTTTGTAGTATAAATCTACCAATTCCTCGCCTTCCAACACGCCAGTAAATTTCAGTTCGGAGTCGGTTAATCCTAATTTTTTAGCATATTTTTTTACGGTTTCAAAATCGTTTCCATCTCCAATCAAATAGAACAAAAAATCATCTCTTTTGTCTTTCAAACTCTTGATAATACGCAGTAAGCCGGTTAAATTCTTTTGTCTGTCGTCGAAACAAGTTACATTCAGAATTATCTTTTTATCATTGAATTTCGTTTCTATAGGTCTGAAAAAGATGTCTTCCACCACATTATTGATCACGATGTAATTTCTATTATACATTTTGTGATCCAACATACATTTTTTCAATTGATAAGTGACTGGCATCACAGCCGAAGCATAACGGGCTGTCAATCGGCTGATAAATGTGTGAAAAATATTTCTTAAAGCACCATCACGGAGATAACGAGTCCAATGCTCAATGACGAAATAGGGTTTCCTATATAGTATTTTGTATATTAATGCAATAAAAGCAGTGCGGGTAAATACACTGACTTGGAGTAGATCTGGCTTCCCCCATTTTTTGTGCAAAGCTTTAAAGCCTTGGATGTAAGCCTGTAAATATTTAATTATTAGCTTGATAGAACGAAATTTCTGTCCATATAAAGTCGGATAATAGACGATAATTTCTAAACGGTTACCAACTGTGATTTGAGTAAGTTCTATTTTATCGATGTTTTTATCAGATACCACATACAAACAAGCAACATCAGCAAACAGACCAACGGCTTCGGCATGTTTACGTACAAAAAGTCCGAGCATATTGTCGTTCCGATTTGGATACCAAGCTGAAAGAAACAAAACTTTGTACATTATAAAATTCAGATTTTTCCCACCAAAAAACTGGGGCGGAATTTTTTTAATACATAATAAGGCTGATTTACAGCACCAAACCCTTTGTAGAAACGAGCTATGCCCTCTATTTGTGAACCTTCAAAGTCC
>JBBQWB010000190.1:0-2746 GCA_038210985.1 Bacteroidales bacterium
AGAGGACAAGGAGCTACTTCACCTTCTGGATTTATTCCATAAAAAGACCCAACCCAACAACCAATAGAAGGATTAGTTGGCACAGTACATTTTAGTAAATTTTGATTTGATGCAGATTCGTAAACATCGGGTGGCAAGAAAAATGGAACATAGCTAACATAACCTCTGAAATATTTTCGTAAAACAGGATTAATATCCTCCTTCATTGTCTTTTTATCAAACATTATATCCCGACAATCGTTACTACGAGGGACTAAAGGAATTCGATTATAAGGTAATTTTAAATTGTCAATAGTTTTAATTGTGTCTTTAAATGTTTTGGAATTGAACTTTCCAACAGTTACACACATATTAATTGTAATTCCGTATGACTCAATGCGTTTAATTAAATCCAGTATTTTATTTGAATCATAGTCTCTGGTTTCGTTGTTACATTCTGAAAACTCATTTACACCAAGTGAGATAAGAACGTTGTCTCCAAGTAGATTTTTGAGTTTTGTAAGAACATTTTCAGTTAATGTTGTCCCATTAGATACTATTGATATTTTAAATCCGATATTATTTGCAATCTCAAGTAGTTCAAAAGCATCTGGTCGAGTTAAAAATTCCCCACCCGAAAATTCGATTTGATTAGTACCTAAATCCCATGCAGGCTTAAAAACTCTTTCTACTATTTGCTCTTTAGAAATGTCGATATGTTTTTTTTTTGTATTTGAACCGGTTGAGCAAAATTGACAATTTAGGTTGCAATTTCTTGTGGTTTCAAAGTATAGTGTGTGAAATAGTGGTAACATAATAACTTGAATTTCATACAAAAGTAATTTTTTTTTTTCGTAGATTTGCATAAAAAAAACAGAAATATGCAAAGTTTAGAAAAATCTTGGGCAATTATTTTTGGAGGATCTAGTGGATTTGGCTATGCAAATGCGAAATATCTAGCATCGAAGGGCATGAATGTTTTTATTGTTCATCGCGACACAAGGTCTTCGATGGATAAAATTCAAGAAATGTTTGATGAAGTTCGTTTACATGGAGGAAAAGTAGATTCGATAAATATAAATGCTTGTGATGAATCTAATTTTGAAAAAATCATCTCAAAAATCAATAGTACTATTTCAAAAACCGAAGTTGTAAAAGTTTTTATTCATTCGATTTCGGATGGCAATTTAAATGAAATTATAGATGAACAAAAAACTCAACTTAATCACGGCGATTTTACTCACACAATGAATACGATGAGTTTGAATTTCATTGAATGGTCGCAAATGTTAGTGAACCAAAAAATATTAAAAGAATCATCTCGTATAATTGGATTCACAAGTGAAGGTTCATCTACTGTTTTGCCAAATTATGCGGCAGTAGCTTGCGCTAAGGCTTCACTTGAAACTGCATGCAAGTACCTAGCAGTTAAATTAGCCCCAATGAATATAACCGTAAACTTAATAAATGCTGGGATAACAGACACAAAATCATTATCCAAATTCCCAGATTACGAATCATTTATTAATAAGGCAAAGCAACGAAACCCATCAGGGCGCTTAACTCAACCAAGTGATGTTGCTAAAGCTACTTATTTGTTATGCTTAGATGAAGCATCATGGATAACTGGCGATATTATTAGAGTTGATGGAGGAGAACAATTGTTGAACGTGTTTTAATTAGTTTTATAATATCTAATATAAAATAATGGATAATATAGTTGAGAATTTACCTTATGGTGATTCGTTTAAATTTATAAAGAAAATAATATCGGTTGACGATAAAAATATAATAACAGAAGTTTTATTTTCATCTGATTCTTTTTTTTATAGTTCTCATTTTATTAATAATCCAGTTGTACCAGGAGTTATAATAACTGAAGCAATAGGGCAAAGTGCCTTAGTTTCACATGTTTATTTTATCGTCGGATTAGATTCATTTATCTCCCAATCAAAAAAATGTTTTTTAACTGATATTAAAGTAGAATTTATCAACACCCCAAAATTTGACAAATCATATTTTGTAAAAGGAGAAAGTGTATTTTTTAGAAACAACTTATTTCGATCAAATGCTATTTTAGTTGATGAAAACGAAGTGATTTATGCCCAATTTAGTGGTACACTTAAAGTAATTTAAAATGGAAAAAAAGAGAGTAGTAATTACAGGTTTAGGAATTGTTTCGCCTAATGGCTTTGGAATATCCCAATTTTTAGAAACATTAAAAAACGGGACAAATGCCATACGAAAAATCAAGGAAATAGAACAGTTGGATTTTAGTTGCCAAATTGGAGCTATGCCTGAAGTTTTTGATCAAGAAACAGAGCTGTTTTTGGAAAACCATCAATACTCAGATGCAGGATATAATGTAAAATATAGTGTTATTGCGGCTAAAGAAGCTTGGCTTGATGCAGGTTTTTCTATTCCATCATACGATAGTTCAGAAGTAGATTACGATACCGGTGTTATAATTGGTAGTGGAGTTGGAAGTGCAGATTTATTTCATCAAAAAATAATCCCATCTATTCAAAACGGAAATGTTAGAAAACTAAGAAGTCATATTGCAGAATTCACCATGTTTAGTGCACCAAGTGCAAATGTAGCCGGGATGTTAGCGTTAGGAAATAAAATCTCTGCAAATTCTTCTGCTTGCTCTACAGGTAACGAATCAATTATTGAAGGGTTTGAACGAATTAAATCTGGGAAAGCAAAACGAATGCTTGTTGGTAGCAGTGAAATACCGTCTCCTTATGTTTGGGGGTGTTTCGAT
>JBBQWB010000191.1:0-2537 GCA_038210985.1 Bacteroidales bacterium
CGGGATAAACCGTTCGTTCGAGTTTCCAATTTACCAAATCATCGGAAGAAAAAATACGCCAATCGGGCATAAAGTATGTTTTTGCTTTTGGGTCAGCATCGTGTCCTGAATAAAGAAATGCTTTTCCATTAAAAATTCGAATATGTGAATCACACATACCAATGTTTGGTATCAACGGATTATCTGCGTAAACAGTGAAGGTGACTGTACCTGTCAATAAGCAGAATAAAATAAATCGGATTCTTTTGGTCATTTTTATTTGTTTATTTTGTTAATTTATTTCTGTATCTGAGTAATGCTTCCACGAAATAATAATCGGCATAAGTAAGCGGAGCATCTACTTCGCTGTTTTTTGTCATAAAACCCACGCTGTGTTTGAGAATAAAGTTTGCATTTTCGCCCTGATTTGCCAGATAGTTTGGTGTTGATAGTGTTTTAATCTGTTGTTTGGCTATATTCAAATATTCTTGACCGGTGGTTGAATCAACATAATCGGCAAGTTCAACAAAAGCCGAAGCCATGATTGCACCTGCTGAAGCATCTCTTAGTTCGTTTGGGATGTTCGGCGCATCGAAATCCCAGTAAGGAATTTTATCGGCCGGTAAATTTTTATGACACATAATAAAATTGGCTATTTTCATAGCTTGTTTTAAATATGCCGGTTTTTTCGTTTCACGATACATCATTGTATAACCATACAAACCCCATGCTTGTCCGCGTGCCCACGATGATTCGTTGGCATATCCCTGAAAGGTAACACGTTCGATAACTCCACCCTTGATGTTGTCATAATTAACCACGTGATACGAGCTACCATCAGGTCTGAAATGATATTTCAACGTCGTATCTGCATGCGAAACCGCAATTTTATAGAAACTGCTATCACCCGATATTTTTGTGGCCTGCGTCAGTAATTCGAGATTCATCATATTGTCAATAATGACAGGGTATTGCCAAGTTCGTTTATCCCATGATTTAATGGTGCCCGTAACAGGATTGAAACGTGTGGAAAGGGATCTTGCAGCATTTATAATTACCTTTTCGTACGACTTTTCTTTTGTCAACCGATAACCGTTACCATAACTGCAATAAATCATAAAACCCACATCATGATTACTTGTCGTATATTGCTGCCTTTCCACTCTGTGGGTCATCGCCTGTGCAGCCTTTTTCAAATCATCGGTTTTCGAAAATTCATACAAATACCAAAGCGTGCCAGGGAAGAATCCGCTTGTCCACCATTTATCATCGGAGTATACGAGTTTCCCTTCTTTGTTAACTGTCCGGGGTAATTTACTAGTTTGGTTTTTCATGCTTTGATACATATTTAAAGCATGTTGCATCGATATATTTAATACACTGTTTATGTCTTTTTCAGCAAGCTTGTTTTTAGCTGGTGATAGGATAAATTGAAAAAGTAAAATTAATAACATCAAACACTTTTTGAAATTCATAATTTGCATCATTTAATAGTTGAACGTTTAAGTAATTAAAAATTATTATTGATAGATTTCTAAAAATGTATATGTTTTTTCATTTTTATTCCAGAGGGATAATATGTTTATAGCAATTCATATTTTATACATTCGACCCGATGGGGGTAGTATTCTCATATCCTAATTTATTCTATAAACAAGTGAATCCTTCGGATTCAAACTCTATCTTTAATTACTTATCATTACTTAGTATGCAAAATTCGATATTTTTCGACCAACTTAATACAAATATTGTCCATTTTAGTACAATCTTTGTTCATTACTATCAGTGAGAAGAATATTACTTTCTATTTTAAATTGTTAATAAATAAAGAGTAAATTAAAATACATTGATTAACTTAATCGTAACTGTTTTTTGTTCTTTGACCTTTTGGCACCACCTTACACCTTACCGACCAATTGTGCCAGTGTGTTGCCAAATCAGTTACTACATCAGGGTATTGTGCAGAAACATCGTTTAGTTCAGTCCTATCAGTCTTTAAATTGTATAATTCCCATTTGTCGGTACCAATCCTGGAAATTGCTTTCCAGTCGCCTTTGATGGCGGCACAGTTATAAGAATGTTCAAAGAACTGATATCCTTCAATTGTTTGTTTTCCTTTTAGTAAAGCAGGCAATAAGCTTTTCGCTGCAAGCGCATGAATAGTATTTCCTTTAAACGTCTTTGGATAGTTAGCACCTGTCACCTCTAAAATTGTAGGCATGATGTTCAATATATGCCCAGGTACATCCGTTATTTTTCCCCTTTGAGACTTAATTTTCACTGGCCAATGAGCAATAAATGGAGTAGCAATACCCCCTTCTGTCGCATTGTTTTTATACAGTCGGAAAGGAGTATTGGAGAGATTGGCCCAGCCAATCCCGTAAGAAACCGAACCAGACTTATCTGGGTCATTAATATCCGATTGTTTTCCTCCTCCGAATTCCTGATAAGGCTCGGCACAAGCTCCGTTATCACTCAGGAACATAATCAAGGTATTATCAAGTTGGTTTGTCTTTCTCAAATACTCGGTCAACTTCCCTACATTATAATCAATAGCA
>JBBQWB010000192.1:0-2530 GCA_038210985.1 Bacteroidales bacterium
TACTTAAACCAGCATCAGAAAATGACCTTAATGTTTTTAAAAATTCTTGGAGTAATATAAAAAACAGGACCTTCTTTGGGGATAAAATCTACAACAATGTAGAGTTTTTCGAGCAAATTAAAGAATCTAATAATTCTGTAATGCTAACCCCTATAATTTTAAATTACAAAAATTAATAAAAAGACTTGAAATATATTGTATCTTTACAAAATAAAAATTAAGAAATCATGAAAAAAATTGTAATAGTTCTAGTATTGGTATTAACCTATAGCATTTTATTAGCTCAAAATAGTAAACCAATTGTGGTTAAACCATCTCAAAATTCGGATCTAGTTGCTTTGCAAAAAACAAACGCAATTTTAAAGATGACCTTGAATGAATTAAAGGTCATAGTAGCTATGCAAAATACAAAAATAGATAGTTTGGTTTTGGTTCTCAATACATCGGTTATTGAACTTAAAAAAAGTGCCGACAATCAGGCTAAACTTAATGAGTCGATTGTGGCACTAAAAACGCAAACTTCAAACATTAGCGATGCATTTATAATGCGAAAAAATATTGCAATGATTGGATTTTTAGGTTTTGTGTTTTTTATGATTTTATTATGGTTATTTATTTCACGAAAATTTAAGTTTGTGAATAAACGAATTTTTGAAAACAACGAAAAGATAAATTTGAAGGTAGAAACTGAAAATGAGATGTTGAAAATAGAAATAAGTGAATTTAAAGTTGCAACGGACAGGCAGTCGAAGGATTTAAATCAAAATATGATTCGTGAAAATATTGCAACAAAAGAAGCATTTAAAATTCAGCATGAAGAGAATAATAAGAAATTGGATGATTTGAGTAGTTTTGTGGAAACTAGCATAGTTGCTATTAACGACCATGTTTCGAAAAATGAAGGAAGTGTGAATGAAAAGTTTACTCATTTTGAATCTTTTATCGAAAAGAAAATGGATTTATTAAATGATCAAATTAAAGGATTGAAGACTAAAAAAGCGAATTAATTTTAGCAGTCATTCTGAACTTGTTGAAGGATGCATCGACTTCGCCGTGGCGAATCTGCATGAACCGAACGACAAGCTCGACTTGAGCAAATGCGATTATGCTTAATAAAATCAACAATTCGACTAGCGAGTTTGGATTAAAAAGTAAACTCGGATTGCAAATACGAGAGAATGATATGAGTGAAGCAAAAAAAAACAATTCTGAATCATCTGTTTATTTTTGGGTAACCACAAATTTCTTATAAGTTTGTCCTTTCTTATTTTCAAAAACAAGCGTGTAAATTCCATTTTCAAGGGATACGGAAATTTTAGAGTTTGTTTCTATGATTTTTTGTTGAAACACCAACGAACCTGCCGAAGAATAGATGGAAATTATTCCCATACTGGGGCAAATAACTTCAAAATTACCGTAATTTGGGTTTGGGAAAACTCTTAATTGATTATTGCTAGATATTGAATTTATTTTGGCGGTAAACGAATTTCGACTCATCGAAAATTCCGATGTGCTCATTTGCTTATTTGTGGCTGTTGCAGTAATAAAATCGTTGAGCGTAATTCCTTGTAAGGTGTCAGTCCATAATCCCAAATTCTCGGGAATAACCGTCGAAAGATATTGTTTTCCTTCTCCATAGCCACTTGGGTCGATGTTGGATAAATAAAGATGAATTGTACATAATTCTGGATTTTGAGTGTCTAAGCGACCTTTAATAATTATTTTTCCAACTTCCATTGAATTATACAAGGTGTCAATAATCGGAAAATTCATCATGTTGTTTGGTCCGTTGTCCACATCACTTAGGTCGTTTATATTTGCCCCAAAAGGAAAAATATCGATGCCTAAACCTGAATTTTGGTAAATTGAATTAAACGTAATTTGATGCGAAATGTCATTTCCAGAAAGAATACTTATTCCAGCACCATTATTAAAAGCAATTTCGTTTCCATTTTGTTCGCTACCACCAATAATGCTGTATTTTGGTCCTTCGGATATTCGAATTCCGTCCTGACCGTTTCCGAGCGCATTTCCGGCAGCATTTATCCCAATTTTATTTTGTGTAATTAACATACTGTCGCAACCAGTTATGTGGATGTAAATTCCTTCTTGCAGATTGGCAGATATGATGTTGTTGTCGATGGTATGTTTAAAAGCAGCTCCGTCCACAACAATTCCAATAGCGTTTGGAATTGCAAGGTTTCCCGAATAATCGGTTCCGATATAATTGCCTTGAACAATATTTGAGTTTGTTCCCATATTATAAATAAAAACTCCATAACCCGAATTTCCCGAAAGGATATTGCGATGAGCAGGAGTGGAACCTCCCAAAATATTTCCATGCGAACCGTCGTCGAAAAGTAATCCGTATGTATTTGGAATTGCATAAGTCCCAGTAATATCGGTTCCAATATAATTTCCAATTATGATATTTCCTTCAACTCCACTTCCAAAAACTGGAATTCCATAAGCTGTATTGCCCGAAACTAGATTTCGTTCTTGGGGAGTGGTTCCTCCAATGGTATTATTT
>JBBQWB010000193.1:0-2524 GCA_038210985.1 Bacteroidales bacterium
TAGGAATGTTCAAGGCTGATACTGTAGCAGAAACTTATTGTTGAATTCATTCCATCACGTAAACTGCCAAGAAGAATAATCAAAATCCTTTCTCGGCACTCCTTGCCGTGACAATTAATTTATGATACCTTTTAGGAGGTGTTGAGTAGTTACCAAGATTTGAATAAAAATTTTTTTAAAAACATTATTTACAATCATTGAAATACTTGACATCAATATATAACTATGTCTCTTTACCCTTGTATTCTCCATTTTTATTGAATTTTTATTCTAACAAAATTGAAATTTTTATATACACAGTTGTGAGAAACTATTTATAATTTTGATACTGCAAAAATAGTATGACTATATCAATTATGTTCATATTAATTTATCTTTATATAATACTAAATAGACTGTGTATTTGACAGACTCCAAACACATTTAATATTCTTGTTTAAGAAGGGGTTCCATGGGATAAAATAAAATTGGCAATCTGCAAAGTGGCATACAGAACCAAATAATAAATCTGCTTTATCACATAAAATACAGTCCAAAAAGTATTAAATATACAAATATGATTTTAGTTCGAATTAAAATCGTATTTTTGGCGTAAAGTATTTTCGAGTTGACTTTCCCAACACAACATCTATAATTTTAAATGGATATCTGGTTTTGATAAGGTGGATATTTTGACTTTGTTTAAATAATATGAATAAGGTGTCATAATCAAAATCAATATTTTGAAATCAAATTTGTGAACCGGATTTAAAAGCTCTTGTTCGGATTAACAGTAGTCTACTTATATATTTGAGATAATGATGTTAATGATTTAATTTTCAAGTTTTTTCTATTTGATTTTATGGAAACATCGAGTATTTTTAGAGATGTACCGCCATTAAAGGATGAAGATTGTTTTTTAATAATTAGTCGACAAAAAAACGAATTCAACTTTCCGGTACATGTTCATCCTGAATTTGAGCTAAATTTTGTAATTAATGCTGCTGGTGCACAGCGGATTGTTGGCGATTCAATTGAAGAGATTGGTTACATGGATCTTTGTCTTATTGCAAATGGCGACCTTGAGCACGCATGGCAAAATCACAAATCAAAATTAAATGAAATTCATGAAATAACTATTCATTTTGAAAAAAACTTTTTTCTTGAAAGCTTCATGAAAAAAAAACAGTTTCATTCAATAAGTGTGTTGTTTGAAAATGCAAAAAAAGGGATGGTATTTTCAGAATCAGCAATTTCGAATGTTAAAGACAGAATAATAGCCCTAAGTAAAAGTCAACCTTCATTTTTTTCAGTAATAGAGTTATTAACCATCCTTTACGAATTATCCACTGATATAGGTTCGAGAACACTTTGCAGCAGCACTTTTACCACGCAGAATGAATCGTCTGAAAGCAGAAGAGTTCAGAAGGTGATTGATTTTATTCGTGAAAATTACTACAGAAAAATACACTTAGAAGAAGTGGCTACATATGTTGGTATGACAGAAGTATCATTTAGTCGATTTTTGAAAAAACGGACAGGCAAAAATTACATTGAGTATCTTAACGATATTCGACTGGGAAATGCTTCGAGACTTTTGGTAAATACAACGAAATCTATTTCTGAAATTAGTTACGATTGTGGTTTTAACAATATTTCAAATTTCAATCGGATCTTCCTCAAACGTAAAGGAATTACACCAAATGTATTTAGAACAAAATACTCAAAAATGAGATTGTCAATATAATGGTTCTGTGACTCCTACAGTTTTTAACGTTTTTCTTTTCTCATTTATCTGCTCAAATTTCGGATTACACTTCAATGTGTCGAATTGAAAAGTATTTAGGTATGTTTGCCATTTATTTAAAACACCAATATAAAAATGTTAAATCAGGTAGTAAAAAATAAATATTTTAGGAAAAAAATGGCGGTTATATAATTGCACCAGCTCATATTCTTCAAGCTGATGTTTCACCAGAGCGGGTGTTGAAATTTATCGAACTTTGCAAAAAACATGGAAATATTAATCACTAATACAATAAAGGATGGTATTATGGAACGCAAAGCATTTAAAATGTTTCTCAAGCCTGGCTTTGAGAAGGAGTATGAAAAACGACACAATGAAATTTGGTCAAAACTTAAACAGTTAATCGAAGAGAGTGGGGTTTACGATTATTCCATTTTCTGGGATCAGGAAACTAATATTTTATTTGCATCACAAAAAGTAACAGGAGGTTCTGGCTCACAGGATTTAGGGACCAATCCAATTGTACAAAAATGGTGAGCATATAGGACCGATATTATGGAAACTAATCCGGACAACTCGCCTGTTTCAATTGAATTACAAGAAGTTTTTTATTTAAAGGAATGGTATATACTTCTACTTTTAGACTTTTAAAGTCTAAAAGTCCCTATGTTTGTAAATTGAAAGATTTTATGCTTAAAAAAGCATAAGTTACAAGAGTATTAATAATTTTGAGGATCGATACTAAAATTATAAAACCAAGTAACTTATGCAAACACAAAGAAAAGAATTAAATTTTGA
>JBBQWB010000194.1:0-2492 GCA_038210985.1 Bacteroidales bacterium
TTTTCATAATAATCCTGATGATAATCTTCGGCAGGATAAAATTCTGATGCAGGAGTCAGTTTTGTAACCACGCTATATCCTTTCAACTTTAAAATATCTATAAGTTTCTCAGAAACTACCTTTTGATTATCGTCAAAATAATTCAGCCATGAGCAAACTTTGTCCGTAGATGTATCATTATGTTCCCCAATTATCAGAATCATTTTTCTTTGAATTTATCACAGGAGTTTATTAAAATATTTCTTTGATTAACATTGCTTTTTGATTGTGATTGCTCATTTTTAGATTTCTCCCATTGTTCTAAACTATGCATTGTTTCTCTTTTTTCATTTTGGTTAAAATAATAAACTTTAATTTTGTTGCCGTTGAGTGTCTTGGTCTCTAACATGTTGTAAAAAAGACTATCCTTTACTGCAGAGTTCGTTGCGAAACTATTTTTATAAAAACTTCGACTGTTATTGCAATTCCATATTATTTTTTCAATTTGCCTATCCATACTCACAAGATACATTTTCCGTCTGTATTTATCAATATGGTTCTTCTCTCTTCTGGAAAGTGAAAACAATATAACCGGAAACTTATGAAGTACATAAAAGTAACTTTGTCCAAGGCTATACTTTTCAGCAATACGGAAATATGAATTTGCAAGGTTAAAGGAATAGTTTACTGCATTTATTTTACCATCTACAACTGCATTAAGCGTTGCAATAAAAACTTCTGGACGATTCTTACTGTGAATAAGTAATGTACTGATAGCTTCCCATTTTAAACCAATTTGCTCCTCTGATAAATTACCAATTTGCCCAATTAAACCGAGTGTTTTATTTATGTTTAAAGAGTCAATAATGACCAATGAATCTCTAAAGATTTTCTCATTATTCATAATAAATCTCTGGGAACACGACATCCGATATTCCTGATCTTGGTTTAGAATTTCATCAAAACATCGCAATAAAGCAGTATCAACTCCAGGTGTCATTGTGTCAATCATAAACTCTAATTTCGGCCAAAAGGAAAGCTTATTTATTGAAGTATCATTATAAAATGCTTCCTTATCTCCTGTTTTATTGATTATAAACCAAACATAACTTCTAATATTTTCTTCATTTACATTACTTAACAACTCACAATTAATGGCATAATTCAAATCACGATAAAACGGGAACTCAATATATGCAAAAGCCTTTTGATATTTTGAGGCAGCTTTGTCAAACTTTCCTTTCATTATATAATCCTCCGCTTTATAAACGTATTTATAATATTTTGAGACGCTATCATTAAGTGGAGTGCTGAGAATTAGACTATCAAGCGTTTGCCAAGAATTTTGGCCAAAGTTTATCAGTGAAATTAGTAATAATATAAAAAATAAAATTATTTTATTCATAAAATAAATATAACAATATAGGATCACCTAAATAGTACCCGATATCCTAAGCTAACAACAATTTTAATTATCTTCTAAGTGCAATTTTTGCTGTAATAACCTGTTGAGACATGTCGCCTCCGTTAATAAATTGCAAATCGCCATACTCAGGGTTATACCAGTCTGAAGAATAAGAAATTGTGAAGACCGGATCTGTAATTGACCCAGCTGCAGTGTCTTAATATCCACCAACTATTGTCCCCCCAACTAGCATTCCCAACTCATTTTTTCGATTTTCTCGAATTTTTCTTGATTTAGTTTTTCAAATTTCATAATACGTAAAATTTTCATTAATAATTATTATACTAAATACTATGCAAAGTTATTATAAATATTAGTGCTAATTTTAAATCTCTTTATCCTTTTCCCAATTACAATATTCAGTTTCCAAAATCTCTACAAACCTCCATCAAATTACAAACAAAACAAATTTCATAATCAATCAATTTTAACACAGCGAACATTGTATTTTATAAGTTTATTACCGTCAAAAATCCGGCAACCCCTGTAGCTCTTGTAAAGATATAAAATATAGGATTTATTATCTTCCTCAGGATTTGTAACCCAGATTCCAGATGTTGCACCAATAAATTTAAACATTTCTGTGGCTCCATAATCACAATAACCACCTAGCTTAAAATTTAATCCGCCATTTTTATCATCTGTTAAATAATCATATGGTTCTAACGGCCATTTTTGGTAATATGCAATTAGTAAGTTAATATCATTTATTGTTGGCATCTTCCATCCTTGCGGGCAGGCATTTAATGCAACATAATAGTTATAATATCTGCCATATTCTTCAACTATCTTTTTATTTTTATAAAAACATAAACTTCCGGTATCTGAAGAATATCTTAAATTTTCGTCCATCCAGCATTGGTTCCCAATCTGCACGGTACTATATTCTTCATTATCCCTTTCATCATAAAGTGTACATCCGCAAGTTAATGGCAAGGTCTGAGCCTGGGGTGAACTAAATCGCCATTTTACAAATTAAAACATCCCGCTATTAGTTGTTAAAAAATGATTTTCGTTTAGATAGGAGAGAATCTCCAAGGTTTTTTTT
>JBBQWB010000195.1:0-2446 GCA_038210985.1 Bacteroidales bacterium
TATCATTTTAGTGAGATAGTTGACCATAAAACAGTTGACTTTGACTATAAACTCAAAGAAGGAAAATTAAAAAACAGAAATGCGATTAGAATACTTCAAATAAATGATTATCCTGAAAGCATTATAACTGAAGCAATTGAATTAACAAAAGAACTTGATAAAAATTACTGTGGCTAATCAGCTACCCAAGCCCCCTCCCAATCCCGATGCATCGGGACAGTCAGACAGCTCACCGCGGGGTGGCGGCGGCTAGTCCTATCCGTTAGCAGCAAGCCGATAAAAAAAAGAAAAAAGAGGGTAGAGTTTTAGCTAACGACAAATAGTATACATGAAGGTGTTTTATATAAGCCTTGATTTGAATGACAATTAGGCACTTAAAACCAAAATTTATTGTAGTTTTGTATCTAAAATTGGTTGACAAAGACCAAATTAAAAAGAATAAAATAAACCAATGAATCAACTTGAATTAAAAGACGAATTTACGGATTTTTTACTTTATACAACACCAACTGGTAGTGTAAAAGTAGAAGTGATATTAAATAAGGAAACGGTGTGGTTGACACAAAAGGCCATTGCGCAATTATTTGGTGTAAATGTACCTGCAATAAGCAAACATTTACGTAATATATTTGACAGTAATGAATTAGTTGAAGAATCAGTTGTTTCCATAATGGAAACAACTGCATTGGATGGTAAAAATTATCGGGTAAGTTATTACAATTTGGATGCTATTATATCAGTAGGATACAGAGTTAATTCTACGCAAGCAACTCAATTCAGAATTTGGGCTACTAATATGCTTAAAGAATATATTATTAAAGGTTTTGCTATGGACGATGAACGGCTTAAAAATGGTCGGTATTTTGGAAAAGATTACTTTAGAGAATTACTAGAACGTGTACGGTCGATACGGTCAAGTGAAAGACGTATTTACCAACAAATAACTGATATTTTTGCCGAATGTAGTTTAGACTACGACCCGAAGTCAGAAACAACACAACTATTTTATTCGTCAATTCAAAATAAGTTTCATTTTGCAATTAACAGTCGAACAGCTGCTGAAATCATTTTTGAATCAGCCGATGTTGAAAAAGAATTTATGGGGTTAAGTACATGGAAAAATGCACCGGAAGGGCGAATTCTTAAATCTGATACAAACATTGCTAAAAACTATCTGAGTGAAAAGGAAATAAAAAGTCTTGAGCGTACTATTGGTGCATTCTTCGACTATGTTGAACGAATTATTGAAACCCGTAATGCCTTTACCATGGAGCAATTTGCTTTGAGCGTGAATAAGTATTTGGAATTTAACGAGTATAAAGTATTAGTTGGGAATGGAAGTATTTCAGCAAAACAAGCCGAAGAAAAAGCATTTACAGAATACGAAATTTTCAACAAAACGCAAAAGATAGAATCGGATTTTGACAAAGCAGTAAAATCATTGATAGCAAAGAAAATAGATAAGAAATAGGTTTATGATATCTATTGGGAAAGAGCAACATTCAAATTATAGTTATATGTTTGATCTTTTAAGGTTTTGCAAATAAACAAAAACCAAAAGAGCAATCGCCCAAAAAGAAAAAAAGCTTTTTGATTATAAGCAGTGCTATTAGAGTGCATTTAGACAATTTTATCAGTTTTATTTAGGCTGGATGAAAAGAAAAATACAAAAAAAAATATTACACTCAAAGATTAGAATAAAAAACAATAAATAAATGACGACAGCGCGATGACTGAACGACCTAGCTGCTAATACATAAGACTTCGTGTGGTCGGTACGACCCAGTCCGTCAGTGGACGGTTAGACTATGTAGCAAAGGTTGAACTACATTCCCAATAGATGCCGGTGAGCAATGAGCGTGGAAGAAAAATTGAAGTTTAAATGTTGTTATGGAGAAAGCGACCTGTTTTGCGTTTGGGTAGGTTTGAAAAGCGAGTCTGGAGTGGTGGTTTTACAACAAAAAGTGGTTTGTTTTAAGCAGAAATAAGGTGTTAAAAATTATAATATTGCCTGTCGTTTGTTTGAACACCAGTTAGCCAAGCCACCTGCCCGATCCCGATGCATCGGGACAGTCTGACAGGATGGCACAAGGCGGTGACGGCAGTCCTATCCGTTATGCGTAAACGTATAAAAAAAAATACATTATATAGTAAGAGTAAAAAAAAGTAATAAAAAAAAGTAAAAAGATGAAATTTAAAGTTTTATTAATAGCGTGTTTGTACGCTACAAATCTAGTAATTGGTCAAAATTTAGAAAAAATGAATTGGTTAAATGAACCTTCCTCTTGGGAAGTTAAAGATGGCAATCTAAAAATGCAAGTAACGCCTCAATCAGATTATTGGCGCATAACCCATTATGGTTTTACAGTAGATGATGGTCCATTTTACTATACAACAAGAGGTGGTGAGTTTCAAGTTTCAGTAAAAATAACGGGACATTACAAAA
>JBBQWB010000196.1:0-2437 GCA_038210985.1 Bacteroidales bacterium
AGTTGTATCAGGTTCCAGAAATTTGCCTCAATTATATTCCAAAGGATTGCAAATTTCTTTCACCCAAATTTTTACCTTCTTTTTCTTTATATATTACAATAAGGAAAGAAGGCAAAAACTTCTGATACAACTAAACGTTAGCTGAAATAAATTTTTATCTTAGTAATAATTTAAGTTTTGGCGCATTGAACAAGGACAAAAATTTAGTTTTTAAAATAAAAGTTTTTCCGCTTCGCGGATTATTTGGGGACAAATTTATTTAAAATATTATGAAAAAATATTTCAAAGTCAGTGTGATAATTTTAGGCATTATTATAATAATCTTATTTTTAATGCCAAATAAACTTAGCAAAAGCAGAAGTTACAATGAATGTTTCGGCTTTAAAATTGATCTAGTTTGTTTTGGCATAGCAAGTGATGGAAATATTTCCACAGTACAAAGAAAAATGGATTTTTTGAAAGATGAAGATAAATTTTGTGGCACAGAAGGAATGGCGGTACCAACCATGGCTGTAAAATGCTGTGATGAACTTTCTGAAATATGGAGTACCTGTGCTGAAGATGATTGTAGTTGTAAGCACTCTTTTCCATCAATTGGCGGATTAGGAATTTGCAGTAATTGTGGGAACAACATATGCGATAGAGGGTATGGCGAGAATCATTGCAATTGTCCACAGGATTGTGAGATTTTAGAAAAAAAGGAAGATCATTGTGGAAATGACATTTGCGAATCGGAATATAATGAAAGCAATCAGTCTTGTGTTGATGATTGTCCTATTCCAATATGGGGATCAAAATCTTTGTATGATAGAACAGATAGGCAAAATTATTATGAGCCCTTTAGAAAAAAATGTGGTAATGATAACTGTTGTTTAGAATCTTTTGAAAAAGCGAAGAAACTACGATCAGAAATTTTTGTTTGGATTAATGGGAAAATGCCACAAGAAGCAGACTGTCCATCGGGGTATTCTTTGCAGAGAAACCAATGTGAAAAATCTTATATGTGGTGTGAAAAAAAATAATAATTGTCCCAAATAATCGTTTTGCCATTCGGCAAAAACAAAAACCCATAAACTACCACCGATCAAACTTTTTTAAAATATGCTATAATTTAAAGGTATCGAATTCGACACCTTTAAAAATTGCTATTTTATGACAAATCTAGAAAATAATAATCAACTTGCCATTTTCAAGGGCAAAACCATCAGAAGAACACTATTTCAAAAAGAGTGGTTTTTTTCTGTTGTTGATGTTTGTGGTGTGCTTACTGACAGCCCCGACTCTGGCGCATATTGGAGAAAGCTAAAACAAAGATTAATAGAGGAAGGAAGTGAAGTCGTGACATTTTGTCACGGGTTGAAATTAGAAGCACCAGACGGAAAAATGCGCGAAACCGACTGCTCTAATACCGAAGGTATGTTTCGCATCATTCAATCAATCCCCTCACCCAAATCTGAGCCGTTGAAACGTTGGTTAGCTAAAATCGGTTACGAACGAGTGCAGGAAATTGAAAATCCTGAAATCGCTACCAAGCGGACAAAATTACTCTACAAACTCAAAGGCTATCCCGAAGAATGGATCGAAAAAAGAATGCGAGGCATTGCTATACGCGCAGAACTGACCGATGAATGGAAAAAACGAGGAGCCGAGCATGAAAAAGATTACGAGATTCTGACAGCCGAAATATCCCAAGCGACGTTCGGTATTAAGCCAGGTGAATACAAAAAAATAAAAGGATTAAAACGAGAAAATCTGCGCGACCACATGGACGATTTTGAGCTAATTTTAACCATGCTCGGCGAAAGGACAACAACGGAAATCCATAAAACCAGAGATTCAAAAGGATTGCCGCGACTCAAAGATGACGCACGCAAAGGCGGCACTGTCGCCGGCACAGCCAGGAAACAAATTGAAAGACAAATCGGCAGGCCGATTGTTTCGAACAAGAATTTTTTGCAAGCAAAAAATACAAAAAAAATTAAAAAATAAATTTGCCCCCAAATAATCGTTTTGCCATTCGGCAAAAACAAAAACTTTTATTTTAAAAACTAAATTTTCTAGGCGGTAAGACAAGGTTTATACCATTAAAACAGAAGATAAAAATTTACATCAGCTAACAACGCATATCTGGCTACATCCCGACTTCAATTTATATTTTTATAATGAATGTCGGGACTCCGCCCAAATTTTCATCCCTTAGGTTGATGAAGGTTTAGGTGGAGATAGTTAATCAAAGCATTGTCTGAAATCAATATTTATCCTGCGAAGTCGGGATGAAAACTTCAGATGATGCGTAAACGTTATCTAAAACCTCGCCAGCTCGGTTTTAGATAATGCGATGTATAGACTTGGGCTGGCGTTTCGTGGCTTCAGATAACTCCCGGATAGACGGCTAAAAAGTGTGGTATCATATAGTTAGGAGAAAGAAGTCGCCCAA
>JBBQWB010000197.1:0-2432 GCA_038210985.1 Bacteroidales bacterium
TTTTTATTGTTTTCCTAATTTAAATTTTCTAAAAATTTAAAAAAAACTTTTCTTTTCTCCCAATTGTTTGTTTTTTATTGTTTTTTGTTGTGGGCGCCGCCCTGGCCCCCAAAACAAAGTCTAATTATCTTTGTTCATGAAATAACTACCCTAAATTTGGCCAAGGATATTGCCCTCGGCCCGGTTGGCTTCGGGCAACGTCGCATACTGGCGACCGTTAGAGCCAATATAACAATGAAAAAGATAACAGATGAAAAATATAAAATTTGAATTTAGGATAACTTTAATTTATTTGATTGTCGGAATTTTATGGATTATATTTTCCGATAGAATTCTCGAATATATAATATCTGAAATTAATCCAAATTCATTAGGAACATTTCAGAGCATTAAAGGTGGGTTTTTTATAATTGTCACATCGTTATTTTTATATATATTAGTAAAAAAACATTTACAAAAATTAAAATTTACTGAACAAGAATTGCAACAACAAAATAATAATTATGAAGCGTTAAACGTAGAATACAAAGCTCAAAATTTCGAATTATTCGCAGCCAAAGAAAAAGCTGAAGAAAGTGATCGCCTGAAAACAGCTTTTCTTCATAACATCTCTCATGAAATCAGGACCCCAATGAATGCAATAGTTGGGTTTTCAGGTCTGCTTAATGAACCAGATCTTCCTCCAGAAAAAGTTAGAGATTTCACAACAATAATTGAACAAAGTAGCAACCAGTTACTTTCTATTATTACAGATTTAATCAGCATTTCCACTATCGAAGCCGGTCAGCAAAAAATTAATGAAAAGGCCATCAATATTAATGAACTATGTCAGCTCATTCTCAATCAGTATATTCTGAGGGCTCGAAGTCAAAATATAAACTTGAATTATAAGTCTGCATTAATGTGGGAAAAAGCTGAAATCATTTCTGATGAAACCAAATTAATAGAAATTCTCTCGAATCTGATTGGGAACGCTCTTAAATTCACGATTCAGGGATCTGTAAATTTTGGCTATAATGTAAAAGGTGATTTCATAGAATTCTATGTTTCCGACACTGGCATTGGTATTGCAGAAGAGTTTCACGAGGATATATTCAAACGTTTCAAACAGGTGGAAAATTCTCTTTCCAGGCAGCAAAGTGGAACAGGCTTGGGCTTGTCTATTTCAAAAGCCTATGTCGAACTCTTAGGAGGGAAAATATGGCTTACTTCAGAATTAAGTAAAGGGACAACTTTCTATTTTACTATACCATTAAAGAAAGCCTTATCCCCTAATTTGTTAAACGATATATCAAATAAGGAAAAACTAATTGGATTTGAAAAGAATTTAACATTGCTTATTGCAGAAGATGAAGCGCTCAATTTCAGCCTGATTAAGCAGTTTTTAACTGGTTTAAATTGTAGAATAATACATGCATCAAATGGTCTTGAAGCAATCGAAATGTGCAAGTCAGACAATAAAATTGATCTTGTTTTAATGGATTTAAAAATGGGGGTAATGGATGGATTTGAAGCAACAAAGAAAATTAAAGAATTCAGGCCGGAATTAACAATTATAGCACAAACCGCTTATTCAAACGATGCAGATAAAGAAAAAGCCTTAGCTTGCGGTTGTTCTGATTTTATTATTAAACCATTTAGTAAAACAGCGTTCTTATCAATAATTAAAAAGCATCTGCCTAAAGAATAAAACCGTCCCTTCGCTGTCAGGCACATTACCCAACATTAGCATCTGTTTTTAAAAGAAATTTCTGGTTTGCGTAAAGAGCCTTCCAGCCCGTCCCGCCACTCGACGAGAGACCCCTAAAGTAGAAGATTTTGTTACACCGAGTCAAACGTAAAATTTGCCCTAACAGCTAACTCACTGGCAAATTCAATAAGCTGTTTAAGTCGCAAACATAGATATAATCAACAACTAAGCTTATTGCACTTGCCAGTCAACTGTAAACCTTATCGGGACTAAGCCATCTGGACAACTTCATCATGACCCGGAAACTCTCGTCCATTTATCGGGACCGGCACAAAAAACGACACCTCGACCCGATCGCCAATTAACTAAACCGCCGGGCCTTTGGTAGCAATGTTAAACGACAGACAGCATGACAGTTTTGTAAACCTTGACAAATAAGGTAATTGAATATTATGGAACAGGAACAGGCAATGCACAAAGAGGTGAATAATGTAACTTAAATAAACAATTGTGTAACACCTGCCTGTGAAAAACCACCCATATTAGCAATCGAAAAATTAAAATATTAATTCAATCAATATAATGAAAAATGACCAGTCTGCTCCTAAAGTTCTGAAAAATAAGTATGTCCCTACCGCTGAGTTTTACAGCCAGCTAATAGATAGCTTGCAGGATTATTCAATTTTTACGCTCAATAAAGATCGTAAAATAAACAGTTGGAGTTCCGGCTCTGTAAATATAT
>JBBQWB010000198.1:0-2396 GCA_038210985.1 Bacteroidales bacterium
GGCTTAGAATGTGATAAATTTAATCGCGAATCTTTTAAAAAGCATTACGATTCATTCTCAAAAAAAGTAATTGAAAACGGTAAAGCAGTGGCTCCAAATGCTATGCAATATGTTGAAATAGATAGTTACGAAATGGGCGGACAGAATTGGACAGATGGATACGCCGATATTTTTAAAACTGAAAAAAACTATGATATTATTAGCTTTTTACCTTTGTATGCTGGGCGGTTTGTAGAGAGTGCTGAAGTTTCGGAAGCTGTTTTATGGGATATTCGTGGGTTGAATTGCAAGCTGATGACTGAAAATTATTTTGGTTATTTTGCCGAATTATGTAAAAAGGATGGCATTAAAAGTTACATTGAACCTTATGGTTTTGGACCTGTGAACGATTTGGATGTAGGTGCAAAAGCCGACATCAATATGGGCGAGTTTTGGATGAACAGGGAAATGGACATGGTACAATCTGCTGTGTCAGCTTCTCGAATTTATGGAAAGAATGTTATATCAGCCGAGTCCTTCACGTCAACTCCGGAAATTAACTGGAAAGGAACACCTGCCATGGCAAAAATATCGGGCGATTTAGCATGGACATACGGTATTAACGAATTTATGTTTCACCGTTTTGCACATCAAGCCAATCCGAATGTAAAACCTGGAATGACAATGGGACGCTGGGGTTTCCATTTTGACCGCACTCAAACCTGGTGGGAAAATGCAGGTGCTTCATGGTTCAAGTACATAGCTCGAGGACAGTATTTACTCCGTCAGGGTGTGCCTGTGTCAGATTTCTTAGTATTTATAGGCGATGGTTCTCCAAATTCAGTTTACCTGCGCAATGATTTTAAACCGGCCATTCCCGCAGGTACTAATTTCGACTGTGTAAATGCTGATGTGCTTTTAAATCGTATTGTGCTCAATAACAAAACCTTGGTTTTACCCGAGGGCACACAATACAAAGCACTTATTTTGAAAAATTGCAAAACTATTTCTCTTAAAAGTTTAAAACGAATCTACGAAATAGCTAAAGCTGGAGTTCCCGTAGTGGGCGAAAAACCAGAGAAAGCAGCTGGATACTTAAATTCAGAAGAAGACAGGGCCGCTTTCACTCAAATCTGTAACGAAATTTGGGCACAAAAAAATGTGTATTCTGAATACAATTGGAGTAAAATGATGGAATCCGAAAGCATAACACCTGACTTCATAGTTGCCAACAGGAAAGATATTTCATTTATTCACCGTAGTTTGGAGAAGAGCGAAATGTATTTCTTTTTTAATTCGGATTCAACGCAACAGCATTTTGAATGCTCGTTCAGAGTGGATGGAAAAATTCCTGAACTTTGGAATCCTATGAATGGTGAGCGTATCAAACAAGCTGTATTCCAACAAGAAAATGGTCGCACCATGCTAACTGTTTTGTTGCCGGCCAAAGGGTCAGTTTTTGTTATGTTTAAAGAAAGTTCTGCAAATGTGGCATCAATCAATCCCAACAGTTTGAAAAATACGGAGAACGTAAAGCTATCGCTAAATGCTGATAACGCAATAGAACTTACAACAAATACAAACGGAAAATACCAATTTGAGCTTAACAATGGATCCCCAATTTCTGCGAAAGCAAAGAAAATTCCAGCCGGATTGACAGTTTCAGGAAATTGGTTGGTAACGTTTTCTGATATTCGAAGCAGTGAAAAAACATTCACTTTCCCAAATTTAATTGACTGGACAACATCCGAAAACGAGGAAATTAAGTATTATTCAGGAACAGCCATTTATAAAAACGAATTTAGTATCAACAAAAAGCAATTGGCTAAAAATAATTTGCTTACACTGGATTTGGGTGAAGTAAATATTGCTGCACGTGTAATTATTAACGGAAAGGATTTGGGCGTAAGTTGGATAGCACCTTATTGTTTGGATATTACATCAGCATTAATTGTTGGTAAAAATACGATTCAAATAGAAGTAACCAATCAGTGGACAAATCGACTTATTGGGGACGAAAATTATCCAGAGGAATCTGGTTTTAATTTAAAACAAGACTTGATGCCCAATTGGTATTTGAATAATGAGCCTGCACCTTTAAAACAACGTTCTACATTTTGTATCGCAAGCTTTTACAAAAAAGGAGATAAATTGTTGCCTGCAGGGTTGGTTGGGCCAGTTCAGATAAAAGTTTCAAGGTTAAATAAAATGGATTGAGATGTTTAGATTAAATCATTGAATATAAACTAAATAATATCTGAAATTAACAATAAATAAAAAAAACTGCTTATCTCTTTCGGTCAAGTTGAATAAAATTAGTTAATTAGAAACCAAAAAAATTTATAAAATAGTTCTTTAATTGTAACGTTATGACCCCCAAACCCCCAAATGGGGGCTTAAGACGCAGTCTTTTAAAA
>JBBQWB010000199.1:0-2372 GCA_038210985.1 Bacteroidales bacterium
ATATTTCAAAAAAGAATACAGAGACCTTGTAGCCCAATTTATACCATTAGTGGTAATTCCCAAAAAAGGAAAACTATCGGCAGGGGAAAAAGAAATTGAATCAGCGCCAATCTTTTGTAAAACCCGTTACAGCCATAGTGCCATTGAGTCGAATATAAATGAAGCGGAACACCGTGGGTTGAATCGATGTAAAGACAAAGGATATACAAATTTCGAAAAATTATGTCGGTGTAGGCGTAATAGCTTATAATCTCAAACGAATAGGTGAGTATTTGTTGTAGAAAGACAGGCAGGCGCAAAAGAAATCGGCATAACTAAATGTCAATCTGTGATTTACTAAAACAGCGATGGGAGAAATACGTCTTGTTTAAAAATAAATCGTATATATAAGTTTAAATATGTAAATACATGTTTATATTTTTGATTTTCCAACGATGCTGCAAAATTGACAGCACTCTTACGAGAAAAAATTGGCAACCCATTTTACGAAATTTGAAAAAAATGGGGTTTTCGTTCGGACACTAAATAAAACAAATATGAAAAGAATCGTTATTATTCTAATACTTTTTTCGTACATCTTTCAGTTTGGAGTTTTTGCGCAGAATATCGTCGAAAAAGGTTTCCAATCTTCGCTTATTGCACCAAAACAAGTTGTTAAAGTAGGTGAAAATCATTATTTTATTGATTTTGGGAAAGCGGCATTCGGTACTTTGATGCTCAATTTGAAATCGCCACAAAACGAAAAATTGATTGTTCATCTTGGGGAAAAATTGATTTCACCAACGGCTATCGATAAAAGGATAATCGGTTCGATACGATACAGCAAAGTGGAGCTTTCAGCAATTCCAGAAAATACAAATTACACAGTAACACTTCCTGCTGATAAGCGAAATACTACTGGAAATGCTATTTTGTTGCCCGATTCATTCGGTGTAATTACTCCTTTTCGCTATGTTGAATTAGAAAATTTGAACGTTCCAATTGCTGACATTGAAATAAGACAAAAGGCTTTTAACTATGCTTTCAACGACAATGCAAGTCGTTTTAGCTGCTCCGATACCATTTTGAATCAGGTGTGGGAAATGTGCAAGTATACGATTAAAGCTACTAGTTTTGCCGGTTTGTATATCGATGGCGATCGCGAACGAATTCCGTACGAAGCCGATGCGTATATCAATCAGCTTTCGCATTATTGCGTAGATAATGAGTATTTTATGGCTCGAAAAACGAACGAATACTTTCTCAAAAATCCCACTTGGCCAACTGAGTGGATACTGCATACCGTTTTGTTATTTTACAATGATTATCTTTATACGGGTAATACTCAATCAATAGCTCAAAACTACGACCTTTTGAAATCTAAAATGTTGATGGATTTAGAGAATGATGATCATTTACTATGCACAAAGCCGGAAAATATAACGAATGAATTGATGCAAGAAATTGGATTCGTAGGGACAAAAGAGCGAATGAGAGATATTGTAGATTGGCCATTGAAAGAGCGAGATGGTTATGATATGACCGATGTAAATACTGTTGTAAATTCGTTTTATTATATGAATTTTAAACTCATGTCAGAAATGGCTGCCGCTATTGGTAAGAAAAAGGATGCTGCTACTTTTTACAAAAAATCTTTGGAAGTAAAGAAAAGTATTAACGAAAAGTTAATGGACAAAAATAAAGGTATTTATGTGGACGGCCAAAATTCA
Organism: Bacteroidales bacterium; assembly: GCA_038210985.1. GTDB lineage: Bacteria > Bacteroidota > Bacteroidia > Bacteroidales > WCHB1-69 > JAQUGA01. The sequence goes on from JBBQWB010000199.1 coordinate 1,710, forward strand.
AAACACTCCTCATTACACGCCAATATGTTTCCGTTGGCTTTTGGAATTGTTCCAATAAAAAATACTCAAACAGTGCTGGAGTATGTAAAATCGAAAGGGATGGCTTGTAGTGTTTACGGAGCTCAATATTTGTTAGAAGGGCTTTACAATAATGGAGAAGCCGACTATGCACTCAGTTTATTGACAGCGAAAAGTGACCGTTCATGGTGGAATATGATTCACATTGGCTCCACCATGGCGCTCGAAGCCTGGGATATGAATTACAAACCCAACGCCGATTGGAACCACGCTTGGGGAGCAGCACCCGCGAATATTGTAACACGTAACATGTGGGGAATTACGCCTTCGAAACCAGGGTTTAGCGTTGCAAGTATTCATCCTCAACTTGCAAATTTAACTTCAAGCAAAATAAAAGTTCCAACCATCAAAGGCGAGATTATTGGGGAGTATTCATATTCTGATAATAAAAAGACTTACATTATTACACTGCCAAAAGGGATGCAGGGGGAATTTATTGTTTCGAAAAAACAACCATCAGCATATTTGAATAATAAAAAAATGAGAATAACAAAAGGTATTGTAAAACTAACCGAAGGTGTTTCAATTATTGAGGAAACTATAAATTTTTAATTTTAAAAAATAAACTATCAAAACATATATATA
>JBBQWB010000200.1:0-2332 GCA_038210985.1 Bacteroidales bacterium
TATGTTGGTGGTGGTGGATCTTTTGATATTACTTTAGGATTTGTTAAAGGTGAAGGAGCTTTTGCTAATGCTTCTCTTGGTGCTGGAATTGGATGGGATCAGTCTTTAGGTATTGGAATTATTACAGGAACATATTATGGTAATGGTGATCCCACTAGTGAAAGATTCACTGGCGGTGGTTCATATCAAAGCATAAGCAGTGGTATTATGAATACCACATTTGGTCAAGATATTGACAAAACTTACAAACAACCTTTTGGAAATAACTGGCAAACAACAACGATTGGCATAACAACACCATCGCCTTTTTCAATAAACTCAGGGGTATCAGTAACAACACCACCATTAAGAAGCAGGAGATAGTTTTATGAAAAGAATAATTTATATATTCATTGCTGTTATCATTTTAATGTTCCAATCCTGTAATTATTTTAAAGGAAGAGAAAACAGATTTAAACAAGAAGAACTTAGTGGTATCGTTATTGGAAAATATTTTGATAAATGGAACCACAAAGCCCCAATGCTTAAATTAAAAAATGGTCAAAATATTGGTATTAATAGTTGGAATAATAAAAGTGAAGATATTTGGTATTACATCGAAATTGGGGATAGTATTTATAAAGGAGTAGGAAAACTAGACTTGGATGTAATTAAGCCTTCTGGATATAAAAAAACTTTTCGTTATTTGGAATGATTGGTTTAATTTAGTTCAACAATAAACGCCAGGCTTTCGCTTGACGTTTATCGCAAAACCTGTATCTTTACAACTCCAAAGCAAAAACAGATGGAAACCAAATACACCAAGCACTACTACATAGAAGGCCAGCGAATTACCAGCAAAATTGGTGGCGGACTAAAACCAGCCATTGCAAAATTTGATTTGCCTGCTTGCGATCCTATTACTAGTAGTAGTTATTCTGATATATCTTCCGATTTGCTCAAAATGTATCACCGCGCAGACGAGTGCATGAAAACCGACCCAGGATTCCTAACCTATGCCGAAGCCATAGAGAGCATTCACAATTTAAGAGAAGAAGACGAAACCGAAAAAGAGCTCTACTTCTACCACTCCGACCATATCGGAAGCTCCTCGTTCATTACCGATGCCGATGGAATTGCCAGCCAACATTTGCAATATTTACCTTTCGGCGAGTTATTTGCAGAACAACGCACCACCGCCAACTACTACACCCCGTACAAGTTTTCGGGCAAAGAGAAAGATGAAGAAACTTCTTACTCGTTCCCGATAGCTATCGGGATCGGGGCTCGGTATCATATGAGCGATGTGAGTGTTTGGTTATCTGTTGATCCGATGAGGGATAAATATCCAAGTATGTCGCCTTTCAATTATTGCCATTGGAATCCTGCAATATCAGGCACGCATGGTTGGGAAGGGCATTTAAACCATTTTCATGTTCAAAATTTCAATCAGAATTTTATCAACCATTCTCCTGTAAAAGAAAAAGAACATGATTGTGTTTTTCAGTATTAATCTTAAAAAAATCAAAAAATATTTTCTTAGCGTTAGTTGTAATTGTTTGTTTTAGCAGTATTTTAAATGCACAAACTACTTCTAACAAAAATACCACTAAGAAACAAACAATTTTGTGCAACGAGAATCACGGAAATCCCATTGTAGAAGAAATACACCACGATACTTGCTATCGTATTTACAATGTTTGTGATTTTCATAACTGGAAAAAAAAATGGTTTACACTTGGAGAAATTGCTAATAATATTGTTTTAGATTCTAATATTAATTATGGCGTTTTTTATTTTTTGGACAATGCAACTGTTGATAATAAAAGTGATTTTTTCACTATCATTAATAATAAATCAGTTCAAAACAAAGCAATCTGCAAATTTTATTACAATTCACCTAGCCCAGATATTTTTTATGATCCTTTTAAAACTGGAAAATACAAGTACAAAAATGAAGGACTTCCTGGTTTTTAAAATGGGTTAAATACTGTGTGGATAGTGTTCCTTTGCATTATCCACAAGCATATTTAAAATAAAGGCACGAAAGTCAAAAACGACAAAAGCCCCGATTTCGGGGCTTTTGTCGTTTGGTTAAAGGGGTTAATTTGCTTTCAAATCAAAAAAGTTATCAACAGCCGTGTTTTTTTACTGTACTTGGCTTTGGGTGTGGGTTTTGGGTGTTTTTACGTCCTTTTCTTGCATTTCCTCTAACTCCCACAGAATAGGCGTTTTAATGCAAGATGTGAGTTTTAATTTTTAACAATGATCTTTGTCCTATTAAGCAACAATTTTTGTTATCTTTGCATAAACAACTGAACCTATGAACGAATTTCACGAAAAATACATCAAT
>JBBQWB010000201.1:0-2330 GCA_038210985.1 Bacteroidales bacterium
TATGTGCGATGAAAACTGGAATCACGACTCTTTAAGTAGTTTAATCATTACTGCATCCATGCACGAAAGGAAAGAAAAAATGGCGATGATGGCTGATGCTGTTGTAGCTTTGCCTGGAGGCTGCGGTACACTCGAAGAATTATTGGAAGTTATCACATGGAAACAATTGGGTATTTTCACTAAACCCATTATCATAGTGAACATCAACCATTATTACGATGCACTCATATTAATGCTTCAACGAGCTGTAGAAGAAAACTTTATGCGTGTAATACACTCAGAAATGTGGACCGTAGTCGAAAAAGCAGACGAAGTAATTGAAGCCATACATCAAGCACCAGTTTGGGATAATAGTGTACGAAAATTCGCAGCCATATAATTATGCCTTCATTAGATTCATTACATATTAATTCTAGCGATACAATTGACTCAATTTCGGGATTGACTCAGCAGATGGATACCGTTCATGCTGATTCAATTCAGGCGCTGTTACCTGATACGATTATTTCCGGTTTTTTGGGTATTAATCACCCGTCACTTCCTATCTCTGAGAACTGGGTTTTCGTAGTCTTGGTGGCGCTCTTTTCTATTATGGTCTTATCAATCACACTCTCAGCATCTTGGTTGCCAAATTCTATAAAAGTTTTTTTTCATTCAGGTGATAGAAGAACCTATTTAGAGGAAAAAGTCACAAATATCTTGATTTCAAGACTTTTATTACTTCTTTTCAGTTCGGGCGCATTCTCACTGTATATTTATACTGTCAATTTTAACCTATATACTTCATTTAATATAATTGGATTCCTTAATTATTTATCTTTGACATTGGCTTTCTTATTCCTAAAATACATTTTGTTTCAATTCTTAGGTTATGTTTTTATAAAAAAAGCGGCTTTAAGAAACACTACAAACAGCTATTTTAACTTAGTTATATACCTAGGATTGCTAATTTTTCCTTTACTCATACTTAAAATTTATAGTTCAGTCAGTTTAGACATTTATACCGACACCGTTTCATTGATTATTGGCCTACTTGCTGCAGTAATTATGATAATTAAACTTATTCAAATCTTTTTACACAAAAGTATAGCTTCCTTTTATTTATTGTTGTATCTTTGCACCCTCGAAATTTTGCCTTTAATTTTACTATTTCAGGCGTATAGAGTTATATAAAAGTTTGAACAATAAACAATGTTATCACTTTGAAAATTAAGAACATATTGGTTTCGCAACCACAGCCAACCAGCGAAAAATCACCCTATTTTGACATAAGCGAAAGACACAATGTAAAAATTGAATTTCGTCCACTTATTAAAGTTGAGCCCATATCAGCTAAGGATTTCAGAACTCAGCGGGTAACAATACTTGATTATACAGCAATTATTTTCAATGCTCGTCATGGTATTGATCATTTTTTTCGTCTGTGCGAAGAATTAAGAGTCACCATTCCTGAAACCATGAAGTATTTTTGTGTGTCAGAAACGGTGGCAGTTTACCTACAACATTATATTCATTTTCGGAAACGTAAAGTTTTTTACGGAAATACTGGAAAAATGAGTGAGCTGGTAGTTATCATGAACAAACATGATGACGAAAAATACTTGCTAATCACTTCTGATGTACAAAATGAGGAAACTTTGTCGGCACTCGATAAATCGAAGATAACCTACAGCAAAGCCAGCATGTACAAAACGGTAAGTAATGATTTTACTGCAGACGAAGAATTTAATTACGATATGATTTTATTTTTTAGTCCAATAGGAGTAAATTCACTACTAAAAAACTTCCCTAATTTTAAGCAGGATAAGATTTTCATTGGGTCTTATGGATCTACTACTGCACAAGCTGTTCGCGATGCAAATCTGCGTTTGGATCTTGAAGCTCCTGTTCCAGGGGTAGCATCCATGACTATGGCCTTGGACAATTTCTTGAAAGAACACTTTAAAAAGAACAAAAAATAAACCACAGGAATATTATTGAGGGCAATCCCAAAAGTATCGGAGTTTTTCCTTACTTTTGGGATTGTTTTTTTTATAGATAGTTTACATTCAATCAAACTGTTTTTTTTGATATATACAACGAGTTTGTAAATCTGACATATTGATTTGTACGGAAATTGATAATATGCATTTTTGTCTTAATTCTTGGCTCTTGGCTCTTGAATCTTGAATCTAGAATCTAGAATCTAGAATCTTAACTCTTCATCACTCTAACAACGCAACTCGTGACTGAAAAAAAATTTCTATTTCCTAAAAAAGAACATTTATGCGGCGAAATTCGTATAAACAAACTGTTTGTAGAAGGAAGTGCATTTATTGCTTATCCCCTGC
>JBBQWB010000202.1:0-2320 GCA_038210985.1 Bacteroidales bacterium
CTGTGAAGATTATTATTGTTATAACAAACCAGTACTTGCACCTGCCGACGGTGTTGTGGAAGAAATTATTGATCATGTCGACGATAATGAAATTGGAAAAGTGGACACGGTAAACAATTGGGGAAACACTATTATTATCAGACATTTAACCGGTCTTTACACTCAAATATCACATTTGAAAAAAGGAACGTTCAAAGTACTGAAAGGTGATACTGTAAAACGGGGTGATATCGTGGCTCATTGCGGAAGTTCAGGCCGGTCACCCGAACCGCATATTCATTTTCAGGTTCAATATTCACCGCTATTAGGTTCTAAAACATTAGATTATCCTTTTGCTTATTTTCTTGAAAATAAAACGAATGAAAATAAATTGAAACAGTTTTCAAAGCCGGAAAAAGAAAGTCGGATAAGCGGTATATATGAAAATGCTATGCTCAAAAACGCATTTGAACTTTTTCCAAACAGTACTTTGAAATTTAAATATACTGACGAAACTGGACAAGAAAAAACCGAAGAATGGGAAGCAATTACCGATGCTTACAATAACAGATACCTGTATTGCAGTAAAACAGAATCGACAGCCTATTACGTGAACGATGGTTTTATGTTTTATTTCAACAGTTTTTACGGCAATAATAAATCACTGCTGTATTATTTTTATTTATCAGCCTATGCGGTATTTCTGGGTGAATTGTCGGAAACTGAGATTAACGATGCAATGCCTTTGAGTATAATTAAAAACAAGAAAATCAGCTACTTTATACACGATTTTATAGCACCTTTTTATAGTTATATACGTGTTAATTTTAATATACAATTGGCAAAATCGACAAATATAGTATTAGAAAATGAACTGCAACTCAACTCATCAATCAATATAGTGGTATTTGGAAAAACGAAAACAAACAGCACATCAACTCTTGTATTAAAAGACAAAACAATCAGTGAATTTAGATTTGAAAACGGAAAAACGAAAATTACAGCTACATGTATAAATTCCTAATCATTTTGGTGATTTTCACATATTCTACGGCATTTATTGCTGCCGAAAATGTTTATTTAAATAATCATGACTCTATTCAACCGGAAGGAATTGAATTGGTTATGAAAACTCAGAATGATTCGTTGGTTTATAACTATCAGTCAGCCGACAGTCTGACTTACAATTATTATCTGGCAGGAAAATGGGATCAATTAATTGCTACGGCGAAAGCTGCAATCAGTCAGAATATTGATTTTAAAAAACTAAGGCAGCGGATGGGTTATGCCTATTATTATAAAGCTAATTATTTTGAAGCACAAAAACAATTTGAAGCAGCCTTGACTTTTGATTCTTCTGATAATGAAATCATTACATATCTTTACTATTGTGGTTTGTACACCGGCAACGAATCGTATGCCCGGTATCAGCTCAGTAAACTACCAAAAGAAACACGTGAAGCTTTGGGAGTTCATTCTGTAAAACTTATTGACGCTGTAGATTTGGAGTATAATTATAAAATAAACAACAGTGGAACACGAACGAATCCCACGTATATGAGGCTGGGAATAAATACACAACTTGGATACCGATTGAATCTTTATCAGGCAGGTTCTACTTATTCACAAACTGTGAATACCAATGTTCTTACAAGTCAGAATGAGTATTTTGCTTTGCTCAGTTGGAAATTTATAGCACATGGTTCACTGGATTTTGGTTATCATTATGTAAACACGAAAGTTGAGACAAGTATTTTTAACGGTCATCTTTTTTTAGCAGGTCTTAATATCGACCTTCAAAAACTGGAACTTGGTATTTCTGGTTCTTTACTTTCTAACTTAATGGGAAAGTATTATCAAACAGGCATCAAGGCACGTTATGTTTTTCAGGGTAATGCAGGTTTATATTTAAAAACTTCGGCACAGCTTTTGTCCGACAGTATCAACAGTGGACTTGTTTTTTCGCAATCAGCGGGAGTTACTTTATTCAAGAAACTGACTTTGGAAGGAAATATAACGCTTGGTAATTTAAAGAATTTCGTTGACAATAACGGACTTTATGTTTACAATTCGCTGGATGCTACAACTTTCCGAACCGGTGTCACTGTTTTCTTTCCAATTTTTACGAAAATCACTTCATTTTTCAATTATACATACGACATAAAACATATTTCAGACAATAATACAAACTATAATCAACATTCATTTTCAGGAGGATTAATATGGAAAATCTAAAAAAAATTGCGCTATTATTCTTGTTTGCCACTGTGTTTATGCAAGTGGGAGCTCAAAATCAGGCTGCAATTCAAAAAGCGTTTTCAAAAAGCTACGAATCGGAACA
>JBBQWB010000203.1:0-2294 GCA_038210985.1 Bacteroidales bacterium
CAGCAATACCATCATCAATTGTCTCCGATTCGGCAACAACAGCTTTTGCAGTCGTTTGATTATTTAATGAGGTTACGAATAAAATACGATCGAGGTTGAAGCGCTGCGAACGACCTGAAACTGTGAGTATGTAGGTTTCACCTGCCTTGAAATGATAGATTGCTTTTGGTTGCACATGATTAATATCAAACTGCGAGGCCCATCCCCAGTCGCCATTACCGCCGCGGCCCACAAACATTTTGGTATCTTGTGTAAGCCAACTCATGGCAGGTGGTCCACCAGCACCAATGCTAAAATCACCTTCCAAACGGACCCATGCATCATTACATAAGTCAGTTGCCTCGCATAATAAACGTGAACGCCCACGAAAAACAAGGGCATAATCACCTTCGGTCGAAATTTTAAATTTATACTTCAAAGGAGAATTTGGCGAGCCTGAGCCATCAGGTTGATTGCCCGTAAATTCGAGATGGCTACTACCTGAATAAGCTGGAAAAGTAGTACTATTAATCCACAGTCCAAGTGCACTTTCGGTGTTTTCGGCCTCCATTAGCACTACGCCACCGGATTCTAAATAAACTTTTTCGGAAAACGCTTGCACTGAACTCAAGAGCAATACTGCTGCAAGAATAAGGGATCGCAAAGCTAATTTACAGAAATTTGAGTAATTTGTTTTCATAAATAATAGAATTGTGATTAGATATTTTAGATAATTTGTAAATCAAATAAAATGATGGAAATATAATAATAAAGGGAAATTTAGAGCCAAAAAGTACTCACTAAAAAATTTTACTTTTATGTTTTAAAACATGATATTGACTAAATAAAAAGGTTTTCTGAAAATCAATTCAAAAAACCTTATTATTTTTATCTTAAACATGAACGAAAAACGAATTTAAATTGAGTATTTCAATTAAGCAACTTATCCCTTTCAGACGAGTAAGAATAATTATAATAATTCTTGATTGAAATTAAATTATTTGACACGAAGTTATAACTGAGCGTTGGTTTTCAAAAGCCTGAATTTATTCAATTTTCATTAAATAAGGGAATAAGGGAAGACGGTTTATTGTTCTAATGTTACTAAGGGGCTACGCATATTTTAAAGAATCCTTAGTTTGTTGAACCTTAGTAGCACATTAAGAAAACCCTTCTTTTTATATGCGTAGCCCCTTAGTAACAAACGAATACCAAGGAAGTTTACCCTTATTATCTTTGAGAATTAGACTATTTATAGCTAATGAAACAGTCTAAATCACTCAAACTATTTATGCTAAAACCAAAATGTAGAATAGATAACAGCCTAAATAAAAGTGAACGGCAGTTCAATTAAATATCAATTTTGAAATATCGTTTTCCGTTTTAAGCAGGTACAGTCCTTTCGAGAATTGAGAAAGATGAATTTGATTACTTTCACCTGCGTTGATTTTAACTGCCGATAAATTGTACACTTCCCACTTTCGAGCTTCATCTATTGTAAAATGTCCATCTGAGCTTGGGTTAGGATAAATTTTTAGCTTGTTGAAAGTTACTTTATCAATGCTGGTATTTACAGTTTTTTCGGCTACGATATTCCATGTTCCAGGGGCGACATTGAATTTAATAAAGTCTGCATCTTTGCCGTTCCAACTAATACCAGTTGTTCCTTCAACAAAAGCCCCATTTTCCCAAACAAGTTTTCCGTTCAGCTTTACATTCTTTACATTTCCACTGCCAATAGGAATACCAACAATGGCGTTAGTACCAGCAGGTGAGACCAAGTTGAGCGTATAAAGTTGAGTTGTGGAGCTAATATCAACACTGATATTTCCCTTCACACTTGGTACTAATAACTTAAGAGAGTTTAGATGTACCAAATTTGGACATACCGTATATTCAGCCCAAGCTGGTTTAGTTGGTTCAATTCCAGCTATGTATTTACTAAGCACTGTATTGGAAGCATTCCACGCATGATTGTAACTGCCGCCTTTGGGAAAGTTTTCGTATAAAGTGCTCTGACCAGCAGTGTTGACCTGACTTTGGTATTGTGCTTTCATGCGTGCCAACGATTCGGTAAATTTGCCCGCTTCGCACATAGCTGCTTCTACCATCCACTCGAAATGCGGACTAGAAAATTTGTTGGGAACAAGCACATTCGTTACAATCGTTTCGTACTTCGTTATATCAGCAATACCCGAAAGAATAGCTAACGCATTTAATCTGTCATCTTTAAATTTTGCAATATCACTACTATAAAATCCATTTTTCCAATAGGTTGTGTTGTATGCTTTCAAGATATTAGTCATTCTACTTTC
>JBBQWB010000204.1:0-2278 GCA_038210985.1 Bacteroidales bacterium
CCACCGAATCTATTTAGCAATTTGAAACCAGAGAAAGATTTCGAACAGCTTTTAATCGATTTTGCGTAAGTAACTGTCTGATTTAGTTTGTTTTGAATTTTTGCAAAATGCGATTTAACTAATTGTTCGGACAGCTATGTTGTCAAGTGAATATGTGGATTTTTTATACTCTATTTTTTAGCTTTTCTTGTTGATTATACAAAATTAAACATCAAGTCTGCCAAACTATGTCGTATTGAAAAATTATATTCTCACTTTCGTTTCTTTTCTTTTCTTTTTTTTATTACACTTGCCCATAACATCTATATACCCACCATGAAATGGTACAATGCCTTCCAATATGGGTGGCTTACGACAGTTTTTAGTGGTTCTTTTGTTTTTTTTTAAATAGTTGCAAATATAAACATCTTTTTCTATAAATTATGAAAAGGCTTGAAATTTTAATTAATTTTTTAATATCAAAAAATAAAATGGATTAAACCAAAATTCTCGTTTCAAACTTAAATAACGAACTGAAAATCAGGTTGTTTTTTTTAAGAGATAAATTAATAGGTTTAAATCGTTCGTTTATGAAATATTGATGTTTAGAATCGCCTATAAATTGTATTATTAAATGGCTTTGCATCTAAATTATAATGATGGAAATATGTTTATATTATACGCAGTATTCAATCCCGTCCCCTCGGATATGTCCGCTTCTTTAAATGTGTAAAATTGCTCACTGCCACTGGGAGCCAGCGGTCACGACCAAAGTGAAAAATTGCAATCCCAGTTTTTGTATTCTTTCCCGAGATAGCTATCGGGATTGTAATTACGATAACACATTAAAAAAAATGCATAATATCTCATATGCCTTTTTCTTATTTTATTGAATATGGAAATCTGGTGACTTCCTTTTAGCTGCGACATAGCGGGACGCTATGCCGAACAACCGAGCCAACTACGCTACGGAAAACGGAGAACGGAGAACAGGGCAGGTGGCTGGGCTAACCTATATTAGGCTCTCGTTTTTTATCAGAGAATTTGTCGAATCATTTTTTTTTGTTTTGTTTTCTTAAATTCAAGGTGTCTAAATGAATATGATAATCGTGAATCTCAAAAAATAGTTGAGTTAAATCTGTTATTCAATTCCGACATTCGGGCAATTAATTGGTTGAAACTTAATGATTCGCCATAAATCATATTTTCTTGCATTAGCAAATAGTCTTTCTCCCATTCTTTCAATTCCGATTCTGGGGGAACAAAACCTATTGTTTGTGGTTGATGAGTCGAATAATCGACGCCAGCCATAGAGCTAAACCGTTCACGATGTTTGATGATTTCATTATAAAAAGTGTTGTCCAACAAAACGTCCTCACAGTACTTACTATCCATTAGTTTTTCTAAATCGTAAAGGTGTCTAGACATTCTATTGATGTCTTTTCCAATCGTAGGGCTTTGAAACAATTCATGCAACAGAAAAGTTTTTTCAAGTAAAGTTCTCTTTGGTAAAACCGCTAGGACAACAAAGTCGGTGTCAGCGAAATCGGCTGATGGCAGCAGTTCCCCAATTATTGATTTTATAGAAACACTCTCACAAGGCTCCATAAGTGAACGTGAACCGATTTCTATCTTCACTGTATTAAAAATATAATCCGAATTGTCTAAAACTGATTCATAATGCAAATACAGAGTTTCTGGGTCTACATTGCTTTCGTCTGTGACATTTACAGTCAACGTAAATTGTTCGCTGTCAACACCACTGTCTAAAATAAATTGTTCAATTTCTTCTCTTAATTTGCCTCTTACCAGCGTGCAGGATGCTTTACGTAGCTTTTTTCCAATTTCTTTTTTTGTCAACTCTCCTGCAAAACCAAGAAATTCTCTATCAATTGCCAAATCAATATCTTCCGAAAATCGGTCAATTATTTTCCAACATTTGCTGAGCGATGTCCCACCCTTAAAAACCAAATGTTCAGCATACGAGCCACTAAAAAGAGCTTTCAAAGCCAATGTAACCCACCAATCTTTTTCAATGGATTTAGCATTTAAATCTGTTCTTGTTTCCAGAAGATTTAATAATTCTACTCGTCTATTCTTGTGAATATCTGTCCAAATCATACTTCCGACTGTTTAAGGATTGAAAAAATTAACTTTGAAATCCATTCGGGTGCTAATTGAGCATCGTGTTTAATGTTTTCTGGCGTTTCTTTTTTCAATGCTAACCCAATTTGTTGCTGTACTTCTTGTGTTATGTTATTCTTACCCAATTGTTTCAAGGCAGCAATAACCAAACTGC
>JBBQWB010000205.1:0-2267 GCA_038210985.1 Bacteroidales bacterium
CCAAGCTACTCCCAAGTCTTTTCCATTAAGAATTACTCTTGCAGCAATATTTACCTGTCCTAAATCAAGTGTAAATTTCCGATTTCCAGCCAACTCTTCTTTAGCCACATTAAATTCTTTTTTATAAATGGCTGTACCTGAATAGTATTTTACTGCCTCATCTTTATGCGTTGTCCAATCTATTAAAGTTGGGAAGTTGAATGTTTTACTGTCTGATTTAACATTAGGAAACCTAACTTCCCAATCTGTATTTAATTCAATAGGTTTTGCTAAATCAGTTATTTTAACGCTTTCATTTTTAGCATTTGAAAAGGCAAAATCATAGCTGCCATTTTCAAAAACTTCTATTTCAATCTGATTTTTATTTGTCAAAAGAAACTTGTTCTTAGTATTCTTAACAGATTCAGTGATAATGGTTTTAATCCCATTTGATGACTCACGGAAAACTACAAATGTAGAACCCTCGGCTGGCAAAGTGACAGCCACTTTTGTTTTTCCATCTACATATTGGAATGCAGCCAATTTGGTTATCTCACCAGTCATTTGATTCCACAATTCAGGAATTTTACCATCAACATTAAAAGTGCATTGGTAAGTTCGTTCTTTGGAATCGGGATTGTAGAAGAAATAAATGTCTTTATCATCTACCCGACGATGAATGTACGTAATATCTGCACCCTCTTCTATAAATAAATCCACAGGAATATTTTGTTCTTTTAACAATTCATCCCAATTTGGTTTAGTATAAGTTGTTGATTTATTCCAAATAGCATTGACCAGCGTATTAAATTCTTTTATATCACTTTCAGAATTGTTATAGCCTCCAATTTTATCAGGCTTGTTACCAACTATTGGCACAGCTTGATTTGCAAATTCAGCTATTTTTTCCAAGCTTGAAAGCTGCATTTCTTTTGTATTAAAAAGATGCAAAACATGGTAAACTAGACCATCTGGAAAAACTAATTCTTTATCTTTTACTGTAATTCTGTTTAATAATGCATCAGCATTTACACAATCATAATTAATATGGTTTGGTAGTTTTATTGCAGCCCTCGTCACATTGGAATTTGGAGAACCATCGCCTACAAAACTGAGAACTGTAGAAACTGGAATACCTAATCTCAACATATATTGTCCTCTTGCTAAATACTTAAACCAAGCTTTGCCAGCATTATCCCACCAGGTTTGAGTACGGTCAATATGTGACCCAAATTCACTCATCGTCATACCTGGCTTTACTTTGGTATTGGCTTGGTGTGCGTATCTGTGAAAAAAGAACTCATTAATCCCTAAGGTCCACGCTTTATCTCCTGTAAGTTTCAACGTTCCGGGGTGGCCTTTCCAATTGATGATAGATTGTGCAGAAAAAGACTCGGCAGACACCACATTTTTGCCATAAATACGTGCTCCTGACACCGCTGATTCAGTTTGATAACGTTGATGCATCCAAAATTCTCCCATCGTAATATCAACATTTTTTGCAGCATCTAATTCGTTAAATCCAGCGTTAAAGCTATAAGGTTCCACATAACTTATCAGTCCATCTTTATGACATAATTCTGTAAAAAAATCAAAATAATTATCCGTCATTAATTTACTATTGAAATTACGCGCATCCCAGAGTACTCGATCAGTAGTTTCAGCATTATCAATATAACGACCAGCAAAAATAGGTAAAAAATCTAAAATATCGTAGCCAAAGTATTTTTTAAAATCGGTTTCATAGCCCTTTGTCCAATTTTGCCCACCTACTTCATAACTATCAATCTCAATATACTGTAAAGCTTTGGGGGCTACTTTTTTGGAGGCATCAATGACGTTACGAACGTAACCTTCATAAAACATTTTAAAAGATTCTCTATTCATTTTGTCAACTTCCCAACCAGTTCCGTCTTTCGAGGCAGGTCCATTTACGGCACCTGTAATGGTATAACCTACACGCATAATAGTCCAATCGCCACTAGGAAGTTTAGTTTTTAATATTCCGTTGCCATCCAAATACTTAGTCAAATTAATGATGCTATTTTTCTTAACAACCATATCGGTAGGAGCTTCAACTATAGCATTTAAACGGTTATTTTCTATTTTAAAAAGACTAGTTCGCGCCAACATATCGTCAAATTTGTAGGTAGCACTTAGATTAATTTCGGAAATATCGAAAGCAATTTCTGTTTCGAATCTAAAAAAACGTGCCGTAATTCCATCAAAATTCTCATCAATAGCATATTCTTTCTTCCCAAGCCTCAATACTTTCAATTCTAATACAT
>JBBQWB010000206.1:0-2231 GCA_038210985.1 Bacteroidales bacterium
AACTACAGGATATTCTGCGGCAACCATAAAAAGACATATTCAAGAACTAAAAAAAATGAGAATAATAGAACGCATCGGAAGCGATAAAACAGGTCATTGGAAAATAATTTAGAAATGAAATCAAACCACACATTTGATGGAGGAATGATAGAGAAAACAGAACACCAGAACCCAGTATAAAACATTGGTTTTAAGTGGTTATTCAAATATTCTGCCACGCATCAAGTTCGGTGTAGGTAGAAAAATCATTCTTTTCCTATACAAATGGCTGATTATCAACTTTATGTTGTACATTGCACAAACGTTGGATAAAGTACTTTGACATTAGCGACTAATTGTAAAAATAATGTCGTACCTAAATTGTAAGTAATATGGGATCAAAAAACATATTGACATTTATTAAAGCGGTTGATAAACATTTTTTCAATAGTTTTATCAATGATGGGCAAGTATGCATGAATACAATAAAATGGTTTAGAAATTACGAGAAGCAAGACCTAAATATTGGCGACAAATTTGAAGGTGTTGAAATGGCTTGTGGCAAAGGATTTACTTTAAATGTCGCTAAACCAATTAAATCATATAGTTCTGTGAAAGACCTAAAAAATAAAATGGAATCATCTAATTGGACAGAGTTAGGCAAAGGCGTTGATCTAAGATATTTTCATGAAGATAACAATGCAAATATATTTAGTTTATTTGCTTTTAATTCAGATATTTTGAATGATCAATCAGAAAATTATCTTGTGCCGCAGAAATTTATCGATGAATTTTCAAATCATAGATTTGTAATATTCTTGCAACCTGATGAATTTATTTCAAAAATGAATAATGCAATTTCAAAATTGGGAAAATCAATGAAACTGGGCAATGTTCATTATTACAAGCTAGATAAGAAACTATTAAGAAATTTGACATACTTCCACAAACCAGATAATTATTTGTATCAAAATGAATTTCGTATAATATTTGAAGATGAGAATGCTGTTCAACAGATTTTTAGTATTGGTTCACTTAATTACTTATGTCTAGAAATAGATATAAAGAGAAAATATAAAATTGAATTAATTGACGATAATCAATTTTCAATTAAATCGATTGATTAATAAGCAAATAGGCATAAACGAGTATACAGCTCCGCCAGCTTTCAATGGCGGAATGCGCCACTCATACCACTGTACGTATGGTTCTCGTATACAGCGGGTTCCCGAGTAATTGGGAAGGAGGTGTTGGTTCAGCGCATATATGCATTTATCCCTACCTTTCGGCGCATGATTATTCTGATGAAAAAGGTTTGGTTAATATTTAAATTGGCTATTTATAAATCAAATAAAGAGTTATAAACTCAAAACCAATTACCCCACATTCCTAACGAGAAGTGGCAGTGATGGTTAGTAATAAAAATACTAATATGAAATAACACTTTATAGATGCTTATTATGTAGTTTTGTTTTTATATTTATAAAATGGAATTCATAAATACATTTAAATCATGGCCTTAATATCCTGTCCTGAATGTAATAAAAAAATTAGCGAGTTTGCTCCGAGCTGTCCAAATTGTGGATTTCCATTAACACCGGGAAAGGTGGCATTAATAAAAAATGAACCGGTGAAACATGGATTTCATGAGCCTTATGATATTTACGAGGATTATGATCCCAAAATTGAAGAAGATTATCAAAAGACTGTAAATAAACCAAAACCAAAAGGAGAACAGAAAAAAGGTAGACAAGTAAGATTATATTTTGTAATCACAATTGCACTAATTGTTTGGTTACTTATTATATTCTTTAGCACTTCTAAAGATGTTCCAACTGTGCCCCAAGAGAAAACAGAGAAAGAAATCAACAAAGATAGACTAAATAAAAAAATTGAAGAAATAATTTCCTGGACGAATTTATATTATAGAGTCGGTACAAACAAATTAAATAAAGACTGTTTAATGTCTGTTTATGATAAAATCCCTTTTGATAGTACTGAACGTAGATTTAGATATGCAACCGATATTCAATTAAAGGTTATATCAATTAATGATAGCCTTAATTTGATTCAAGAAAAAGCCAATCAAAAAAAATGGCATAATACTAAAGCGGGAAGTATTCAGAAAAAGCATCCTAACTGGACAGCGGGAGAATGTGAAAAAATTGCAAATAAACAGGTATGGATTGGAATGTCTTATGAAATGTTAATATATGAAAGAGGCAGACCGAACCATATTAATCCATCAGATT
>JBBQWB010000207.1:0-2144 GCA_038210985.1 Bacteroidales bacterium
TGAAAAAGTTGGAATTGAAAATCATTAAAAACGTCATTAAAAAGAAGCCAGACAGGCATTATCCTCGAAGAACAAAAAAGGGAGCACACAGAAAATATATTTAATATGATATGTTAGCACCATTAGCTTCTGGAAGGATTAATTCGCCATGTTTGTTTTTGATTTGTGCAAAAGAAATTGCAATTACACCAAAAAATAAAACTAAAAAAAGACTGATTTTTTTCATAATATTTGGTTTTTAAATTCTTAGAAAAATTAAGCCTTTTAACACGGGTTAGATGTGAATAAATGCAGAAATATTAACAATGCTGTGTTAGAAACGTGTTTTTTTTAATTGCCATAATAATTTGTGGATTACTCTCTTGTCAATCATTTAATTTAACTTTGCAGCAATTCAAAATTTGTTGATAATACAGATTTTTAAACTATAATAATGGAAGAAGAAAAGCCAAAACACATCAGACGCGAACGATATAAAGGAACTCATCCAACAGCATATAAGGAAAAATATAAAGAGCAACAACCCGAGTTATATTCCGAGGATGTTGCCAAAGTGATGGAGCAAGGCAAAACCCCCGCTGGAATGCATCGCCCTATTTGCGTGGATGAAATTTTAGAAATTTTAAAAATTGTTCCCGGTGAAGTTGGCATGGATGCTACTTTGGGTTATGGCGGTCACAGTGTGGAAATGTTAAAACGCCTTATTCCTGGTGGACGTTTGTTTGCAACCGATGTGGATTCGATTGAGTTGCCAAAAACCGAGCAGCGTTTACAAGCTTTGGGTTTTGGTCCGGAGATTTTAGCAGTAAGAAAGATGAATTTTTCGGGCATTGATCAAATTGTTTTTGAATCTGGTCCACTTAATTTTGTTTTGGCTGATTTGGGCGTATCTTCGATGCAAATAGATAATCCCGATCGTGGGTTTTCGTTTAAGGTAGATGGACCTTTGGATTTGAGATTAAACCCACGAAGTGGAAAATCGGCAGCAATATTATTGAAAAATATCAATCAAAACCGACTAGAGGAGATTTTGGTGAACAATGCAGATGAACCCTATTACGAAGCAATTGCAAAATCGGTTTTCGGTTTTATTGAAAGAGGAAATAACCTTGAAACAACTACCCAGTTGAAAGATATTATCCTTGATACGTTGGAGCGTCATCCACATCGTATTTCCAGCGACGATATGAAAAAGTCTTGCCAACGCTGTTTTCAAGCTTTGAGGATTGCAGTAAATCGTGAATTTGAAGTCTTAGATCAGTTTTTAGAAAAACTTCCCGATTGTCTGGCTCCAGGAGCAAGAGTGGCGATTCTTTCATTTCATTCGGGAGAAGACCGAAGGGTGAAAAAGTCATTCCAGCATTTTTTTCGTGAAGGCATTTATAGCGATGTAGCACCCGAACTTATACGTGCATCCAAAGAAGAATGTTTTTCGAATCCACGAGCTAAATCGGCAAAATTACGTTGGGCAGTAAAAGCATAAATTGGTTTTCAGCGAAAAACAAATATATTTGTTAAAAACGAGAGTAAAACTAACACTTGAACAAAATGAGCAATTTTATCATAGAAGTATCATATAACGACTTGCCACTCCGCTACAAAAGAAGTTTTGAGCTACAAAGAGGCTCTCTGGTTAGGTTTAGAACTAATTGAATGAAAAACCATCCATCACAACAAATCTTTGTATAAGCATTGTTCAGAGTAGACAGCCGGAAATTATTTGATTATGTTAGAAAAAAATGGTTTTTTGAAATCTGTAAAAGTTGGAAAAGAAAAACTCTACCTAAACCAACAACTACTAGAAATATTGGAGAACAAAGAATAACAGTTCGGTGCTAATCAAATGCTATGGTAAGTTGTCAAACTTTAATTAACTATTCTAAAACGGATAGATAATTGAACTAAATAAATCTACAGCTCATACTAAATCTAAAAAACAAATATTTTTCACAAATATTTAAAAACCTGAATAAAAAGTGATTATACAATTATGAAAATCCTCACCTTTGTAATATGGAAAAAATTGGTTTCATAGAGATTGGAATATCTGGTTCAAAGGGAAATCTTGACCTAACTCCTGATAATTACGACATTCGGGAAATAATCGCTATTCTTGAAAATGCTGAAAGTTTGCTTTATCCAGG
>JBBQWB010000208.1:0-2105 GCA_038210985.1 Bacteroidales bacterium
TACTGGATATAACCAAAACTGTGCAAGTCTTTTATGCATTTATGATAGGTGGCTTTTGCAGAAATCTTGCTAATACGCATAAGTTCCTGCCGTGATATGGAAACCGGATTTTGAAAACGTTCAGCATTCCAATACTGAAATATAGCCATGTAGAGACTAACATGTGTTGGATTAAGACGGTTATCGGCTGCAACACGCTGAAAAAATCCACTTAGTTGAAGAATATAGTTCATCGTGTTTTCTTTTTGAGATTCTGTGATAACAACACATCTATATCTGAAGCATTGTAATAGTTTGTTCCTCCAATCTTTGTATAGGGCAGTGTGCCGTTAATACGTAATGTTTGGAGTGTTCCGGGTGATATATTGAGCAAGCGGCGTACTTCAACAGATTTGAGCCATTTCTTAGCTGTAGAAGTTTTCTGTTCTGTAACAATGGTTCGTATCTCCTCCAGAAGTTCGATTTTGAACTCCCTGAGGTCGTCAGTGGTGATAATTTGTGCTGGCATATCTTATATTTGGTTTATTTGATATCTTATTATTTTGTAAGAGCCCTCTCAAACGACCGACCTCGTACGGTGAACCGAAAAATGGAGTGAAGTAGGCGTAGAAAACTTTTCTGTTTGAGTCCCGACGTATTCGGGCGGGATGAGGTCTCTTGTTCACCTTCAGGGGTTAGGGGCCGTTTTATTCATTATATTCCAAAGCCCGCATTATCCAACCGTATAAATATTTTTTATTAGTAGGACGTTTTTTTGATAATGGAAATGTAATAAGTGATTTTGGCGACAGTAAAAGCTGAATTAAAGTACAGTAAATTAAATGAATTCAGACTTTTGATTGTCTGTTTTCCAATTATACCATCAGCTTTTGTTCCAATTATTGACTGCACTATTCGGACACTAGTTTTAATTCCAGTATTAACACTAAAGTCAAATATTGAATCAGCAATGACTTGATTTGATATAAGATCTGCATTAAGTGGTAACCAGAAATTAGTCCAATAAAATTGTTCCACGGTTTTTTGCAAAGTAACATCAGTGTTGAGAATACTTGGAAAACCTGACTTATTTTTGTATTTATCAATTAAAGTCCAACCCGACCATAATTTATGAGAGTTGCGCGAAATTCCTTTGTAGGTTTCTTTACCCAAATCATCTGGGTCATTACTGTAGCCACCTTCGTGGCGGAGCATTTTTTGAAATGCAATGTTGAATTCTGCCATTTTGTTAGATTTTTTAGAATCAAGAGACTTTGGGGCAAGATTTTAGAATCAAGCACCAAAAATCAAGATTTTGTTTGCTGCAAAAATGGGAAGAATTAAAAATATAAAAGCACAAGTTGGGAGAAGTTTTTTTACAATTATGCCTGAGAATAACTTCTAAATAGGTTTTTTTAATAGTAAATCACCTTTGAGATTGGAAGTGAACTTGGGAAAAAACGCCTAATCCCTTAAAAAAGACATTTGGACAATAAAACATGTTTTATATTACCCAAAATTAACAATAAGACAAGGTTCTAAATGAGTTTTTATTTATAAAAACGACTCCCAAACTTGGGAAAAGCTTGGGAGTTATAGAAATCAATTTTGACTAAATAAATTCTTTAAATTAGCTGATATTCAGCCTGTAATATACTATTTTTAAAAGATTGACTGCTGATTAACTTCCAGTTGGATTCTCCTTTGTACTTGGGAAATAAAGGAACTCCGTCTCCAAGCATGACTGGTAGATTATTTATGATCATTTTATCAACCAGTTTCTTTTCTAAAAGCGAAGAAGTTAAAATACCCCCACCCATTAACCAGATATTTTTGCCGTCAAGTTCTTTGAGCTTTTTAATTTCGTTTATAGCATTTTCTTTTATAAAGTGTACTTCTTTGTGAAGTTCCAATGATTTTTGAGATACAACATAAATCTTTTTATCCTTGAATGGCATTTCGACATCTATGCATGACAATTCGTAATAGGTATTTCCACCCATAATGACTGTGTCAATTGAATCAAAAAATACATTCTTTCCGTAATCTTCCCGTTCCGGATTTGAAATTGTAGTCAACATATCAAATCCTCCATAAATAGGAGCCAAATAGCCGTCCAACGAAAC
>JBBQWB010000209.1:0-2074 GCA_038210985.1 Bacteroidales bacterium
CCAGAACTAAATGAGATTCAACGTGAAATAACAAACTTATTTAATGTTAAAATAGAGGATATTATGACCGTGTAGCAACAGAATCATGAAAAATATTCGCTACAAGCCCTATCAATCCACGATTTCTGGTAGTAAGTTCCGTTATATCAATTAATTTGGAACTGTTAAATCCAACGAATCATTGATACATCTAACCGAAAACCCAAAATCTTTTGGATAATGAATGTAATCCACATCCATCGACATTTTATCTAGTGTAATTATAAAAGATTTTTCGGGTGTTGTACTTGTGCTCGACCACCAATAACCTATTTTTTTGCGGTTTATATACAAATAGGAAACGGGTGAATAATAACCTCCACCAACGCCATTCCATTTCGATTCGTTATTGGCTCCGTTGTTTGGACCTTCCCAATGGTCTAAACCTCTTTCTTTTAAATATCCTCCAGCAAGTTTAACGCCCCCTAAATATTCAACCAAAACATTAAATTCATGCTCCGATGGAAGATGCCAACCATCGGGACAAATGCTACATTCATCCACGGCGCTGTTCCATGAGTATAGCAATCCGTATGTTTTAACAGCCGCTGTGTCAAATGCATAAATCCACATTCCGCTAATAAGTTGCCCATCAGCATAATGCGTTGTTCTTAAGTTTTGCTGCATCCAAATTTGTTGTCCAATTTGAATGGTATTGTAAATATTTGAATCGATATCCATAATAGGAGTACCAGGTTTTACTATCGGATTTATTTTTATGCGTTCGTCTGGTTTTTTACAAGCAGAAAAAAACAAGGAACTAATAGCTAACATAAAAAACGCTCTAATTATGGATTTTCTGGTCATATTTCAGAATTTAATCATATTGTCAAATACAAACTTACAAAAAATAATGTGAAATTAATTAATTAGTAAAAATAAAAAAATCATAAAATAAAAAATCTTAATAATTTTTAATCCAAATAAAAACTATATCATCGGAATTATTTATAATTTTGTTACTTAAGAAAAAAATAAATGCACGAACGAGATTTATCTGCCCTTGACCGTTTTCGAAAAGCCATTAGGGAAGGAAACGAAGAAGACCAATTTATTACTGCTCATCACTTACTTGGCTCGGGAAATAACAAAGAAGCACTTATCGCGTACGAGATTCTATTGCAATTATATCCCGAAAAAAAAGGATATTGCTTGTTTCGACAAGGTGATTGTTATATTAAATTAGAAGAGGAAGAGAAATCCATCGATTGTTATGAAGATGCTTACAAATTTGGTTATGATTTAGATGAGGTTGATCAAGCAATATGGAATGCCTGTGAAGCGGCGTATTATAAATTTAGAGAAATAGATATAGTTAAAAGATATTTAGCAATTTTGCCCGAAGGTAATTCGGTTAGATATGCTCTGTCGATTATTGAAAACAAACGCTAAGTGTAATGACTAAAAATACAGTTTTAAGACAAATTCCAAATGCAATTACTGGATTAAATTTATTTTCGGGATGTGTTTCCATTGTTTTTGCGTTTCAACAGGATTTTGAAATTTCGTTTTACTTTATAATTTTAGCTGCTTTTTTTGATTTTTTTGATGGTTTTGCGGCTCGTTTGTTAAAAGTTACATCCGATGTTGGAAAAGAATTGGATTCGTTAGCCGATGTGGTTTCTTTTGGAGTTGCTCCTTCAATGATGATTTTTTGTTTTTTTAAAACGATGGATTATGAAATTATTGGAAGTTATTCAAAATTTATTCCTTATTTTTCGTTTTTAATTCCTGTTTTTTCGGCGTTTCGTTTGGCAAAATTTAACCTCGATACGCGACAAACCGTTTCGTTTATTGGTTTGCCAACTCCTGCAAATGCATTATTTTTTGCTTCTTTCGTTTTTTTGCCAAATTACCATAATTTAGTGCATCACCCATTAACGATAATAGTATTAATAGTTTTGTTTTCGGTTTTGCTAATATCCGAAATTCCGATGTTTTCACTTAAATTTAAGTCGTTGAAAATTAAAGAAAATATAGATAAATATTTATTTTTAATTTATGTTATCATCATTCTAATTCTTTTTAATCCACT
>JBBQWB010000210.1:0-2031 GCA_038210985.1 Bacteroidales bacterium
AGTTGTGCCTCTAGAGGTGTCAGTAACATTATCAATAATAGCTTCAACCAAAGGCTGTCCGGGCAAATCGATTCTTTTAAATTTATAACCAAAATTGGCAGGCGCAGGTTTAAAAGTGATATTAACTTTTTCGCCCGTATGTAATCCAACTCCAGAAATACTGACTTCTTTGTTTATAGTTTTTTGATTTTCAATCATTATATAAAATTTGTAATTGCAAAAGTAATTAAAATCACTGTTGTCCGATAAAAATTTAAAGAGAAGGAAGTCCGAAAACTTCCTCTCTCTTTTTTAGTAGTTTTGTTTCGCTTAAAATAAATTCTACTATGAACAAAAATACACATTTTTTTGGAACATCCGTTTTCGGACAGCTGATTTCTTTAATAGATTCAGCAATTATTACAAAAGCCACGAAAGCCTGTCAATCAGACCGCTATGTAAAGAAGTTTAAAACGAAAGATCACCTTATAAGCATGCTTTTTTGTTCCTTTGCCAAGTGTACATCATTAAGAGAAGTTTCAGGAGGCATGCTTGGACTGGCTGGAAAAACAAAACACTTCCAATTAGAACATATTCCGAAGAAAAGCACTCTGGGTGATGCCAATCAAAGACGGGAATCAAATGTTTTTGGAAATATCTATAATGAGCTTTTGCGTACATATGGGCATCATATCTCGGACAGCCGAATAAAAGATGTCATAAAAAAGCAGATTGAAATAATTGATAGCACAACTATAAGTCTGTTTAAGGACATCCTAAAATGTGTAGGTCGTAAGCCTAAGAGCGGAAAGCGTAAAGGAGGCATTAAAGTGCATACAATTATAAATGTAGATGAAACAGTACCCAAATTTGTTTGGTTTTCGCACTCTGCTGCCCATGATCATGTATTGCTCAAAAAGCTAAAATTGGACTCAAATACAATTTATGTGTTTGACAAGGGATACAATGACTACAAGGTCTTCCAAAAATTCAGCGATAATCAAACTGGCTTTGTAACAAGAATCAAAGATAATGCGGTCTATAAAAGGCTCTCACAGAACGAAATTGAGGATCATATACATTCGGGAGTGCTTGAAGATGAAATAATTGAGCTTACTGTGAAAGATAATGGTATTACAAGTCAGCTAAAGCTAAGAAAAATCAGATTCTATGATAGGGAGCTAAAACGGGAATTTGAATTTTTAACTAATTTGTTTGACATGCGTGCCGATTTGGTCGCAGCCATATATAAATTACGTTGGCAAATTGAGTTGCTGTTCAAGCAATTGAAACAGAACTTCCCATTGAAATATTTCCTTGGAGACAATGAAAATGCGATAAAAATTCAGATATATTGTGCGTTGATAGCTAATCTACTGATGACCGTTATTCAAAAACAGTTAAAAAGAAGCTGGGCGTTCTCTAATCTTGTTAGTTTTTGTAAAATACATCTGTTCAATTACATTCATTTACTGAAATTTTTAGAAAATCCTGAAAAAGATTGGCAGAAAATACTTAATTTTGAGGAACAATACACGTTATTTTGAGGGGGCTTACTTTTGAAAACCCGACATATATAAATTTTATATAACTGATATTCTGATAATTGAAATTTCAGAAAGCGTGTTTTAAATTTTTATCGGACAATAATGATTAAATAAGAAATCATTTTTAAATTTGTAAAAAAAATAATAAAATGTATCCAAGAGTAAGTGATTTTATTTATGATGTTTTTGGTCTTGATATCCCAATTCCAATACAGAGTTATGGCCTTTTTGTCGCTTTAGCTTTTATTGTTGGTGGCTATTTCATAATGCTCGAATTAAAGAGAAAAACCAAAGATGGTATTTTAATTCCAATAAAAAAGAAAGTTTTGGTAGGTGAAGCACCAAAAGCATCTGATTTTATACTATCTGGTATTGTTTCTTTTTTATTGGGTTTTAAGTTAGTGGGCTTGGCTTTTAATTACAGCCACTTTTACGATGATCCTCAAACTTATGTGCTCTCTGGGCAGGGAAGTTTTATCGGAGGTGTTTTGTTGGCTGCTCTAAC
>JBBQWB010000211.1:0-1971 GCA_038210985.1 Bacteroidales bacterium
CCAGTGTGCTTATTTTGGGTATTTTCTTTAATAAAATTGGTGACGTTATCAAGAATCCGGATGTAGACCTTTTGCGTAACCTAAAAGATTAATAAATATGATTGGTATATTTTTAATAGGAGTTTTAATCATTAGTCTCGGGCTGTATTTTAACAAGAGCAACTTTGTCAATTATTTGTTGGTTGGCATCTATGTAATATTATTGTGGACATTCGGGATATATGAATACCTGCATATAAATATCACAGAGCTGATTTTTTTCAAAGCCGACTCGCTGGGGTTGTTATTGCTACTCGCTCTTTGTGTAATTGCGGTTCCGGTTCTATTTCATGCTTATAGATACATCGCAAAACACAGCGAGGTTGAAACACCGAAAACACGTGGACTTTTCTTTTCTGCTATGGTTTTACTGATTTCTGCCTGTAGTGTGGCTTATCTTTCAAATCACATAGCCGTCACCTGGATTTTTGTTGAAATAACAACGCTGAGTGCTTCAGCTCTTATTTATCATCACCGAAACATTCGAGCTTTGGAAGGTGTGTGGAAATATGCTTTTATCTGTGCTATCAGCATCACGTTTATTTATATCGGAATACTTTTCTTAAGTTTGGCGTTAAAACAAGCAGGAGTGGATGACATGTCATTCGATTCGATACGACGCAATTATATGCATTTGAATCTTTTTTGGCTAAAACTTTCGTTCCTTTTTATTTTCACAGGTTTTACTGCAAAAATAGGACTTGTGCCTATGTACACAGCCGGTATTGATGCTAAAGATAAAGCTCCGGCACCGGCTGGGGCATTATTATCCAGCATTTTGATGAATGTCGGCTTTGTTGCAATTTACCGTATGTATTCCGTCATGGTTCTCACTCCGCTTCACAATTGGGCAAATATCGTAATGATTATTTCAGCCTTGCTGTCCATCTTTGTAGCAACTGTTTATATGACCCGAATAAAAAACATTAAACGTATGTTTGCATATTCGAGTATTGAACACATGGGATTGGTGGTTTTGGGATTAGCAGCTGGTGGTATCGGCGTTTATGCTGCAATTCTGCACATCATTCTGCATACTTTAATTAAGCCCACATTTTTTTTACAATACAATCAAATCTACCGGGTTTATCAAAGTAAAAGTATTTACGATCTGGGTAACTATTTCAAATACAATAAAACAGGAGCTGTGGTTGTTCTCCTTGCATTTTTTTCAGTAACAGCCATGCCACCTTCAGGATTATTTATCAGTGAATTTCTGATTTTTCAATCTTTGTTTCAGGCACATTACATTCTTATTTTACTGGCAGTAGTTGTTCTATTGACGATGATAATCTGGGGTTTTGGTTCCAATATTTTCAAATTGTTGTTTACTCCACCAATGGATTTTGACGAAAGTAAAGTCCCTAAAATAAGTCCGTGGGAATCGCTTTCGCAATTTATTTTGCTTGGATTATCTGTTTATATTGCTTACAATCCACCCGCCGAATTTGTTTCATTAATACAAGATGCGGTTAAACTCATTCAATAATCTGATATGAACTACATTTCCATACATAATAATCAGTCAATAGCACTGAATAAGATTCCTGAACTTCCTTATCCGGAGTTTATGAATACTAACATTGACATGTTATCGGACAAACCTGAACGGCATTGTGTCAATTATTTCGGGGTAAAAACAAATGATAATATCAGGTTATTTTGTTGTATTGCCGATGATACAAACCACACGATTAATATTTCGTCGTGTATGGTTGATTCTAAAAAAACAATTTCATCATTTACAGCTCAAAACCATAATTTCGAAGCGTTTGAACGGGAAATACATGAAAATTTCGGTATTCCTTATTCCGATCATCCATGGCTTAAACCTTCAAAATATGCTCATAATCGATTTGATAAAAATGAGAAAATAGAAAATTACCCATTTTATCAGGTCGAAAGTGAAGAATTGCACGAAGTAGGTGTAGG
>JBBQWB010000212.1:0-1967 GCA_038210985.1 Bacteroidales bacterium
CGCTATACCATCGGCTTTCACGGCATGTTTATAAACGTATTTTCGTGAATCCTCTGATAATTCAAACAGATTGTTTTGAATTGGTTTATAGCTACAATAAAGGGTCGCATTGAGTGTTGGATATTGAACGTCCATCCAATATTTCTCATTTTTAACCTGCTTTAAATCAATATCGGCATTCTCGGAAAGCTCAAAACGATAAGGAAAATTCAGGGTGTCCATTATGCTATAATGAGCTTCTGGCAGTTCAACCCTGAAATAACCATAAGGTTTTGGCATAGGGCTTTCACTGCAAGCTGCAAGCAAAAAAAGTGCAGACAGCACAATTACAATATGAATATATTTCACGTTAATTCTCGGTTGTTTTTCAGGTGAATTTCTTAATTAATCTTCTTCCGTATCTGCTTCTGCTTTGGCTTTGATATTAAGTTTCACTTTTTTTATTCTTCGGTTGTCCACTGATAAAATTTCAAATACATATCGATTGTAACCTATAAGTTCGTTTTTAGTAGGAATTTCTCCTTTTATTTCAAGTATCAGTCCAGCCAGGGTTTCCACTTCATCGGTTACTTTTATAAAGTCACTTTCCTCGATTTCTGCTATTTTAAAGAAATCGTTCAATTGAATTTTCGCTTCAAATATAAAAGTGTGATTATCTATTTTAGTATATAATTTTTCTTCATCATCATATTCATCGCTAATATCACCCACTATTTCCTCTAAAATGTCTTCGAGGGTTACCATTCCAGAAGTACCGCCATACTCATCCACCACTATGGCTAAATGTACTTTTGTCGTCTGAAATTCATTCAATAAATCATCTATTTTTTTTGTTTCGGGTACGTAATAAGCTGGACGAACTAAGCTTTGCCAACGGAAATTTGCAGGTTTATCCAAATGAGCCAACAAGTCTTTAGCATATAATATACCTTTAATATTATCTCTTGAGCCGGAGTAAACAGGAATTCTAGAATATCCGTGTTCAATAATAATATTGAGTAGCTCCTTATAGTTTGTTTTGATATCAATATCAACCATATCCATCCGTGGGGTCATAATATCCTCCACCTGAATATTTCCAAATTTGATAATACCTTCCAAAATTTCAGTATCCTCATCTTTACTATTCGAGGTCAGTTCTAAAGCCTGCGAAAGTTCATACATCGAAATATTGTTCTTATTGAGTTTGGATAATCGGGTATTGACAATGGAGGTAGAATTGACCAATAAACTTACAAAAGGACCAAATACTTTTTCGAGACTATAGATGATATGAACTGTTTTTCTAGTTGTTTTTAGTGCAAAACGAGTTGCGTAAATTTTAGGTGTAATTTCACCAAAAAGCAGCAATAGAAAGGTGATAATTATGGTTTGAAAAACAAAACCTACGATGGGTACATTTTTGAAATCTAATATAGAATTTGTAAAAAAAGTAAGTAGAATAATGATAGAAACATTTACAAAATTATTACCTATCAATATGGTAGCCAGGAGTTTCTGCGGGTTTTGTAGCAACTGTAAAGTTCTTTGGTCGGGCTTTACACCACTGTTTTCCATTTCGTCCACAGTTTGTGGATCTAGCGAAAAAAATGCTACTTCAGAGGCTGAAATTATAGCCGAAAGTATCAAAAATAAAATGCTAATTATAAGTGCCACTATGCCCGATAAAGTAATGGGAAGTACTGATATGGCTGCGAAAGTTATTTGTAATGAGTCTGTTTCCAAAGGATTGAAAAAGTATTTTTTATAAATGATTGAAGAACTTATTTCACACTAATTATACCGTCTACCACAAATGTATTAACACCTCGCCAAGGAATAGTGCCAAAATATTCTTTGTAATGTAGTTCCACTTCTTTTCCACTGCAACGCATCAACGAATCAGCAACAGCCTTGTCAGTAACTGAAAAACTGAATTCATAGGACTGAATCGTATTTGCGGTTTTGGATTTGAATCCACTTTGTAT
>JBBQWB010000213.1:0-1965 GCA_038210985.1 Bacteroidales bacterium
AAGTTTCGGAATATCTGACTCAATTACCTGACAAAGAAATGCTTAAAAACAAACTTCAAAAAGCTATTGAGTTAGCTGAAAATTCATTCAAATAAAAATAACTAACTAAATTCCCCTTTTGGGGATAGGGGTGTATGGAACATAACTTATATATTTACAACACATTAAGCCGTAAAAAAGAACAATTTATTCCAATAAATGAGAATAAAGTGGGCATGTATGTTTGCGGACCAACTGTTTATGGCGATGCCCATTTAGGACACGCCCGACCAGCTATTACTTTCGACATTGTTTTTCGTTACCTGACACAGTTGGGTTACAAAGTACGCTATGTGCGAAATATCACTGATGTGGGACACCTGGAAAATGATGCAGATAGTGGCGAAGATAAAATCGCAAAAAAAGCCAGACTCGATGAATTAGAACCGATGGAAGTTGTTCAGTATTACGTAAATCGCTATCATAAGGCCATGGAAGCATTGAATGTTTTACCACCAAGCATTGAGCCACACGCTTCGGGACATATCATGGAGCAAATAGAGTTTACACAAAAAATTCTCGATGCAGGTTTTGCTTACGAAAGCGAAGGCTCGGTTTATTTTGATGTTGTAAAATACAATGAATCAAATAACTACGGAAAATTATCGGGACGAAATATTGAGGATATGCTCGAAACTACCCGCAACTTGGATGGACAATCTGAAAAGCGCCGCAGCGTAGATTTTGCATTGTGGAAAAAAGCCTCACCCGAACATATTATGCGTTGGAAAGCACCTTGGAGCATAGGATTTCCTGGTTGGCACATGGAATGTTCGGCAATGGGAACCAAGTATTTAGGCGAAGAATTTGACATTCATGGAGGCGGTATGGACTTGATGTTTCCACATCATGAGTGCGAAATAGCCCAAAACAAAGCCGGATTGGGAAAAGATTCCGTAAAATACTGGATGCACAATAATATGATAACCATTAACAGTCAAAAAATGGGAAAATCATTGGGTAACTTTATTTTATTAGAAGAGTTTTTTACTGGAAATCACGCATTATTGTCTAAAGCTTTCAGTCCGATGACTGTCCGTTTCTTTATACTTCAAGCCCACTATCGAAGCACAGTTGATTTTAGCAGCACAGCTTTGGAAGCATCTGAAAAAGGATTGAGTAGGCTAATGGAAGGTTATGCCCGTCTGCTAAAACTAACCGCTTCTGCAACTTCAACAGTTGAAACTGCTGGGCTTAGATCAAAATGCGAGGAAGCTATGAACGATGATTTGAATACGCCGATTGTAATTTCTCATCTTTTCGATGCGTTGAAAGCGATTAACCTTGTTCACGATGGAAAAGAAAATATCAATGCGGCCGACTTAGATGAATTAAAAGCTATTTTCAACTTTTATATCAACGACATTCTTGGTTTAAAATCTGAATCCGAAGCAACAACTGGAAACGAAGCTTACAAAAAAGCGATTGACTTATTACTCAATATGCGATTGGATGCGAAACGCAATAAAGACTGGGCAACAAGCGATAAAATTCGCAATGAACTCACAGCACTCGGCTTCGAAATAAAAGACACCAAAGATGGCTTTGAATGGAAAATATAATGTAAAATAATAGCTATTTATAAATATATTATTCATAATTTAATGGGCATATTTAGCTGATTTACAATTATTTAATTTACATACAACTTTGTTACATACAACTTTGTTTCAAACTACTTTGTTTACTGTAAAATTAGTTGTATATTTGTAAATAAATTTATGAATATTATGAGTAATCCATTTGTTTTTGGCACAGCCACATCGGGTGAACATTTCACCGACCGAGAGCATGATACTCAACGCCTTTTGGCTAATTTTCAAAATGGGATTAATTCAATTCTAATTTCTCCACGGCGATGGGGGAAAACTTCATTAGTTCAAAAAGTAATATCATCTGCTCAAAGTAAAGAAATCAAAATTGTCA
>JBBQWB010000214.1:0-1935 GCA_038210985.1 Bacteroidales bacterium
GATCAAAATACTAACTTCAAGAGGGGGATATTTCCCGGGGCGCGACAGCGTAACTTCTGTTCATGTTTATGCAGCATTATTCAGTGCTACAAGTAATTTTGTTCAAAGACATGTTCACTTTATCGACCCTGAAAATAAAACCTATGACTATTCTATCGAAAAAACTGACAATCAGTATAAAGTTTATTTTCGGAATATAATTGACACTATTCGTGGCTACAAGGGTTATTTCCTGATTGACACATTAACTTTTGCCTATACCGAAGCATACTGGTCGGTTACTGAGCATGCAGGAGTGCATCCGGTAATAAAAAGCCTTGATAGCGAAGAATTAAATAAGTATATAAAAATTGGAAGTAGATACTATTTGAACTACAGTAAATCAAACTGGAAAGTATTTGATAAAAGCAAACAAAAAAAAATAGTACATAGTTACGAATATGTGTCAACAGGTATTTACCCGGATACGGAAAGGAATATCCCTGACAGCGAGCAACTTAGTTATTATGATGATTTTATATTTCGTGTACAGGAAAAAAATGATGATTTTTGGCAAACGGAAACAATCTTTGAAGCAGATTCGAATTTAAAAAAACAAATGCAATTCTCGCTTACGGATGAACAGTTGAACGCGATTTCACATAATAAGCAAAATTCAAAAATTAAAAATGTAGTATTATCAACCCTGCTATATAAAACATCATTCTTAACCGGCTTCACAATAAAGGATACACCATCATTAAAGGGTTCGTACAATTGCTCAATCCCAACTTTAAATCAATCACCTGATAAAGAATTAAGTAATACAAACGCTTATTTTTTTTCTTCAGGTATAATGCTTGAACTTTCGAAAAACATTTATGCTACTTTTGATTTTTCAACCGCTTTATCCAAACAATTGGTTTATAAAGATATTCTACTTGGAATTGGCGCTCAAAAAAAACTTAACCGGTTCGGGAAATCAAACTTATTAGCGTTGAGTATGAAAATTGGCCAGGCTAAAACAAATAATCTTGTAGGATCTTTTCAAAACACAGGCACTTTCAATTGGGGAAATAAAAAATTGAATTCAAAAAGTATTGCAGTTTACAGTGGTAATAATTCATTAATAATTAAGCCAGAAATAAGTTTTGTAAGACATTTGAGAGGTTTGTTCTCAGTTTATTTATCGGCAGCCTACCAATACCAGCTATGCGGGAAAGAAGTTATTGTTTTGAAAGAAAAAAGTGGAATTGTTCGCAAATCTGCAAATGAGAATACTAATAATTCCACAAACACCCTGTTAAAAGATGGACAACCCATTGAAAACCTGGCTATTCGACGTGATGGGTTTTCATTTACAATAGGGTTAAAGACAAAGTAAAACTTGAATTCCCCGTAAGTTCGAATTTACCTTCGGTGAGACTGTTTCGCTAAGTTGTAATCCGAGTGGGTAAAAATTTGGCAAGCATAACTTTTTAGTTCTGAAAGGAGTTATGTAGGTTAAGAGGTTTATGCTGATATGATAAAATCACAATTAGCATCAATATATAAATGAGAAGTGTTATTTTAACGATTACTTTTTTGCTAGTATTGATGATGAAATTTTAAGCAACCAAAACTAATTTATACAATACAAAAAAAGAGCGGACCTAAATCCGCTCTTTTTAAATATTATCCAAGGTAAGTTTTCAGTATTTTACTACGTGCCGTATGTTTTAGTCTGCGGATAGCTTTCTCTTTTATCTGGCGCACCCTTTCGCGGGTAAGATCAAATTTTTCACCGATTTCTTCCAAAGTGTAAGGATGAGTTCCGTTAAGTCCGAAGTAGAGTTTAATTACATCTGCTTCGCGGGGAGTAAGGGTTGAAATAGCGCGGTCAATTTCCTTACGGAGTGATTCGTAAAGCAGGCCGGTTTCAGGAGTAGGTCCGTCGTCGCTGCGAAGTACGTCGTA
>JBBQWB010000215.1:0-1928 GCA_038210985.1 Bacteroidales bacterium
TGGTGATGGACTAAATAACACTCATCAGAAAACAATGGGTCATATTTTCAATGCAGCTTCTATAGGTGTATTGTTATCCACACCTTTCTTTATCGATTATGATACCAAAAAATGGTATTGGTATCTTCTTACCTACACTTCTTTAAGAGTGACTTTATTTGATGCTGCCTACAATGTAACCACCAAACAACCAATTGATTTTATCGGATCAACTGCAATTACAGATAAAATGTATAAAATGGCCGATTTTTATGGAGCCTCCAAAGCCATGGGACTTGTAGTAGGTCTTACCATTCCATTTAGAATCTTATAATCCTATATTGAGCCTTTGATAGTCCGCAAAATCGAATGCTAAATAGTCTACGGATAGTAGCTAAACCTTATGATTAGAATTGCTCGACAAGATAATATACAAACATATATGAACCTAGGATGACAATTTAAGTTAAAGCACATACCAATTCCGATTAATTTTAATTAAACAGAAAAGCCGAGTAGAACTCAAAAGTTCATCTCGGCTTTTTCTTTGAAATATAAATATTATTGTAATAAAGAGTCTCCTCCAAAAAGTGTTAGAGCGTTAATAATCAGAAATATAATAGAAATTTAATCCTTAATATTAAATATTTTATATATAATAAATTTGCGTGAATTTGTGAAATTTACTTTCATTTAGGTGTTTTAGGAGTGGTTTCAACAAATAAATTTTATAACAGCAAACGGTAAAAGGATAGATAAGTAGACGAGTAAACAAGTTCACAAATAATCAGAAAAACCTTATACACCGGACCTGGAAAAGCTAGAACAAAGATGTTAGACAAAAGAACAAAGACAGCCAAAAAGTAGTAATTGAAATTAATTTTCTTTTGAGATAAATAAAGATAATTTTCCTTTATGGAATTTTTATATTAAGTTGATTATCTATTAATTGAAACCTGTAGAGTACGTTAAAACAATTTATATTGTGCCATAAAAAAACATCAATTTGAGAGTTTAGATACTAATAAATAGTGCTGAACCAATGTTTTTTTCTAAAATAATTCCATGAATATAAAAATGTGTAAAACTATATTCATACTTTTACGTTTCAATTTCAGAATTCATCATTTTATAAAGAATCTTCCTATGGCAAAAGTAAATGATACGCTCACAATTAAGTCTGTCACATTCAAAAATAGAATCGGTATGTCGCCCATGTGTCAGTATTCTTCAAAAGATGGATTTGCAAACGACTGGCATATTGTACATTATGGAACAAGGGCTGTTGGTGGAGTTGGTTTGGTAGTAGTTGAAGCAACTGCAGTTGTTCCCGAAGGACGTATTACTCCTTACGATTTGGGTTTGTGGAGCGATGATCATATTGCAGGATTAAAAAGAGTTGTTGATTTTATCCATTTTCAGGGAAGTGTGGCAGGTATTCAGATAGGTCATGCTGGAAGAAAAGCATCACATCACAATCCTGTGAATGGAGGGAAACAGCTTTCACCGTTGGAAGGTGGATGGGAAACGGTTGCTCCCTCAGCCATTGCATTTGACCCAAATGAAATTCCGCCTACCGAATTAAATAAGGAGGAAATTAAAAATATAATTGAAGCTTTCAAAACTGCAGCTTTTAGAGTAAAACACGCTGGTTTTAAAGTACTTGAAATTCATGCAGCTCACGGTTATCTCATTCATGAATTTCTATCGCCTTTAAGTAATGTTCGAAAAGATGAATATGGCGGAAGTTTTGAAAATAGAATTCGACTCTTGATTGAAGTTGTCAAATCTGTTCAAACCGTTTGGACAAAGGATTTTCCGCTTTTTGTTAGACTGTCTGTTACCGATTGGGTAGAGGGAGGCTGGAATCCCGAAGAAACAGTTGAGTTGTGTAGTTTGTTGAAAGACATGGGTGTCGATTTAATAGATTGTTCCTCAGGAGGAAATAT
>JBBQWB010000216.1:0-1906 GCA_038210985.1 Bacteroidales bacterium
AAAAAAAATAAACGCAATAGATTGGCTTACAAAGACCGAAAAATAAGGGACGAAAAGATAACAGCCCATTGTCACAATGTAGGCTGATGTGTGTAAATCAAGGACGGCACTCTGTTGATCGTACCGTATAATTATATTTTGTTTGGCATGAATTTGAAATTTGTAAGAGCTTGGTTCCGATAAGCATTGTGGATTGAAAAGTTTTGTATTCATTGCTTAGCATTATAGCTTTCCCGTCTTTATGGATATTTTATTCAATATGTAAAAGGTTGCGCTGGTTGGTGGGAACCGTTGGTCAGCGACTCTGTTTTCGGAGCTAATTGTTTTTAACCTGCTTGCAGTAGGCAAGTCGCACCTCCTTATTTGGGCGAATGCGCCTCAATTAGAAATAAGTCAGGCTTTGACAACTGCCAATCCTTATCCAATTCTTAATTCATCAACCTGACTGAGCAATTATTTGGAAAATGTTTTATCTTTGGGGTTCAATTGGAACGCATAACACATTACGAACAAATATTTCAGAAAAATGAGCAATAAATTTCACAAATCAATCAAAAAAAGAATTTTTCAACCACACTGGCACATTACTCGCCCAATTGGTATTGTATCGGAATCGGATACTTACTATTTAGGGTTGAGCAATAAAATTCATGCAATAATTGAAAGCATGAGGGTGGATGAAATAATTTCTGATAAGTCTACAAGCGATATTTCTATTAAAGTTGCCTGTTATTTCGAGGATGTTATTTCAGGATTTGGACTGTGGAAAGCTTTTGTAAACATACATTTAAAGATGTTCGGTAAATATCTTCCTTTTTACGAAATAAATGAAGCCGACTACTATGATGATGAAATTAATTTGGAGGATGTGATGTTTTTGGTCTGGTCGGAATTGCAACGGTATGATATTGATAACGAGGTTCACAGGTTCTTGAATCCCGAGAATCCGTTTATTACTATGATGGCTACGGAAATTTTCGATTTATTGGATAATGAATTCGAAACTGCACCCGAAAATATTAGCGTTTTTAACTATATTCATAGTCTGGATTACAATGATGATTTTATTTCAACAAGAAATCTGTTAGAATGGCTGCATTACCGTAGCTATCTTTCAATGTCGTATCCGCTATTAAGTTTAAAAAAGGAAGTGGATGATTTGAAAAGTAGAAAGGCGGATGATTTTTATCGTGAGAACTTCGACACACTTAAATACGCATTAGATAAAACAAATATTTTCAGCAAAACATGTAGCCCATTAGCCATTAAGGCAAAGAATTGGTTGGCGGAAATTTTTGCAGGAACTCCAAATGAAGAACTTATTAAATCCATTGACTTTAAGCAAATCAACAATTATAATATTATTGATTCAGATACCGAAACTTTTACAATAATAAATGCTGAAAAGGAAAAATTTATTGTAACTATCGATTCACTTAGCAATCCTCCCTCGTTTAAAACCAAAAAAATAATAATGTGTGCTTTGGTGTTTTTCAATGGTTTATGGTATGTCAATGGTTTTGCTTCATTTAGTTCCGAAAATTTAGACCTCGAATTGGATGATACTTTATTGAACACAAAGAAAAACAATAAACAAGCCTACGAATATGTATTGAAGTACGTACAAAAACCAATTTCTTATTATAAAAGTAGTCAGGAATTATTGAATATATTAGAAAAAATATTCCCTGATACAAAGAAAAAAGACATTTTGCCAGCAGAATTCTTAACATTTAACAATTTTGTTATGTTTGTGCATCCCGAAATCGGTTTAAGTTTTTACCCTAACTTGGCTCAACACATAACCGACCCCGAAAATGGATGTTACGATCAAGAAGTAAATGAAACGGAGGGTTTGGGAGTATTAACGGGTTACTATGCACTTCCGAAACAGCTATTAGATTAT
>JBBQWB010000217.1:0-1905 GCA_038210985.1 Bacteroidales bacterium
AATTCTCCCCTAATGCTCCTTGTATTATATAATAATCAACTACTGCGCTCTTTTCTTGAAGATTAAATAATCGATATATATAGTAAGCGATCCCTAATTGATTTGATATCTTTACCTCTCTACTGCTCACAAAGAATGGCATATCAATATTTCCAGATGTCGTTTTTACTTCAATATATATTTCTTTTTCATTATCTTCTTCATCAACATCTGTGGATATTATATCATATCCTAAACCGTCTTTTTTGTTTGATACATGTGTGATTTTTGGAATTAAGTCCTCACGGTTCATAGCACGGAATCTCCTTTTTTCGATCTCAATCACAATTAGCTCTCCCATATCCCCTTTTAGTTTTTTATTTTTTTCTCTCCTCCCTGCGCTCTCTGCTGACAAGCTTTTTGTTACCCCTTCGCTCTTTTCATTTTCGGAAATCACTACTTTTTCTAGGGGTGGGATAACCTTAAACTTACAAAACAAATTACGGTGAAATGCCCCATGGCGATATTACTAAAATCACAAATGCACAAATTCCAAATTTTGATATTCTACTAGCAGGTTTTCCATGCCAACCTTTTTCACAAGCAGGTCTTCGTAAAGGTTTTTCAGACACGCGAGGTACTTTGTTTTTTGAGATTGAGCGTATCATTGAAACAAAACGCCCTAAAGTATTTTTACTAGAAAATGTAAAACAACTTCGAACACACGATAAAGGTAACACATTCAATACAATTAAGCAACATCTTGAAGCACTTGATTATACTGTTTTTTCTACTGTATTGCGAGCTGCTGACTTTGGAGTACCGCAAAATAGAGAGCGACTCTTTATTATTGGTTTTGACAAAAAACAATTAAATTTGAATCAAAAAATAGAATTTGAATTTCCAATCCCACCTAAAACCCCAACTCGTCTTGGTAATATTTTAGAAGATTCTGTTGACGAAAAATATACCATTAGTGATAAATTATATGCTGGGCACTTACGGCGAAAGGATGAGCATAAAAAGAAAGGAAATGGCTTTGGCTTTTCCCTTTTCAATCTAGAATCAGAGTACACAAATACTATAAGTGCTCGTTACTATAAAGATGGCAGTGAAATATTAATAGATCAGGGGCTTGGCGTGAATCCGCGAAAACTAACACCTCGTGAATGTTCTAGACTGCAAGGTTTTCCTGATGAATTTATCATCCCAGTCTCTGATATGCAATCATATAGGCAGTTTGGAAATTCGGTTAGTGTTCCTGTTATTCAAGCTGTAGCTAATAATATTCTCGGCGAACTTGAACGGCTGAGTTGGATTTAGGAATTCCACCGAGAATCCTCTCTATTTCAATGGAGAGATCAGTTAAATATAGACGCTCCGAATAACTCCCCTTATGCAGCAATTCAAAAC
This sequence comes from Bacteroidales bacterium, assembly GCA_038210985.1. Classification (GTDB taxonomy): domain Bacteria; phylum Bacteroidota; class Bacteroidia; order Bacteroidales; family WCHB1-69; genus JAQUGA01. Next base: position 1,393 of record JBBQWB010000217.1, read on the forward strand.
ATAAAAAACAACAATTTTAAATTTGAAACAACAATCTGCGTCAAAACAATCTACAACTATTTGGATCAAAACCTGTTTCTTAATATAAGTAATAAGGATTTACCTGTAAATAAAGATGGGGAAAAGCGAAATTATCACAAGATACGTCCTGCATTAAACAACATTAAAGGAACGAGCATAACCCAAAGACCAGAAGAGGTTGATGCAAGAGAAGTGTATGGACATTGGGAAATGGACACGGTAGTAGGCAAACAAGGCACAAAGACCGTACTGCTGGTGCTTAGTGAAAGGGTTAACAGAAAGGAGTTAGTTTTTAAAATACCATCCAAATCTCAGGCAGCTGTTGTAAAAGTTTTAGATAAATTAGAGAAAAAAATGGGGAAATCGTTCTCAAAAACATTTAAAACAATAACATGCGACAATGGGTGCGAGAATTTAGACTTTGAGGGGATTGAAAGATCAATTTTGAACAAGAGTTCAAGGACAAAGGTATATTATGCTCATCCTTTTAGC
>JBBQWB010000218.1:0-1897 GCA_038210985.1 Bacteroidales bacterium
AGAGCAGTTCGATATCCACATTTTTTACATTGAAACGAAGTTTTGTCTTTTTTCCAATAGTGTGTTGTATTATTGCATTTTTTACAAGCAACTCCAAGTTTTTCACGTTGCAGTTTAAAGTGCTCAATACAGGATTCCTCAATTGGAAAATAGGTACTAAAGTCAAGTAAATTCATTTAGTTTTTGCTCGCAAAGGTAATTATTCTGCTTTGGGTGCAAAAGCCGAGAGTCATTTAAAACTATTAATACGTTTACTATCAAATTAATAATTGAGTTATTAATAAAAGTTCTGATTTTCACGGCATCGTTAATACGTGAAATAATTTCACCGGTTTGCATAGTATCAAAAAAACGTTGTGGGAGGTTTAGAAGATGCTTGTAATAACCTAATATTAAACGAGCGTCTATTAGTTGTCCAGTTTTTAAGGTAAAAACAGATTGATAAATACCAAGAAAAACTTGGATAACTAACAATGCAATCATTGCAAAGCTCATTACGTTAAGCAAATTTTTATTACCATTTACAAACACGAAGTCAGTAAGTTTCTGAATATAAATTGATGATGAAAGTCCTATTATTGAAAAAAAAACAGCTCCAAATAGGACTTGAATCATCACTGTTTTATGGGGTTTCAATAAAAAGAATAACCGGGAAATATTAGAGACTTTTTCATTCCTTATTTCAAAACCATCGTTAGGCACAAGAATTACCAATATATTCGTCCATTCCTTTAAAAAATCATCTTTTTTGCGCTTTTCAATTTTACCCGTACCTGGATCCATAATTTGCAAACCTTTTGCATTTACAGAAACTATTACAACATAGTGTAAAAGACCACTTTCTAGTTTTAAATGAGCGATAGCAGGCTTTGGAATTTTCAATAACGAATCATATGTACCCTTTACACCTTTTGCTGTAAAGCCTAATTTTTCGGCAGCTTCGATTAACCCCAATACATTGGTCCCTTTTTTATCAGTATTAGCATATTGGCGTATTTTAGAAACGGGAATTTGTAATTTATAAAATGCAGCCACCGAAGTCAAACAAGCTGCTCCACAATCCATTATATCTCGCTGTTTTATCTTAACTCTGCTACTACTATAAAAACTCATCTTAAATTTTTAGTTATTTAGTTTCGATAATATTTGGATTCAGCCAATCCGAAACTTCATCATAAAGAATCTGGGCTAAGGTCCTTCGGGTTAGTATGAAATTTGCAGATACTGTCATCCCTTTTTTAACTGTAACTTTTTTGTTTTGGTATCTTAATATTTTTGAATCCAAGCTACAAATTACCCTAAAACCCTGTAATTGATTTTGTTGTGTGGTAGTAATATCATTAGCTATTTCAATAACCTTTCCGTCGATAAATCCCCATGTATTGGCATTAAAAGCATCTATTCTAAATCTAACAGTTTGTGAAAGGTTTATCATTCCAATATCATTACTCGAAATATAAGTTTCGGCAATTAAAGTTGCATCTGGCGACAATAGACAAATTTCCTGGTTTGGATAAACAATACTACCTTTTTGGATGCCTGATAAATTTTGTATATAACCTGAAGACGAAGTAGTTATAAAATATTTATTAAATTCTGTGCCAAAATTCACAATGTTCTCGTTGAGCGAAATAAGCTGGGTATTGTTGTTAGCCAAATCATTTTGCCAGTTAGCTAATTGGGTTTCTAACAATTGATCAAACCTCAAATGGGCACTTTCATACTTATAATTTATTTGCTCGAATTCGGCTAAAGGAATTACTTTATTCAGGTACAATAACTTTTGGCGGTCATATTCTTTTTTAAGGATTGCTATTTCTGATTTTTGAAAATATAAATCTGATTTGTATTTTTGAAATTCTTGCAGGTATCTGGGCGTTAATAGAAATACTTTACC
>JBBQWB010000219.1:0-1878 GCA_038210985.1 Bacteroidales bacterium
ACCCCTCTATGTCACCAGATTATAGGGCTGATATAATTGATAATTATAATTTTAACAACAATTGCTTCGAAACTGGGCATGCTATAGATTTTCCGCAATTAAGATTGCAAAACATGACCGATTTTTTTGTAGAAAAAATTGCTGCATCAGGAAATAATCCTTTAATAAATTGTAATGCAAGCAACTTTGATTACACAAATATTTTTCAAAACATTTCAATTTCTAATAATCCTGTAACCAACAATTTTACAATTCAAATACCAATTAAACTATTAGTTAACCCCAAATTCGTAATGTCTAATGAGATGGGCTATAAAATATTACAAGGGACATTTCAAGATGAAAAAACACAAATTGATATTTCGCAATTTTCAGCAGGAATTTATTTCTTAACTGTTTATAATTCAATAAATGTAAAAACTTTTAAAATCGTTAAATTATAGAACTCCCTTAAAACTATTATTGTAATTATATTCTTTAATATTATGTAATCAAAAAAATTAGAGCATTTTAAATTATTCGCTATTATTTTGGTTTTTGATGATATTTTAAAAAGTATTATCATTACTGAAAATAATTTTTCTAATGAAAAAGGAAAAGTTTATCACTTCATTTACTCATCAAATTGCAATTAATAACGTTGTTGACTATATAGAAGATCATATTTGCGAAAAAATTGAATTGGATCATTTAGCCCAGGTTGCAAATTTATCAAAGTTTCATTTTTTGAGAACTTTTAAATCATCAATGAGCGAAACCCCGTTGCAATTTATTAATAGATTGCGTTTAGAAAAAATTGCTTCTTCTCTATTAAGTAGGCCTAATGATAGTATAGCCAGTATAGCAAATGAATTTGGTTATACAGATTTGACGAATTTTTCTAAAAACTTTAAAATACAATTTGGAGTTACAGCAACTATTTGGCGCCAAAAAAACAAAAACATTGACGAACAGAGTGATGCTCTTTTAAATAAAAGCTTAGAACATTATTACGCTAATTCTATGAATATTGGAATAGAAACAAAGACTATTAAAAACAAATCAATTGAAATTAAAGTAATAAAACCATTTACAGTTGTTTATTATAGACACTATGGCTCTTATATAAGAACCGATAAATTGCACGAAAAAATGTGGACAAAACTACTTGCTTGGGCAGATTTAAATAACTATTTGTCGAATCCTGAACTTAAAACGATAGTAGTTTATCACGACGATCCAAATTTAACAATTGCAGAAAGACAAAGAATGAGTTTTTGTCTCTCTGTACCCGATAATATTAAGTTTGATTCAAAAATTGGAAAAATGATTATTGAAGGGGGGAAGTATGTTGTAGCAAAATTCGAATTAAAACGCAATGAATTGATTTTAGCATGGGATTGGGTAATGAAATGGTTGCCTGAAAGTGGTCTGGAGCCTGATAAAAAGTATTGCTTCGAAATGTATTCTGAGAATAGTCAACCAGGACTTTTTAATATTGATATTTATATGCCTATTAGAGAAACTAATCTCTATACATAGCGCTTATTTTATTATTGTACTCATTATTGAAACATTATCTCTGTATGCGAATTTTTTGGAAAAGAATACAATTCGGATTGGAGAAGTAATGAATAAACAGTTTTAATTCATGTAATTGGTTAAATTCCTTTTATTTTTTACGTTGTAATTAAATCAAAAGACTAACTTGTTAGACTTAATCAAATTTGCGAATGATAGCTCTGACCTTATAGCGTAACTAATAGTTGGGGCTTCGAAATGTCAGTAGATTTGGATTTTTAGCTTTGAAATACCTTTTTAACCCAAACAAAAGTGAATTAAAATATTTTTTTTGTATATTTACATCATAAATAAATAAGGTGAATGGATATATTAATT
>JBBQWB010000220.1:0-1878 GCA_038210985.1 Bacteroidales bacterium
TGCAGATTAATTTGCGATAGTATTGGATGTCTGAATTACATGAAAATGTTTTTTTTTCATAAATAGTACTCAGGATTATAATAAAACACTATATTTGCGTCTAATTTATAATTATATATCATGAGTAAAGGAACAGTAAAATTTTTCAACAATTCTAAGGGATTTGGATTTATCACTCCAGAAGAAGGTGATAAAGATGTATTTGTACATGTAAATGGCCTAGTTGATGAAATCAAAGAAGGGGACAAAGTAATCTTCGATATAGAAGATAGTCCAAAAGGTTTGAATGCAGTAAATGTTAAAGTAGTTTAATCAATTGCTTTAAATTTATTTGTATCGAAAAAGCCTGTCATAACTGATGGGTTTTTTTTATTTTGAAATATTTGGTGGTTGAGCTTGTCGAAACCACATTAATTGTTAATTGGTGACGAGTGATAAGTAACGAGTGCCCCCCTGTCACTCATCCACTAATCATCACATCATCACATCATCACATCATCACATCCACTTATCCTAAAATAAGCTATTAAAAGGGGTTCTAAAAATTCTATTTTTTGAGGCGATTAAGATTTTTCGCAGTCCCGATTTAGATTTTGTAAGTTTTCAACGCTATTTTAGACACTAAGCATAAAGATGAAAGGCGTTGAAATTAAACAAAATATTAATCGGGATGAGGATTTTAATTTTGAAGTCTAACGCTGAAAAATGAATTTTTAGAAGTCCCGTTAAATAAAAAAGGTCAACATTTGATATATTGTAATTTATTTTTATAAATTTGACAAGAAATGTGGGCAGAAAAGAAGAAATGATAAGATTTAAAATATGGTTATTAAACATAAAATAAAGAACGAAAAGACATACTAGTTATTTTAATATAATTAAAAACATGAACACAAAACACTTTTTTTTAATTTTGCTTTTTGTTTTTAGTAGCAAAAGCATAATTGATGCACAGAAAATTTGGCAGCCCAATTTAGACACACTTACTTCAAAATAATACACCTTACAACAAAAAATTGCGTAAAATGCCTAATAATAGTGTCAATAATAAACCTTAATTAAAATAAATGGAAAGATTAAAACCAAATGAACAAAGAGCGAAGACTGCTATTATGCTGATATGGATTGTTTTAGCATTAGAGATTGTATCTTTAATTTCTGGCTACTTTCAATACGATTTACTCCAAGCTGTTGCAAACGGTAGGTTAATTTCAATGGACGCCGCCACTGCAAATGATACAAGAGAGCAAGTAATCGGAATTCTTTATTTTATAGTTTACATTATTTCTGGCATAACATTCATTCAATGGTTTAGACGAGCCTATTTTAATCTACATCTTAGAGTAAGTCATTTATCCCAATCCGAAGGTTGGGCGGCTGGAAGTTGGTTTGTTCCCATAATTTGTTTATTCAGACCATATCTAATAATGAAAGAATTATATCAAAAGACAAAAAAATGCTTGATGGAAAATGGACAGAGTGTTAATGAAAATTTTTCCACAGCATACTTAGGTTGGTGGTGGACACTTTGGATTGTAAGTAATTTTATTGGTCAATTTGTATTTCGATTCTCTATGAATGCCGAATCAGTGGACTCGCTAATTATTATCACACTTGTTAGTATCGTTGGAAATGCTGTTGGAATAACCCTTGCTTTTATAACCGTAAAAGTTATTAAGGATTATTCTAGTATTGAGCCATTGCTTTGTGAAATAAAAGAGGATGAAGAAATAGCGAACGCATAAAGGCAACTGTTTGGTATTCAAATAAATACTCTATATTTGTACATGATTGTCCGATAAAAAAACAGATTCTTCGCTTCGCTCTGAATGACAGTGATTTTTGGTAATTTTCTTTTGGAGGGATAGGTTTGCGTGG
>JBBQWB010000221.1:0-1844 GCA_038210985.1 Bacteroidales bacterium
TTCCATCAACGAGCGTGGAGAAGAAAATGAAATAGAATTTTTAGGGAAAAACTTGCCCCTATGGAGAAAGCGGCAGGTTTTCGGACTGGTAGAGTTGGAGTAGAACCGTTCAAAAGACCCTAATTTCAGTCAGAAATAAAAAACCCTATGTTGCCGCACGATTGCATCGCGTGGCAGGTCGTTAGGCAAGCAAGCAAACAGAAAGACTAAATGAGTAAAAGAAGAAAAAGGTCTATTGAATATTATATTGATTTAATGTTGTTGCCACACGATGCAATCGTGCGGCAGCGTGGGGTAGATAAGGTAAGGATTTTGTAGTCTTTTGAAAAGAATTATGAGTAGAAAATGTATTTGGTGTTTAAACGATAAGCCTGAAATTACTTTTCTCGCTAATGCTCACACAATTCCAAAATCGCAGGGGGTACAAAACTTTAATACTTATCGCGTGTTTAAGAAAAGAAATGAAACTAAGAATATTTTTTATTAATTTTGAACCGCAAAAAAAATATCACAATTTCGATTTATTGTTTAATAATATAAAATTTATGATATTATACAACGAGATATCATTTGAAACCAGTAAATTGGTAACAAAAGCTTACAGTACTTCGTTTTCAATTGCTGTAAGTTTTTTGAATAAGGAAATGCAAGATTCCATTTATAGCATTTACGGTTTTGTTAGGCTGGCAGATGAGATAGTGGATACATTTCATCATGTGAATCAGAAATTAGTTTTTGATCAATTCGAAAAAGATTATTACGAAACGTTATCCATTGGAATAAGTATGAATCCTGTTTTGCATTCCTTTGCACTCACGGTAAAAAAATACAACATTCCGGCTCATTTAATTGAGGCTTTTCTGAAAAGCATGAGAGCCGATTTAGAAAAACTCAACTATAACAATGATACCGAATTGAAAGAATACATTTATGGTTCGGCGGATGTGGTGGGGCTTATGTGTTTAATGGTATTTGTGAATGGTGACCAACAACTTTATAACAAGTTGGAAAAGCCGGCAATGAAATTAGGCTCAGCTTTTCAGAAAGTAAATTTCTTACGCGACCTGAAAGAAGATGTTGAACAATTAGACCGTCGCTACTTTCCCGAATTAACCAAGGCGGCGTTTGACGAAGCAACTAAAAATATATTAATTACAGACATTGAGGCCGATTTTTGCGAAGCCAGAGAAGGTATAAGACAACTTCCCGGCAAATCAAAACTGGCTGTATTGATAGCTTTTATCTATTACAAACAACTATTGACAAATTTAAAACGGACTCCGGCAAATAAGATAATGCAATCACGAATCAGAGTTTTGGATTCCACAAAATTAGTATTATTGTGTAAAGCCTATTTTAAATATCAGTTCAATATTATTTAAAAATAAATGCATGGAAAAAGAATTTGTAATATTAGTGGATGAAAATGACAATGAGATAGACATAATGGAGAAAATGGAGGCACACCAAAAGGGGCTGTTACATCGAGCGATATCTGTATTTATTTTCAATTCGAAAGGTGAGTGGCTTTTGCAACGAAGAGCTTTTACTAAATATCACTCCGGAGGTTAGATCTATATGTTTTTTACATCCAACCACCTCTTCTTTGATTTGAGCAAATGGATTTTCGTTAGGAGTATCAAATAATCCAAGTTTAAACCTTGTTCTCAGCAATTGACTAATCGCTACATCTACTTCTTTTTCAGTTACTAATCCACGATTCACAGCTTCTGGCAAACTGTTGAATTCATTGCCGCAATTGAGATTTACTCCGCTTTTAATAGCCAAAGCACATGCCTCAGCGGCATCTTTTGCAACTCCATGATATTTATAGAAATTCTGAA
>JBBQWB010000222.1:0-1829 GCA_038210985.1 Bacteroidales bacterium
CCGATGGTACTGCATTTATTGTGGGAGAGTAGGTCGCCGCCATCTATATTTAAAAGCCTGTTGTTAACTCAACAGGCTTTTTTCGTTTTCAGTCATCATACAACCAAACCAAAACTCCAATTGCTCGGATTGCAAATCCGAGCCAACAAAAGGCTAGTTCGGATTTGTAATCCGAATAAAATGATTGCTCAAAAATAGCCATACTCTGACTATTCGCAAAATCCAATTATTTTGCCTAATTTTGAAGGAAAATAATTCAATGCAACCTGATTCAAATATTTTGCTGCAGTTAGTTGAAATGAAAATGCCATTTGGAAAACATAAAGATACTCTTTTGTGTAATCTTCCAGTTTCATATCTTGAATGGTTTGCCCGAAAAGGTTTTCCAAAAGGCAAGTTAGGAGTGTTATTACAAACTACGTACGAAATTAAAATCAATGGGCTTGAATATTTGCTTAATCCATTGAAAAGCAAAAGTTTTCATACATGAAAGCTTCTTCTATTAGTGATATTCGAAAAGAAATTAGTCAGCTTGATAGGGACGAAATACTTAAAATTTGCTTGAGATTAGCTAAGTTTTCTACCGCAAATAAAGAATTACTGACGTACTTGCTTTTTTACGAAGGTTTAGAAGATAGTTTTGTCAACGAAATAATATCAGACATTAATAATAGTTTTAAAGATTTGAATTCTAATAATGCATACTTAGCAAAGAAAACTATTCGGAAAATTCAACGAATGATTAAGAAATTCTCCAATTATACAACTTCAAGCGAAATTGAAATTAAATTACGAATCCATTTCTGTAAAAAATATAATCAATTTGATTTACATAAGATTAAAAATACTGCACTGCAAAATATTTATCAACGTGAGTTGATTAAAATCGAAAAACTTATTACAATGCTACACGAAGATTTACAATTCGATTATATTTCCGAACTTAAAAAAGTGAAGGATTAAGTAAATAAATTATTCAATTAAATTTCGAGTATTATTTTGTGTTAAAAATATAGTTTAACGACAACCCAAATGTCGAAAGTAATTCTCCCGTTTTATAAATAATTGTTGCTCCGACATTTGGAGTGATTGAAATAGAGCTACTTGGCTTAAAATGAATACTTGTTCCAAAACTGCAAGACAGCAAAATAGGAGTATCATCATATAAATATATTTCGGCACCCAAAGGATTTATATATGGTGCAATTTCTAAAAAATCATTAGGATATACGTGATAACAAACTCCTTCGGGAATTAAAAAAGAATAAAATAATAAATCGGCAGATCCATAAGAAGCAAAGGCGAGTCCAAGGATGGAAGGATTGATGTGTCCCATAACTCTACCTTCTGAATTGGTTCCCAATCCGTATTTGTAGTTTAGGCTAACATAGTGACTCAAAAAGTATTCACCAGTTAATCCGAATTGTGGAAGAACATTGGTCTGATTTGAAATTCCTTGACCAAATATACCAATTCGAAAATCACCTTTGTTTTGAGCTGAAATAGGGAAAATTAGCAAACATAAAAAAAACAGAAATAGAATATTTTTTTTCATTTTAGAGTTGTTATTTGATGAGCTATTAGTAAAAAAATATGCCATTAAAATACATTTTTTATCCTTAATGTTGTAATTGTTTGTCTAAAATCTTACAAAAGTAAGTATTATTGTTTGATTATTGAGATTATTAATATCAGGACTTTATGTTTACAATTCGTGTCTGCAAGAAATCGTCAACCTCTTTCCGCCAAGGGTGAAAGTAAATGAAAACTTACAAAATCTAATTCGGAACTCGCTAAATTCGTTGCTACGAAAGCCCTGAATTTGACGT
>JBBQWB010000223.1:0-1816 GCA_038210985.1 Bacteroidales bacterium
GGTCAAGATAGATTAAATCAATGGATTCGGAGTCCATTTTCCGCATAATTTCTAAGTTATCGCCAAGTATAAGTTGATTCATTTCGCTGTATTCCCACTTTTTTGTCAAATAGCCATCATTTCATTTTACAAACATAAAAAAAAATCTTATAATCTTACTAAATTAATTTCTTAATCAGCATTTAATCCACTGATTTAGGTTATGTGTTTTTTTTATTGATAATATAACACCTACGGCGTAAATAATTCAAGGGAATTTGTTTATTACCATAATTTAATCACTACGTGATATAAATGCAAATATGTATGTTGTGAAGAGTAAACTCCGGAAGTTTTGAAAACTTCCGAAGTTTGAATTTACGCAAATATCCTTTGGCTCAAGCCGAATATTAATTAGTTTACAATCGTCCCTGCCATGAATGGCAGGGCTATAATTATTACTGAGCAAATTTCAATTTTTTTAATAGCTCATCTGAGATGCCTTGCTGCTTTGATTTTTCAGCGTAGTAACTTGCTGAATCTTTTTTGTTAATTTCTGAAAAGCATAGTGCTATATTATAGTAAGTAGCTGGGTTATTGGGTTTTAATTTGTCGTATTGATGATAATATTCGATAGTTTTTTCGCGTGTGTCAACCAAATAGCTCAATTCAATCAAATAGTCAAGTGTGCCATCTGCATCTGGATTTATTTCGAAAGCTTTTTGGAAATATTCATAAGAATTACGTGGCTCACCTGCTATGTAATATAGGTTAGCTATATCAAGCTTCACTGTCTCACTTTCCGGGAAATATTCTTCTACTTTTTTGAGGTCTGCTATGGCTAATTTCATTTTACCCTCATCTATATAAATCTTTGACCTAAGAGTATATCCTAAATACTTACTTTTTGATTTTGTCTCAAATAGCAAATCTAAATATTTTAATGCAGAATCCTTTTGCTTAAGAATATATGAATAAAGCGATAAATTATACAGATACCTCTCATTTTTTTCATAATTATAGGCTAAAGAAGTATAAAATAGTGATTTTTGAATTTTTTCGCTTGATTCTTCATTCAGAATATAATTTGATGGATTCTGAATATTAATCCCATTTTGGTAATATTGTCTCAAAATATCATAATTATTACTTTTTGCGTAATCTGGAAGATATTTAATGTTAGAAATGCTAACCATTCTGTTTAAGGATAATTTCTCATTAGAATTTAGTAATATCCAAGGAACGAACTGAATAAGAGCAAGCACAATGGCAATATAAATATTATAATCATCATTTTTAGCATTTAATGATGTTATGATTAACAAAAATAATAGAGGATAGGCTATCATTGACATTAAATCCCAATCACGAACAAAACTTATATCCGTCCTGAATATTAGCATAAATATAATAGCAATAATCGCACTAATAATCAGAAATACTACATTAGGTTTGTTATCATCATCAACTTGCTTCCATTTAACAAATATGAGCAAGCCAAATCCTGGTACTACAAGAAATATTTGATTAATAATGTCATTAATATGAGTAATGTCAAAAATACCCTGATCGCTCTGTGTAGGAAATAATCTCAGAAAATGGTCCACCTTAGTTAAGCCGTCTGTATAATATTCGGGTGTAAAACCCATTGAGTATAAAAATAATGCTGCTAAAATTGTAATAAATATAACTGCTGCGATTGGAGTAAAAAACTTAGTCAGCGATTTAGGACTAATATCATTTTTTAAAGATACTACGTAGTATGAATATAGTATTGCTGGTGAAAATAATACCGCAGTAGGTGATATAAAAAAAGCTGATATAAGCCAAATTGCCG
>JBBQWB010000224.1:0-1789 GCA_038210985.1 Bacteroidales bacterium
AATAAATTTTGCTTTGGGTGTAAATTACTTCAATCAATTTTTGCCTCAATCCTAAAGGATGCATTGATTTTCAGCAATTTACACCCTTGAGGGCAGGGGCAATAAATTGCGGAAAATCCATATTTTTAAAATACACAAAAACAAACCCTACCTTCCTTCATTTTACCTATTAGCTTGTTATACAACATCATACAACAGTTGTCAAAATTTATATCGGACAACAGTTAAATTAAATATAAATAAGTGATTTAAAAAAAAAAGATTTATTTGATTAAACAAACACAGTGTGCAAATATTGGTCGTAAAACATTGTAAATTAGGTGCTTATTTAAGCATGCTTAGTTGTGTCAATTTTTATCCGATTTTGATAAAATAGAAGTTCTTAAATCGCCAACGATTCATAGTACAAACGTTTCTCTTTATTAAAGGAGTTTATTTTGAAAAAAAACTTACATTTGCAATATTAATATTGCAAATGAAAAAACTTAACTTATATATTCTAAAATCATACTTAGGACCACTCTTATTAACCTTTTTTATTGCTGTTTTTATACTTCTAATGCAATTTTTATGGAAATATGTCGATGACCTTGTGGGTAAAGGCTTAGAATGGCATATAATACTTCGTCTGCTGTTCTATGCTTCTTTCACATTTATTCCGCTAGCTTTACCCTTAGCTATTCTTATGTCATCCCTAATGTTGTTCGGCAATTTAGGCGAACGATACGAGTTGGTTGCAATGAAATCATCGGGAATATCTTTGGTTAAAATAATGAAACCTCTAATCTTTTTTACTATAGTTATTAGTATTTCAGGATTTGGTTTTTCTAATTATTTGCTACCAATGGCAAATCTTAAAATGCAATCATTATTGTATGATGTTCGTGAACAAAAACCTGCATTAAGCATCCCCGAAGGAATTTTTTATAACGGAATTGATAAATATGTAATTCGAGTTGCCCATAAAGAAAGAGACAATCAAACGATTCGAGATGTGCTAATTTACGATCACACTCGCCAAATGGGAAACACTTCTGTTACTAGAGCAGAGTGGGGGACAATGGTTATGACATCAGATAAAAAATATTTAATTTTCACTTTATATAATGGATTTGCATACGACGAAGATCCACGTAGAGGACTGTTTAACCTTATGAGGCCAATTACTAGAATTAAATTTAAAGAAAATAAAAAGCGGTTCGACTTGTCTTCGTTTTCGATGCAAAAAACAAACGAAGAGTTTTTTAAGGATAATTATCAAATGCTTAATGTTAAACAACTTAGCTTTTTTATCGATTCATTAAACAACGAATTAATTTTAAACAAAGTAGATTTTTCAGATAAAATAGTACAGAACTTATACTACGGAAATAATTTTTACGATACTTCCGCTTCCGTTGTATTAAATGATACTACTACTTTGCCCGAAAATATCATGGATTTGTTTCAGGATAACGAAAAAGTTATGGTGTATGAATATGCCTTGCAAACTGCTCGATCCCAAAAAGATATTGTGGAATTTAAAAATGCAGATTTCGATTATCAACGAAAAGCAATCACTAGATACGAAATTGAGTGGCATCGTAAATTTACACTTTCCATCGCTTGTTTGTTGCTTTTCTTTATTGGAGCTCCTTTGGGTGCAATTATTCGCAAAGGTGGATTAGGTATTCCGATGATAATAACGGTACTAATATTTGTGCTTTTTTGGGTAATTTCAATTTCAGGCGAAAAATTTGCTCGAGAAGGAGTTGTCCCAGCTTATATAGGTATGTGGATTGCTTCGGGG
>JBBQWB010000225.1:0-1773 GCA_038210985.1 Bacteroidales bacterium
TTTGTGAAAAAATTGGATTTGTTCCTTCAAAACTTGCAACATTTTTATCGTCAACCCAAACTGAATAATTCGAATAACTTTCGGTCGATTTTTTCAATCTATTCATATATATAATAGAGTGAGTCACTATTTGAGAAAATCCAAATTGGAAACTAAATATTGATAATAATAAAAATATTGATATTTTTTTCATAAAATTGTTAATTATCGATTATCATTTTTAGATTGCTTCGTTGCTCGCAATGAACTATGCTTATTTCCAAATTTTTTAATAACTATTTTCCAAATACAGTTCATTTTTTTGCACAATAGTAAAAGCTTGTTTTAATAATTTGTTTGCAACTGCAATTAGAGCAATCTTTTTTGGTTTACCTTTTTCTACTAATCTTTCAAATAATTGTTTACATGCTAAATTTGCTTCTTTAGCTGTCCAAGTACACATATACAACAATTGTCTAATTCGGCTCATTCCCATTTTACAAATGTGAGCTTTTCCTTTTACACTTGTTCCTGATAGATATATTCGAGGTGCTAATCCAACGTAAGAAATTAATTGCTTATAGGTTTCAAATTTTTTAAAACCTCCTGTTATTACAATTAATGTTGTTGCTGTTTTTGCTCCTATTCCTGGAATACTTCTTAAAATTGCATTCATTTCTGCAAAATTATTTTTCACTATTTCAGCTATTTTTGCTTCTACTTCTTTTATTTTTGCATCATAAAAAGATAATGTTTCAGTTATGATTTTTTGCGTAAAATCATCATTATCTGGATTTTTATCTTGTGCTTCTTTTTTGTTCTTCCATGCTGCTCTTTGTTGTGTAAGCTTTTCTAATGCTGAATTTATTTGTTGTATTTGAGCTATTACTTTTTCAGCTGGCTTCCATAATTCAGGCTTTTGATCAACTCCATATTCTGCAATTAGTTTAGCATCTGCTTTATCCGTTTTTGTTCTCCTCATTTTCATTTGAGAATAACGCTTTATAACCAATGGATTTACTACTGATACACTAAATTTATTTTCATATAAAAAACATGCTAACAAAAGATAATAAGGACCCGTTGCTTCCATTACACAATGTGCATCTGTAGGAATATCTTTTATAAACGTCCTAAAATCATCAACATTATTTTTTATCTTTTGACTTTTCCATTGATTATTGCTTTCTAAATAAGCTAAATCAATCGTTTCTTTTGATACATCAATTCCAATAATCATAATTTCATTTTTTTTTATAATTTTACATCAGTTTTGTAAAGAACACTACTTTTTAACTTATCAATCCTAAATGCAGGCTTCGAGCCTAATGAACTATTCAAGTTTTAAAGTAGAAGAGAAAGGGATTAGCATTGCGAACGGTTTCTATGAACTAATGACGATACTTAATCTTATTCCTTTCTCTTGTTCTTTTTATATTCTAAAGTAAGTGTTTTTTTTGCTTACACAAACATAGGATGACGTTTTTAGATTGAACATTGCTAATTGAAAATTATTAATTGTCTAATATCCACCAAAATATTTTCTAAAAAACCATTCCGAACTCAATAAAATCAACAATAAAAAGAAAACCCATTTAAGGTTTATTAAATCGTTTAGTTGTTTTTCGTTGTATTCAACTGATACAATATTTTCGTTATTTTTAATTAAGTTTTCAAGTTTTTCAATTTCGTTTGCATTTACCATTTCGCCTTTATTTTGGTTGGCTAAATTGAACAAAATATTGTGGTCGGCAACTGATTTTTCAGCTTCAATATTTAATGGTAAAACTGTAA
>JBBQWB010000226.1:0-1760 GCA_038210985.1 Bacteroidales bacterium
GTTCTACTTTGCCATCCATGAAATACTCTTCTTTTATTGGCTGAATGCTATTTCTGGGGTATATACAGCTACTTCATAAGAATAATAGTTTTTTAACTCAGTGAAGATGTGCTCACCAGATGATATTGTTCTGAATTTGGATATTTTCAAACAAAAAATCTGCAGGATAAGTCATATTTGCTTTTATTCCTCATACCCTAGCTGCACTGTTAATTACATACTCAGGTTTTTCTGATTCATAAAAATCATAAACCTCTTTTTGATCTAGTAGATTCAATTGTGCTCTGGTTTTGGTGATGATATTTTTATATCATTCATCTTCAAGTTTTCTAACTATTGCAGATCAAACCAATCCAGTATGTCAAGCTACATATATTTTAGAATCTATATTCATATTATTTTAATAGGGAAATAA
Organism: Bacteroidales bacterium; assembly: GCA_038210985.1. Classification (GTDB taxonomy): domain Bacteria; phylum Bacteroidota; class Bacteroidia; order Bacteroidales; family WCHB1-69; genus JAQUGA01. The sequence goes on from JBBQWB010000226.1 coordinate 416, forward strand.
GATAATCAACTTCTTCATCGGTATATTCTGGGCTATTGCCAAAATAAAAGCATTGTTCATGTATTAATTTAGCATTTGTATTCTTATTATTTTCTCAATAAATGTTTTTCCAAAATAATTGTTGAGTCAGATCTCATCATACAATTGGTCTTATCTCTACTTCAGCTTTTGTAAATATATCAATATATTTCTCAAGTAATTCTTTTGACTTACAGATAATAGGCATAGAAAAATTAGATAATTTTTCTATATGTTCAAACTTAAGATTATAAAAATCATCATTAGCATTCACTGTATGGATTATCCTATTAAAATTTCCAATTCTTTTTTGGATAATTTCGTCTAAATATGGCAATTGTTCGCAACCTAAAAAACCAGTAATTTCATTTGGTCTAAGATTGTAACCTAGGGCATAAAAGGTATATTTAGAGTAGAAAGAATTATCTACTTTATTTTCAATCCTGATTTCATTTTGGAATTCTTGACATAGATTCCTATCCCATCCGTGAGCTCTCACTAGATTCAGCATTATATAAATATCCTTATCATCTGTACATACCATTCATCATTCTACAGTTGACATATGATGACCGATAAATGTAGAGAACGAGGACGCTATAGAATAATTTCATAATTTTTTTCACTTATATTCTGTTCACATTGATTCACAGTTGTCTTCAAGTAGAATAATTCATTTTTCATTGCAGAAATTCTCTATCTCATCTATATTATCGCAAAATCCGAGTAAATTAGTAATGAATAATGCTTTAAGCTCATTTAACTTAACAACTTCTTTTAATGTATCTAATGAAATATTCAGCGTTGATAGCTCAACATCAACAGGTATAGGCTCTAGTCCTAATTGAATCAAAGGCATGACATTAGTAGCCCAGCTTAGAGTAGAAAACCCAACTTTATCTCACTTATTTAATTTTCATAAATTGATCATGGACTGAATCAATCATAGATTAGCAGAGCTTCAGCTATTGAAAAACACACAATACTTCCTATTCTGCCATTTAGCAAAATCTTCCTCAAATTTCTTGCAATATTTTCATATGCTAAGCTGCTCTGTATTTTGAATAAAGTTGCAAAGATTATCTTTTGTAGTCTGTTCATTATAAAAGCTAGACTTAATCAGTTTTATTTTCATATTATTTTAATTATTAAGTAATTTATTTTTAATATCTTTTATTCTAATTTTAACCATTTCATGTAAAGAATCATCATCAAAAGCGAAAAATTTATAATCTAAATGCTGATCATCTATGTTTATATTATCTTCTTCAGATTCTTCTAAAAAATATACGTATGTTATAGCACAATAATGAGAACTAATTCATTC
>JBBQWB010000227.1:0-1719 GCA_038210985.1 Bacteroidales bacterium
ATAATATTCACCGGTATCGTAATTATCTAATATCCCAAGAATATTCAAAAGAGTTGATTTTCCCGAGCCGGAAGCTCCCATGATGGAAACATATTCACCTTTATCTATTTGCAAATCAATTCCTTTCAAGACATGCAAAGATGCTTGTCCCATGTTGTACGTTTTGTGGATATTTTTGAGTGTAATCATAGAGCCTTATCTCCAAATCGAGATTTTTTAAGTTTATTTTAATTTCCAAATATTCAAATTACTATATTTTCAAATTGGTTTTCTGAATAACGCTGCAAATATATTATAAGTTTTAGTACCTTGCAATACATAGTACTATATTTATGACAATTTTATTAATTTACAAAAATGTACTCAATTAATTATTAGACGTTTGATCTAAATAAAAAAGATTTACTATTAATGTTATTTAACTTTTTATTAGTTCATTTTGCTATTTTGAATAAGTACGTAAAAAATATTCGAATTTCATTTCGCTAAAAAATAAAGGACACAGATCCAATGAACTGCGCCCCTCTCTATCTTTTAGAATGTTTAATTATTCTGAAATAGCTTTATTTAAAAAACCAAATGAACTAATACTCCGGTCCTCGAATCAACTTAATTTTAAACTTCATTTTGCCTAACTGACTCACAAACAATCCTAAAACGACTATGGCAATTCCAACCCATTTGAGTAAAGTAATTTTATCACCCATAAAATTCCATGCAAACAAAGCCGTGAAAACAGGAATCAGATTGACGAAAACATTGGTTTTCGCCACACCGATTTTACGAACTACTCCGGCAAACAAAACAAAAGCAATGACCGAAGCAAAAACTGCCAGCAAAAGCAATGCAACGACTGCCTGCTGTGTTACCCGCAAAGTTTGAATTGTTGACAAATCAACAATCAGAAAAGTTGGAATAAAAAATCCCAACCCAATCAGGCTTTGGTAGAAAATGACATTCAATGTAGAATAATGAGTTGATATTTTTCGGAGCGTTGTGGCATAACAAATAGCCGAAAAAACAGCAAGAAACAACAAAGCAACTCCCCAAGGATTAGCTGAGAGTCCTCCACCCGGCTCATAAATCACAAAAAATACTCCGGCAAGAGAAACAACAATGCCCAAGATATTCATCCAGCCAATTTTTTCTTTCAGTAAAAAATAAGCCAGCACCGGAGCAAAAAGTGGAATTGTGGAAACAATTACTGAAGCTAATGTAGATTCAACCATTGTCAGGCCGTAGGTTTCACCAATATAATACATGAACGGTTCAAAAAAAGCGAGTAAAATAAACCATTTCATATCTTCGCGTCGAAGTCGCTGAAATTTTCCAATGGATTTGGAAACAATATAAAGCAGAAACGAAGCCAATAGCAAACGCAGTGTGATTAACGTAACAGGATGAAATGAGAGAATTGCCACTCGAGTCCAAATAAACGAAACCGACCAGAAAATCATGGCAAGAACGATTGCTCCGTAAAGTTTGATTGAATTTAGCATTATATTGAACTTTCTTAATCGACCCAAAGGTGAACTTAAGAAAGTTGTTTTTTAAAATTACTTCTATTTTAGAAATAAAGAATCAAGTATCATAAAGTCCATTTTCTGGAAATTATAAAACTATATTTTTCACTTCTTTATGTATATATTCCCAAACTTCATCTGTCATTTTGGCTCCTACAACTTCTACAACTTTACCGGAAACTAAAGATCCGATTTT
>JBBQWB010000228.1:0-1689 GCA_038210985.1 Bacteroidales bacterium
TCAATATTAAAATCTACTGCTTTATGAGTATCTTCTATACATTTGTTCATGTAGTCGAGTATATCTTGTTTGTGTATCTAGCTTTTGGAGCTTTATATATATTTGTTTTTGCCTTTGCTGGGAGGTTTTTTCCACCCAAAAGAACTAAAATAACAGCAGGAAAGTTCAGAAAATTTGCTGTTCTGATTCCAGGATATAAAGAAGATAATGTAATTGTAGAAGTAGCACGACAAGCATTATTGCAAAATTACCCTTCAACTTTATTTGATGTTGTGATAATTGCAGATTCGTTTCAAAATGATACAATTGAAAAGTTAAAACAGTTACCAATTAAACTTATTGAAGTGTCTTTCGAGAAAAGTACTAAAACAAAGGCTTTGAACCGTGCAATGGAAATTTTAGGTGACAACTATGATGTTGCGTTGGTGTTGGATGCCGATAATATTATGGAAAATAACTTTCTCTCCAAAGTAAATTCAGCTTTCGATAATGGATTTGAAGTGGTTCAGGGTCATAGAGTTGCTAAGAACACAAATACTTCACTCGCAATACTTGATGCTATAAGCGAAGAGCTTAATAACCATATATTTAGAAAGGGTCATCGTAGCTTAGGTTTTTCATCGGCACTTATTGGATCGGGTATGGCATTTAATTATTTGATGTTCAAAAATAGAATGTTACAAATAAATGCAGTAGGGGGTTTCGATAAAGAACTTGAACTTACCTTGTTGCGTGATAAAGTGAAAATAGAGTATCTTAATGATGCCATTGTGTCCGACGAAAAGGTACAAAAAATTGAAGTTTTTGAGAACCAAAGAAAACGTTGGTTATCAGCTCAATTTGTTTATTTCGGGAGATTTTTCTTTTCTGGATTTTATCATTTATTGTTCAAAGCGAATATAGATTTCTTCGATAAGGTTTATCAAATGGTTTCTCCTCCAAGGGTTTTACTTATTGGTATATCAACAATTTTAATGCTTTTCTCGGTTGCAATTAATACTTTTTTCCCGGAAAACTCAATTTTGGCAGTTCCTTTTATATATTGGGTCATAAATTTTGCTCTTGTTGTGATTGCTTTTTTGTTAAGTATTCCTCAAAAATTTTACAATTCACAAACTATTAAGGCTCTACTTGATTTGCCAAAAGCTTTTTTCAGTATGTTTTTATCCCTTTTTAAACTTAAAGGAGCCAATAAGAAATTCATTCATACTCAACACGGTGAAATAGACAGTAAGTAAATAATTGCTATATGCTTACTTTTGTTTAATCAAATGCATTTACTAACAATTTTGTAATTTCTTTTTAAGTAACTTAATATCTTACTATTATGAAAATCGGCATTGAAGGTCAAAGACTATACCGAAATAAGAAACATGGGATGGATATGGTGGCTTTGGAGTTAATAAAAAATCTCCAACAAATTGATAAAGTCAATCATTATGTTGTTTTTGTAAATCCAGATGTAGATAATACATGCATTCCTCCAGCACCAAATTTTAAAATTATTGAACTTAAAGGAGGTCCATATCCTATTTGGGAACAATTTGCCTTGCCAAAAGCTGCTTTAAAGGAAGGATGTGATTTGTTGCATTGTACGAGTAATACCGCTCCGATATGGTGTAAAGTTCCTTTAATTACAACCATACATGATATTATATATCTTGAAAGTATAAGTGTATTTAAGAAAGG
>JBBQWB010000229.1:0-1667 GCA_038210985.1 Bacteroidales bacterium
GCTTCATTTGCATTTTAATTGACGAATAAAACTCAAGTTTTTTTTACGTTGTCAATTAGTTCATAAATAGTACTTTGTGTGTGAAGTCAAGTTTTTAAAAATGAATATTATTTCAATTATGCTTAAGAAATCTTTAAAAATAATTTTCCTATCGGTTATGTCAATGATGGGACTCAGCACTTTTGCACAGGAATTTGATGCAAATTTACAATTAAGGCCTCGTTTCGAATATAGAAATGGGTATAAAACATTGATTTCTAATGATGAAAGTCCAGCGTCTTTTGTATCACAACGCTCTCGTTTGAATATGAATTTTACGCAAGAAAAACTAAAATTAAAATTGACGCTACAAAACGTTAGAACTTGGGGTGATGTTGCCACAACTACTATTGCCGACAAAAATGGCGTTGCAATGTTTGAAGGTTGGGCACAATATGAAATCAATTCCAATTGGAGTAGCCGAATTGGTCGTCAAGTGATTTCTTATGATAATCAAAGAATTATGGGCGAAATTGATTGGGCACAACAAGGGCAAAGTCACGATGCTTTGCAGTTTTCGTTCCATCCCAAAAACCGTCAATTAGACCTAGGATTTGCTTTGAATGCAAATGCCGAAAACATAATTGAACCCAAAACGCCTTATGTTACTAATTATAAATTGATGCAATATGCTTGGTATCATTCACAAATTAGTAAATTGAACCTGAGTCTGTTGTTTTTAAACACAGGTTATGAATATGCAAAACCCAATACCGAATTAGCTGTTGATTACAAACAAACTTTTGGAACTTATCTTGCTTTTAAAGAAAATAATTGGGATACCAATTTAGGGTTGTATGGACAAACCGGAAAGAACCAAAATAAAAATGTTAGTGCTTGGTATGCTGGTGCAAATCTGGGATATGCGGTAACTAAGGAATTTAAAACTTCAGTGGGATATGAATTTTTCTCTGGAAAAAATCAAGACGACACGAGTTCTGATATCAAATCCTTTAGTCCAATATTTGGTACAAACCACGCTTTTAATGGATACATGGATTATTTTTATGTAGGAAATCATCAAAATAGTGTCGGACTTCAAGATGCTTATTTGAATTTGAATTATACTCAAAACAAATGGCAATTTGTTTTAATGCCTCATTATTTTTCTGCTCCAGCAACAATTTTGGATGCAACTAATAAAAAAATGGATGGTTATTTAGGAACTGAAATCGATTTTACGATGAGTTATACCATTCAAAAAAACATTAAGATTTCGGGAGGTTATTCTCAAATGTTTGGAACAAATTCTTTAGAAAGATTAAAATCGCTTGTCAATCCTGCAGCAACAAATTACTGGGCTTGGGCGATGATTTCGTTTAATCCTCAACTTTTTTCTACAAAGAAAATCTAATGAAAAGCAATTGTAATAAGCGTTAAATAACAAAAAACAATTTCTTATTTTCGCAATTGCCAAAAAGGATATTTTTGTCCTCTTTTAAAACAAACTACATCTTAATTAAAACAATAAAAAACGAATATTATGAATACTTGGCTAGACAAATGGGAACCAGAAAACGAAGAATTTTGGAATAAAACAGGAAGTAAAATTGCTTGGAGAACCTTAACAATTACAACGCTTACTTTAATTTTATCTTTTGCATCTTGGTTTATTATGAGTGTGATTG
>JBBQWB010000230.1:0-1651 GCA_038210985.1 Bacteroidales bacterium
TTGATGTTTCCCCGAAATTGTTTATTACCGCACTCTTTATGATTTCCAACTGATTTTCAGTCAATCGCATTAGTACTTTTCCATTGGTATGATATTACCTCGACACTTTTTAAAATCTACTTTATGAATTTACAGACATTCAAACCTACAACATCATTCTACCTGTTCAATAGACTCCATTTATTACTTGAGTTAGACTTTTTTGAATCAAGCTGAATGCGATAATAAAATCCTTTTTTTAACGCCCGATTCGCTCGACTTGTGCTGAGCTTGCCTAAGCATGACACAGTAGTTCTGCATATTGTCTTACTTTTTTCAATATTAAATATTAATTAGTCTTTTACTTTTACTAATTCAATTTTTAAATCTTTTAATAATTTTAATTTTTTATCATTTGTATACAAGGTTGCATTATAAATTATAGCCGTTGCACAAATAATTGCATCTGGTAATTTTATTTTATTTTTTTCCCGAATTTCAACAGTTTTACGACTTATTTTATCATCGATATAAATTATAGTGAATAAATTTAACAAACTTTGAACAATTTTTTCTTCAACTTTACTATCAAACGGGTAGCCCATCACTTCCATATAAGTTATTGCAGATATAGAATAATTTGTATTTTCAAAAATTAAATCATCAACAGCAATTCTTCCTTACGACAAGTAAATTATAATATTTGAATCTAAAATAATATTAACGCCACTCATCTCTTTGCTCTCTTTGCCATTTAATCGGGTCTTTTATTTCTTTAAAGATTTCAATACTGGTTTGAGACAATAATTTCTTTATCTTAATGTTCAAATTATTATTTAATTGTTTTTCAGTTGAAACTATTTCAACTTTATCCTTTCCTAATTGCTCAAATAAACTTATCATTGGATCATACAAACTATCCTGTATGTTTATAGTTATTCTTTTCATAATTTACCATCCTTTACTAATAAACTACATTATTATTTTTTTTACAGCTTTCGGACATAATTAACATACAAATTTAATATAGCCATTTAAAATAACCAGTCAATGAATAAACAAAGTTTTACAAAACTGGAAATTCTTGAATTCAAATATATAATGCTCGAATTTTAACAGAATCACTAATAATATGTCCAAATTACAAAATAACAGCTTATTACCTGAATTATTGCGAATCTGCGGTTCAGACAACTGCACAGATTGCCTACTTAAAAATCCTCTTCAAATCATCCGCCTTATCAATCTTCTCCCAAGGAAAAATATCCCGTCCAAAATGACCATAAGCAGCAGTATTATGATAACACCATCCATTAGGATTCATGAGGCCAAGCGCTTTTATCAGCTGAGCGGGTCTGAAACAGAAAATCTCCTCAGACTCAAGAACCTGCTGAATTTTCTCTTCATCAACTTTTGCTGTACCGAACGTACTTACGTTTATGCTTAAAGGCTTAGAAACACCAATGGCATATGCAACCTGAATTTCACATTTATCGGCAAGCCCTGCTGCAACAATATTCTTTGCCGCGTACCGGGCATAATAAGCGGCCGATCTGTCAACCTTGGATGGATCTTTCCCTGAAAAAGCTCCTCCACCGTGACAACCCACTCCGCCGTATGAATCGACAATAATTTTACGGCCTGTAAGTCCCGCGTCTCCATGAGGTCCACC
>JBBQWB010000231.1:0-1628 GCA_038210985.1 Bacteroidales bacterium
AGTGCTTAGTGGCAATTTTAATTTGTCTTATGATAATCGTGGCAATATGATTTCTAAAGCATTAAATTCAGATACTACATTTTACGTATATGATTATAACAATGTGCTTATTGGAATAGCCAAGTCTAATTCAGATACTACTTTCTTGCTTTATACCCCTCGCGAAAGTTTGATAGGTATAGCTGGAAATGACACGACTTATTTTATGCCTCAAAGTGGAGCTTCATTTACATCTTATCCCCATTTTTCTGCTATAATTAATAAAAAAGGTGATGTAGAAACTGTTTTTGATAGCTTCGTAGTTGATGATGTAAGATTCACATATAGTCATAATATTGTAACTAATGAGTATAAATACTATATATTGAGTAGAGATAATTCAACGTTAGCAAGCGTGGACAGTAAAGGAAATTTGCAATCTTTGATAAATAATTTGTCGCCTTTGGGTGAAATATCAAATTATGACAACTTGTCTGTATTAGCATCATACAGGGACATGGTTTTAATTCCTCAAATCAAGTTATTCTACGATGGAAAACGGTTTTATGACCCCTATATAAACCAATTTATTCAAGAAGAAAATTATAGTATTAATGAACCATTTAACCCATATTCTCCAAAGAAGAATGATAATTCTCAAACTGACAAATATTATCACGTTGATTTAGATTATGTTATGCCCATAACTAAGCCGTTTAAAAATAGGTTTGTAGAATTAGATTCGGAAGCTAACCCATATTCAATTATTGAAGATGAAATAATGCTACATTTCAATAATTTCAACAGCTACTCTCTGAAAATTATTAACAAGTTCGAAACTCCGATTTTAGAAGAAAACAAAACTAAATCTATTTCTGCTGACGATATAATTTTTGATAATTTTCATAAAAGTAAATTCAGAATTTCGCCTAAGCTGCCTGAATCATTATTTGATACCTTGTTGCTTAAAAATAGAACAAGAATATTGCCCGAAAAGATTAAAACTACTCCTAAAGGCAATGAATTTGAGATAATTCGTGACTATTTAGAGCTAACTGATATACCCAAGAACTCAATAATAAAAAAAGCTATTGAGAGAATAATTGCTATTCCTAAACCATATATTCTCAATTTTTCAAATGTTTTTAACGAAAGTAGAATAAATGCGGATATAGATGAAGTAGAAAAATTTATCTCTGTAAATAATAAATTCTACTCAATTTTGGAAGATAATATGCACGATTTCACAAATGCATCTTATGCATCTATTGACAATATTGAAAAATACTTGCCCTTAGTTAATTCGGACAATTTTGAATTATTGGATATACTATCATTAGGTCGGAGTGTGTCACAATTATCATCTGATATTATCGCTCCTTACTTATTTCTCGACAAAAAAGCAAAAATAGCAGAAAAAGTGCTTCGCAACAATATATCAAATTTTATCAATGAATCACTTCTAATTTAACCGAAAGGAATATTTCCAGGCAGGACTCATTATGAAAAAAAATTATTACCCCTACCCTATTCCGATGAGTCAAAGAACAATCTTCCAAGCTATAATATAAGAAAAAAAAGATTAAAATTCAATTAAAAAAAAAATAATTAGTATTTATAGTGGTTATAAAGATAAATTTAAGTAATTT
>JBBQWB010000232.1:0-1618 GCA_038210985.1 Bacteroidales bacterium
CCCATATTGTCAATTTTAGCATCTGAAAGTTTGCCATTCGGAACCGAAATTAAAGAATTATAAAATGTTCTAATTCGTGTCGAGCGTATTCCTACTTCCTCTACTGTGCCCTCTGCGCCGTCAACAACAATCCAATCACCAACCTGAAATGGCTGGTCGGTAAATATAGTCAACGAACCAAAAAGATTCTTAACAGTATCTTGGGCAGCAAGAGCAAAAGCAAGACCTCCAATCGAAACACCAGCGATTAATGGCGTAATGTCTATGCCTACATTACTGAAAAAATACAATACTCCAAAAATCACAATTACAATTTTCATGGTCTTGCTAATAAAAGGCACTAAGTGGTCATCTACATTCGATTTAGTCTTTGTTGCTATCGAACTTAAAATATTAATAACAAAATCACTCAACCTAAAAACTATTATTGTTGCTAATATAGGCTCAAGGGCATTAATAATCAAACCAATTATATGTGATAATTTAATTGGAATACTTAGCATTGCAACTACTTGATCAAAAATCAAAATAACCAAAAGTAAACTTATGGGCTTCGATATTGGTTTGATGAATTTAATATAAAGATTTGGTTTGAAAAATTTTAAATATAATTTTTCTAGAAAATACCCCAAAATCCAATATAATAAAAGATATAGAATGTAGCTTAAAATAGCTGCTAAAATAAAACCGGTGATCTGCCAAACATAAACTGAAAATATACTATATTTCCAAAATTCCGGAAGTTCGTCAACAAATGAAAAAGTATCAATTGGAAATGTTGATTTATATAATTCATTAATGTGAGATACTGTTTCGAGTGAATAAAGCCACTTGTTTCCATATTTTTGCAAATAAATGCTTGGAATTTCGGGGAAAATTACAAACTTATGCTCTTGGCTCACAGTATCAAGATAATTCGCCTCTTTAGGTATTTCCTCCAGAATCACAAACAATCCTCTGCCGTCGAAAATTCTTTTTAACTTAATAGCTAAATCTTCAGCATCATTGCGATTAATTTGAGAAGTGTTTAGCGATTTTGCTGAAAGCTTTGGGTTATAATTGTCATTTTGGAGAAACAATAAATGTGTACGAACTGAATTATATGGAGATTCCAATATAGCCTTTGTCTCACTCGAACTGCTATATGCTGTTAATGAGTAAAAAACGAGATAAGCAGTTAAGCAAAAAAGGCAATAAATAATGATTTTTTTTGTCATATCAATTTTTAAGGTGTTTATTTTACATTAGTTTTAAAAAAAATGCCACAATAATACTTTTAATTTACAATATATTTTATAAAATCAAAAATTTTTTGCATTTTTAAATTTTTATAGATAACAAAATTTTGGAATCTTAAATGGCTTTGACGAAAGAATTAATATTGAATGTAATCGGGGAAGTTTGCCCTGATTATGAAATCTACGAACACCGTAATCAACTTTCGGTAATTATTCCAAAAGAAAAAATTGTCGAAACTACAATGATGCTTCGTGATAATCCTGAAACTTCATTTGAGTTATTAATTGATATTACAGCTATAGACTGGTTGAAAAAAAAGCCTACTCGCTTTGAAGTTGTTTATATGCTATATTCTATAAAACATACAGCACGGCTAAGG
>JBBQWB010000233.1:0-1537 GCA_038210985.1 Bacteroidales bacterium
ATTTATTATAGATAATAATCTATATAAATAATATTTTGAATAACAACAGAATAAGTCTTAAAAGTCCCCCATTTCGGGGGATGTAGGGGGCTTTCTACAAGTACGGATAATTCAATTTCTCGTAACCAATAGTCGTCGAAGGGCCATGTCCGCTATAAACTACGGTCGAGTCGGGGAGGGGAAGCAAATTCTCCTGGATAGAGCGTATCAACTGGGCATAATCTCCTCCCGGCAAGTCAGTTCGCCCTATTGAACCTCGAAAAAGCACATCACCAGCAAACACAACAGCATTTTCTTTGGAATAAAAAGCCATGCTTCCGGGGGAATGTCCTGGAACATGCAATGCGATAAAGTGCGAATTTCCGAACTTTATAAGCTGATTATCAACAATATAATCACCCAACTCTTGTGCTTTATCTTCCATTTTCAAACCAAACATTTGATATTGAGTGTCTATTCTTTCCAATAGAAATTCATCTTCTTTACATACCTCAGGAAGTAGATTGTAAGTTTCGGCCACAAAGCGGTTTCCAAATTGGTGGTCAATATGTAAATGCGTGTTTAAAAGCCGTTTAAGTTCTAGTTTATTAGTTTCTATAAATTGTTTTAATACTTGTTTTTCTGTCTCATCGTAACAGCCTGGATCGATCAGCACTGCTTCGTTAGTTTCGTCGTATACGAGGTAAGTGTTTTCCTGAAAAGGACTGAATACAAAGGTTTTAATTGTCATCATATTTATTTATCTGTTAATGAAATGGCATTGAACCATTTTCATATTTTTACAAAGGCATATAAACAGCCTTTTTTGTTTTGAAATATTCTTCATTAAAGAAATCGCTTACTTCATAAATTTCAGCTAAATTTTTAAAAGGCAAAATCTCGTGTTGAAGTTCACCGCCTTTCAAGCATATAATACCATTTGGCAGCGCATTGTTTTGTTTTTTGCTGATATTTTTCTGAACCAACTTAACCAAATCGCCAAAAGGCATAACGGCTCTACTCACTACAAAATCATATAAGCCTTTTTCTTCTTGTACTCTTGAATGTTTTAATTGAATGTTTTTTAATGAGATAGCATTACTTACTTCAATTCCAACTTTAATCTTTTTTCCAATAGAATCTATCAAAACGAATTGTACTTCGGGAAATAAAATAGCCAACGGAATCCCTGGAAATCCACCACCAGTTCCCACATCTAATACTTTTGTTCCCTGCTTAAATTTAATAATCTCAGCTATTGCCATAGAATGTAACACATGATGTTCGTACAAATTGTCGATATCTTTACGCGAAATTACGTTTATTTTTGAGTTCCAATCCACATACAAATCATATAGTGCCTCAAATTGAGCAATTTGAGTAGGAGTGAGGCTGTTAAAATATTTTAGAATCTGTTCCATAGTTGATAAAGTTTAATTTTGATACAAAGTTAATCCAAAATTTTGAAATAGAAATTATTAGTATTTTCAACTTTTAATCAAAAGACTTTTTTTAATATGCCGAATAATTTTTACCTTTGCAGCCGTTTGTAAAAAAC